>QHCC01000066.1 GCA_003243915.1 Pseudonocardiales bacterium | reverse complement strand
GGCTGTTCGATCTGGGCGCGCATAACCTCGTCGGCCGAGCGTGCCGAGAACGGCAGGCGTCCGGACAGCATGCTGAACAGGACCGCCGCGGCGGAGTACACGTCACTCGACTTGCCGACCGGCCCACCGCGAGCCGCCTCCGGGCTCATGAACGCCGGCGTGCCACAGGCCCCGGTTCCGCCGACCGGGGCGGCCAGCCCGAAGTCGACTAGCTTGGACGTCCCCGCTTGGTCGGCCAGGATGTTGGCGGGCGCGAAATCGCGATGCACCAGGTTGCGGTCGTGGGCATGGGCCAGCCCAAGCAGCGCGCCGCGCAGCACGCCCAAGGATTGCTCCGCGGTGAGCCGGCCATGTGCTGTCAGCAGGGCGGCGATGGTGACCCCGTCCACCCACTCCTGGGCGATCCAGACCCGCTCAGGTTCCTCGACGAAGTCGAAGACCGCCACCACATGCTCATCATCCAACGCCGCCAACGTCTGCGCCTCAGCCCGGAACCGCGCCAGCAACCCCGGCACCGCCCGCATTACAGCGTTCAACTCCTTGATCGCCGCCAACCGCCCGATCTCACGATGACGCGCCCGGAAGACCGTCCCAGTCGAACCCACCGCCACGGTCTCCAGAACCTCATAAGAACCAAAAAAGACCATGACGCCCCCAACGAATAACCGGAACCTAGCACCGGCCTGCCAAAGCGAATAGTCGAACGACGCCGAGATCTCAATGCCTGCCACGCCCGCGCCCGTTGACACTCGTGGGTGGCGCCGCCAAGCTGCGCACATGCCCAGACGGTGTCGACAGTGATGACGCTCGATTGGGTGCCGCGCGGCTACAGCTACATCAGGGAATTGGGCTCCGGCGCATGCGGGGAAGTGGCATTAGCCAGACATGACCCCCTCGACCGGCTCGTGGCCATTAAGCGTATTCACCGCTGGGCCATTAACGACGACGATGCCTTGCGGCGCTTTCGCCGCGAAGGTCGAGTGTTGGCGGGACTGCACCACCCTGCCATCGTGCGCGTGTACGACTTCAAGCTCACCACCGACAACGCACTGCTGATCATGGAATACGTGCCCGGCCGCCCGCTGTCGGACCTCGTCAGCGACGGCGCGCTCGCCGCCGGCGAGGGTCTCACCGCGCTGGGCGATGTGGCGGCGGCCCTGGCCGCGGCCGCCAGCGCCGGAGTTATCCACCGCGATGTCAAACCCGGGAACGTGTTCGTACTTCCTGACGGTCGAGCCAAGCTCGGGGATTTCGGTCTGGCCCGGGTGGTTACCGACCCTGCGGTGTTTCGGACCACCGACGGCCAGGCCGGCGGTACCCCCGCGTATTTCCCCCCCGAGGTCAGCCAGGGCAGCTGTGAACCGGACGAACGGTCCGACGCCTACAGCTTCGCCGTCATGGCGTACGAGGTACTCACCGGCCGGCAACCGTTCGTGGGCGACGACCCGCTGACGATGATCGCAGCCCACTGGCACCAGAACGCCGAAGCACCGCATGACTTCATCCGAGGATTTCCTCGCGCTGCTTCCACAGCGCTGCTGGCGGGTCTGGACCGGCAGCCCGAACGACGTCCGCTGCCGCAAGCGTTGATGACGTGGTTGGCCGCCGTCCCGGCCTCCGACTGGCCGGCTGCCGGTCGGGCACCCGGTCCGGGAGACGAAGCGCGCGCTGGCACGGTCGCCACCCGTCGTGTTCCCATTCGGGCCCCGGCCACCCCCCCACCTCCTGTCCGCATGCCGCGCCGCTCCCGCCGGGTGCCTCTGATCGTGGGGCTGGTGCTCCTCGTCGGCGTCGTCGCTGCCGGGTTGACCAGATTGCTGCTGGCCCAGCCGAAGCAGATCCCGCTGAGCGTCCGCTCGGTTTCAGTACATACCCGGCCCGAGCCACCGGTGGCGCACTGCCCAGCTGCGCATTTTGAATTCATTGCTGTCATAGTCACCAATGGTTCGGCCGGAACGCTCGCAGTGCAATGGACCAAACCGGATGGGCGGCTGTCGAGCGTACAAGAGATTTCGGTGCCGTCCGGACATAAAAATGTAAGCACGGGATTGCGCTTCGCCGTGTCCGGGACAAATCCGCTGCACGGAACGGCAATGGTGCATGTCTTGTCGCCGGGAAAGGTTGATGCGACCAGCACCCAAATCGATTACCACTGTTGACGACCGGTGCTACAAACGCTGGCCGTGAGCCCGGCGCGGCGGGTCTGTGCTGATCGCTGGCGGCCCTTAGCGCCCCGCGCAGTGTCAGAAAGGGCCCGGGAACGGCAGAAGCGATCTCAGGGGCGGCGCGCCGGAGTTGATCTGCGCCAGTAGCACGCCAGTAGCACAGACGCCCCCCGCAGAGGCTGATGCGAGCTGATACGCGCTGATAGCTCCGACCCCAGAGTCCCCTACGCTGCAAGGCTTTCCTGGTGTCCGGTGTCCGCCATGACAGATGCGCCCCTGGACTACGGATCAAGAGGTTGTAGGTTCGAGTCCTGCCGCGCGCGCCACCAACTCCCCCATTGCGTCGACCACGTCGTGGGTCTCCCGGCCGGTACCGCGGCGGGATTCCGGACGATCTCGGGGTGGCGCGCGTGGGTCACCAACGTGGCCTTGCGAAAATTCCGGCGGGTCGTCGATCGGCGGTGCTCTGGTTCGTCGTATGAGTGGTCGGGCCAGTCGGGCCCCATGTGATTGGACGTGCGCAATGGCGAAGTACCTGATTCTCATCTACGGCGACGAGCAGAAGTGGGCGCAGGCCACACCGCAGTGGCATCAGGAGAACGGCGAACGGCACAGACTGTTCATCGCCGGAGCTGGGGCTGCAGTCATCGCAGGAAACGAGCTGGAACCGACCGCCAAGGCGATCACGTTGCGCTCAAACTCTGCGGGCCGTCCGCAATCCACCGACGGGCCCTTCCTGGAGACCAAGGAGGTCGTCGGCGGCTATTACCTGCTGGAGGCTGGGGACATGGATCAGGCGGTCGTGCTTGCCGCTCAGATTCCCGAGGCCTCAGCACCATTCAGCGGAGTTGAGATTCGGGCAATTCCGGCATGAGGCTGGATACCCGGTCGTCCGGACTCTGAGCGCACGCGACCGACGGTAAGCGCGGCAGGAGCCCAGCCGGCGGCCGCGGCGTTGGTCGTTGAATGATGTGACGCGGAAGGTCCGGTTCCCTAGTGCACTGTGCTCCCTGAACGTGCGCGTGATCAACACGCCGTCCACATGCCTGTGGGCATGTTCCCGGGCTGTGGATCACTGTGCTCCCCCAACGTGCGCGTGATCAACACGCCGTCCACATGCCTGTGGGCATGTTCCCGGGCTGTGGATCACTGTGCTCACCAGTGCGGCCAGCCCTCACGCGGCGGTTCAGCCGAGCCTGTCGTGCTCAGCGGACTAGGAAAAGGCTTCCTGGGAAGGCATGTTAAATCCGTGTGAAGTCAGTATGGTTCGTCTATTTCCTATCACGGTCGCACGGCCTGATGCTGGATCCAGGTCGCCGATGTGGCGATCTAGGTGCAACGGGGCCGGCCACAGCGCTCGACTGGTGGCTGAGCGCACCTGGCGAGCGTTCGTGGCATCGATGGACGCTCGACAAATGGCCGGATCAGGCCGCTGTTCATACCTAATTCCATACAACGGGTCACCGCTGCCGGATCTCCGGTAGCGCAACCTGGATCGGGGGATTATCGCGCCAGGAGGCCGTGATGATCGTCAAGAGTGTTCTGGTCAGACGTTTCGAACCGGCCGATCGCACGCGCTATCAGAACGCCGGAGCGCTCATCGCCATGGCAAGCGCCATGCTGGCAGCGGTGCTGTTCCTGCCGTCATCCGCCGGTGCGGCCGGGGCATCGGTCGGGCTGGGCACCGCGGCAAGTTACTCGGTGCTGGGTGGGC
Organism: Pseudonocardiales bacterium; assembly: GCA_003243915.1. Classification (GTDB taxonomy): domain Bacteria; phylum Actinomycetota; class Actinomycetes; order Mycobacteriales; family Jatrophihabitantaceae; genus QHCC01. Next base: position 27,575 of record QHCC01000066.1, on the reverse strand, counting down.
AGACCGTGACCAACACAGGCCCCACGACCCTCAACGCGAACCTGGGCGTCAGCCCTGGTACCGCGATCACAGGATTTCCGCCTGGCAAGGCGGGCGGCGCCATCCACGCCGGCGACGCGGCGGCACTGCAAGCAAAGTCCGACCTGGTGATCGCCTACAACGACGCCGCCGGTCGGGCCAAGACCGCGGACATCGCTGACGATCTCGTCGGGCGCACGCTGATCGCCGGCGTGTACAAGTCCACCGGACCCATCAGGCTGAGTGGGACGCTGACGTTGGACGCCCAAGGCGACCCGAGTGCGGTCTTCATCTTCCAGATACCGTCCACCCTGATCACCGCCTCGGCCAGCCGCGTCAGCATGATCAACGGTGCCCAGGCTTGCCATGTCTTCTGGCAGGTGGGCAGCTCTGCGACGCTGGGAACGACCTCCAAGTTCGTCGGGACGATCATGGCTCTGACCTCGATCTCGGTGACCACAGGCACTGTTGTGAACGGCCGCGCCCTCGCCCGCAACGGCCAGGTATCCCTGGACAACAACACCTTCACCTCAGGGCGATGCGACACCACGCCACCGGGAACGACACCTCCTCCGACCACGCCGCCGGTGACGACGCCGCCAGTCACCACTCCGCCAGTCACCCCGACCGACACCGCGACCGACACCGCGAGCGAGCAGCCCGGTCCTCAGCCCCACGTGTCACGAGGAGTTACGACCGGCACAACGCCTACGTCGCCCCCCACGTCGACCCCCACGTCGACCGCCACCGTTTCGCGCGCTGTCGTCGTGCCCAGGGCTAGTTCTGCCTCGACCAGCACGACCGCCCGGGCAAGTAGTGCGGTGGGACTGACCTCCGCCGGGGGCAACCTCGCCAACACCGGACTGAGTCCGATGCTCAAGCCCCTGCTTGGCCTGGGTGCCGTGCTGTCCATCCTCGGTGCCAGCCTGTTACTCGCCGGCGGTCGTACCCGCACCGCGTATTGCCCGAGGCACAGCCCGATCTCCTGACCAGCCACGTTTGCGACGGCCTGTGCTGGCAGGCCGTCGCAGGCTCGTCGACGCTGTGCCTGACAGCCAGCGGATACGGTGGGCTGTGCATCGCGGCAACATGCGGTGCCGCGATGTGGGTAGCTCAATCGGCAACGGCAGATCGGCGGTGGGTAGCGATGGGGATCGTGGACCGGATGAAGGACAAGGCCGAGGACGTGGCGAAGAGGGCCAAACCAGCGGCTGAAAACCTCAGGGACAAGGCCAAGCCGCTGGCCGAACGAGTGAAGGATAGAGCCGAGAAGGTGGCCGAGTCCGTCAAGGAGTCGGCCCACAACTTCTCGGAGGAGTTACATCAGGACGAGCCCGACGGCGCCGGTCCCGCGTCCGGGCGACCGGCCACGACGGAGCCGCTCGCGGGCACCCCGCTGCCCCCCGACCCCCCTGGCGCGGGAACTCCGCCGCGCGCCGCACCCGCACCGTAGGCCTCCGGAGCGGCAAGGGCCCGGACCTCAGCTCGACCTCCGCCGCGGCGACGAGCCAGCGCGGGTCAGCCGAACTCCAAGACCTGTCGTGGCGGGTCCGGCTCCGCCGGCGGGCTTGGCGGCGAACAGCCCCCCAGATCAGCAGGCTCCTGCCGGTCGACACAGCGACGGCACTGTCTTCCGAACTCGCGAGCGGCGCACTGGGCAGCCGGGTCCTTCGCTCGGTGGCGGGATGGCACGCCGCTGCCGCGCCGGGTAGAAGGCGCCGGCAGGTCAACCGATTCCGCGCATCCCGGGCAGGCGGGAGTTTTTCGGCAGCGGGTGAGTGTGCGCGTCGAGTTCTGGGTACAACCGGCGTGTGTCCACATGGCGTAGTAGACGGAGCGGGTCCACTGGCTGGCGACCGATCGTCGTCGTCCTGGTGCTGGTCTGGCTGGTGATCGGAGCGATCGCGGCGGGCCAGCGGCACTATTACAGCGGCAAGACCAAGACGTGCGCCAAGGCCAGCACCATCGCGGTGACGATCGTGGCCGGCCCGCTGAACTACCTCGGAGCCAACCCGAAGTTGAAGAACTGCGATCTGCCGCAACCCAGCAAGTAGGCATCCGATTTGTCAGCTGCTGGGCTGCCCGCTTCGGCGCGGCCCAGCGGTGATCCAGGTGATGCTGCTCGGCCGCGGGCGGCGCCTGGTGCTGCCGGTCGGTGGGTCACCGGCACCGTCACGGATCAACGATTGATTGAAATGGCTATTCGGTGACCATTAGAGAAGTCAATTGAGAAACACCTAGAAATGGCCATTGCCAATTTGTTCCCATGACATGACGTGCGCGGCCCATTCGCACTCGGAGGATGCCCCGGTTCCATTCCGGGCGAAGAACTTCTTGCCGACAATTTGTTTAGCTATCGTCTTGTGCGGTCTTGATCCGGGGGAATAGTCTACGGGTCGTAGGCCGCACGGCCACGCGGAGACCAGTCCGGCTCCCCACGTGGTCGTGCTCGTGCGTTAGTCGTCGGCATCCTTCGAGAGGGCTCTGAGCTGTGGCTGATCATTCACGTCGCAAGTTCCTCAAGCACGCTTCCCTAGGCGCTGCGGCGGTGAGTGCGGCAGTCGTGGTTCCCGGTTTGGCGGCCGCCAGCGCCGAGGCCGAGCCGGTGGCGGCGGGTCCGGCTCATGCGGGTCCGTTCGCGGCCTGGGTGACGGACGCGAAGACCGGCGAGATCGCGGTTCTGGTCGGTCAGCACGAGGTGCTGCATCGCGACCGCAAGCTCGCGGCCCGCTTGGCCCAGATCGCTGGTCGAGCCCCCACGTCCTAGCCCGTCGCCCCATCACTCCGCGGTTCTGGTCATCGTCTGCTGTTCAGTGCAGGGAAGGTAAGGCATGTCATCTCACAAGGAAGCGCCCGGGATCTCGAATGATCCGGCCGCCGACAACACCGATGTCTACGTGTTCGTCAGCCCGGACAAGCCGGACACGGTCACGCTGATCGCCAACTTCGTGCCGTTGGAGGGTCCGGACGGCGGCCCGAACTTCTTCCAGTTCGGCGACGACGTGCTCTACGAGATCCACATCGACAACAACGGCGACGCCAAGTCCGACATCACCTATCAGTTCACGTTCCACACCGTGAACACGATCCCCAACACGTTCCTGTACAACACCGGGCCGATCGAGTCGCTGACCAGCAAGAACTGGAACCGCCGCCAGTTCGCCTCGGTCACGCGGGTGGCCGGTGGCCAGACCACGCTGTTGGGCAGCAACCTGGCCTGCCCGCCGTGCAACATCGGTCCCCGTTCGACGCCGAACTACGTCGCTCTGGCCAACGCTGCCATCCACCAGCTCCCAGGCAACCGGACGGTGTTCACCGGGCAGCGCGCAGAGGGCTTCTACGTCGACCTCGGCGCGATCTTCGACCTCGGTGTCCTACGCCCGTTCGCCAGCGCGCACCTGATCAACATGCCGCAGACGAGCAAGGGCATCAATTCCACCAAGGCGAAGAACATCCACACCATCGCCATCCAGGTACCCAAGACCGACCTGACCCTTGGCGGCTACGACCCCGTCGATGGGACGGACGCGCGCTCGACGATCGGGGTGTACGCCTCGGCCAGCCGCCAGAAAGCGCGCAAGTACAACACCGACGGCACCATGGACAACGCGGGCCCGTACGTGCAGATATCCCGACTGGCGAACCCGCTGTTCAACGAGGTGCTCATCCCCATCCCGCTGAAGGACAAGTGGAACTCCCAGGCTCCCGCCGGCGACGGCCAGTTCGCCCAGTTCGTGAAGAACCCGGAACTGTCGAACCTGTTGCCGGTGCTCTACCCGGGCGTGTTCCCGAACCTGGCCAAGCTCGACGCCGCCAAGACCGAACGCAAGGACCTGGAGGCGATCCTGCTCACCGGCATCCCGGCCGGCATCATCGCGGGCTTCCAGAACAACACCACCACGGTCCCGGCCGACCTGCTGCGCCTGAACATGGCCGTGCCCCCCACCGCCAAGCCCAGCAACCTCGGCCTGATCGGCATGGACCCGGCCGGCTTCCCCAACGGGCGACGAGTGTTCGACGATGTCACCACTATCGAACTGCGGGCACTGGCCGGCGTCACGTACCCACTGATCGACAAGAACTACAAGCCCGATGCCGCGGCCGGGGCCATCACCCCTGGTCTGGCGTCCACCAACACCGACGTCAACGCCACCAACACCGTGAACTATCTCTGCAATTTCCCCTACCTCGGCACGCCGCACGGCGGCTACTTCAACCCGCCCTCCTGATCACCGCACCGTGCTCCCCGCCGTCCCGACCGTGCCAACCGATCGTCGTTCCTTCTGTGAAAGGGTCTAGCGCCATGGCCGAACATTCTCGTCGTAAGTTCCTGAAGCACGCATCCTTGGGCGCCGCGGTGGTGGGTGCCGCCGCAGTAACGCCGGCCCTGATGGGTGCGCAGGCCGATGCTGAGCCGTTGCCGGCCGGAGCCGCCCACGATGGGCCGTTCGTGGCCTGGGTCAAGGACGCCAAGGCAGGCACGATCTCGGTGTTGGTGGGCAAGCACGAGGTTGTTCACACCGATCGCAAGCTTGCTACCCGCCTGGCCCAGATCGCCGCCCAGGCCCCGAAGTCCTAATCAGCGTCAGATCAGTCAGTCACGGCTGACAACAGCGAGAGGTAAGGCATGTCGTCTCATAAGGAAGCCCCCGCAATCTCCAACGATGCGGCGGCGGACAACACCGACGTTTACGTCTTCGTCAGCCCCGACAAGCCCAACACGGTCACGCTGATCGCGAACTTCGTGCCGCTCGAGGACCCGGCCGGCGGCCCGAACTTCTTCGAGTTCGGCGACGACGTGCTCTATGAGATCCACATCGTCGACAACGCGACTGCCGACGCCCGCCTGACCTATCAATTCACCTTTACCACGAGGTATCAGAATCCCAAGACGTTCCTGTACAACACCGGCCCGATCGACTCGCTGAACAGCGCGAACTGGAATCGCCGCCAATTCGCGACCGTCAAGAAGGTCGTCGGCGGCACCTCGACGACGCTGGGGACCGACCTGCCCTGCCCGCCGTGCAATATCGGCCCGCGTTCGACACCCAACTACCCCGCCCTGGCCACCGCCGCCATCCACCAACTGGACAGCGGCGAGACGGTCTTCACTGGGCAGCGGGCCGAGGGTTTCTACGTCGACCTCGGGGCGATCTTCGACCTCGGCGTCCTACGCCCGTTCGCCAGTGCGCACCTGATCAAGATGCCGCAGTCGACCAAGGGCGTGAATTCCACCAAGGCGAAGAACATCCACTCCATCGCCATCCAGGTACCCAAGACCGCACTGACGGCCGACGGCGTGGCGCCAACTGACCCGACGAAGCCCAATTCGACGATCGGGGTCTATGCCTCGGCCAGCCGGCAAGCCAACCGCATCTACAACCCCGACGGCACGGTGACCGACGCCGGCCCGTTCGTCCAGATCTCCCGTCTGGCCAACCCGCTGTTTAACGAGGTCCTCATCCCGATCCCGCTGAAGGACAAATGGAACTCCCAGGCCCCCTCCGGCGACAGCCAGTTCGCCAAGTTCGTGGCCAACCCGGAGCTGGCCAATCTGTTGCCGGTGCTCTACCCCGGCGTATTCCCCAACCTGGCCAAGCTCGACGCAGCGAAGACCAACCGCGATGATCTGCTGGCCATCCTGCTCACCGGCATCCCAGCCGGCGTTGTGCCCGGATTCCAGAACTTCACCAGCGCGGTACAGGCCGACCTGCTGCGGCTGAATATGGCGATCGCCCCGAAGACCACGAACCCCAGCAACCTCGGCCTCGTCGGCGGGGACGCAGCGGGCTTCCCCAACGGTCGCCGCGTGTTCGATGACGTGACCACCATCGAACTGCGTGCCCTGGCCGGTACCACCTACAAGCTCACCCATCCGTCATATGTGCCCGACGCAGCGGCCGGAGCGGTCACGCCCGGACTGACGTCCGGAAACACCGACGTGACGGCAAGCAATACCGTGAACTACCTGAGCACTTTCCCGTACCTCGGAACACCGCACTCCGGTTACAACAACCCGTCAGACAACTTCCCAGCTCCCGACCTCGGTGCGCTCAACGTCTGTACGGTGCAGGTTCCGATCCCGGTCGGGCCGCCCCAGACCGGGCAGGGCCTCATCACCAGCCCCGGGAACAGGGATGCGCTCATTGCCGGGGGGATCGCTGTCGCCGGTGCGGCCGTGGCCGCGGGTATCGCGACCCGGCCGCGTACCCAGCCGGCCGGAGGTCCCGAGGATGACGCTGCTGCCTACTCCGGCACCGCCGCGCCGGACGATTCGGCATCATCGGAGTCATGACTGAGCAGAGCCAACTCGGACCGAGCTACGACGGCACCGTCGTGCTCGACATCGGAGGAGACATCGGTGCGCTGATCCTGCACGCGCCGGAGTCCCTCGCCGGTGTCGAGATCGAGATCAGTCCTGTTGTCCACGATCATGGACACGATCATGAACACGACCATGACCCAGGTCATGATCACGGCCACGACCACGGGCACGGGCACGGCCCCCGGACCCATGTCGCAATCCGGGAGCGACGGGGTGACTCGGGGGTGCGCTTTGCGGCGATCTACCCTGAGTTGCATGCTGGCGAATACACCCTCTGGGACGTCAACGGCGAAGCCGCAGAGAGGGTGTCGATCGTCGGCGGAGAGATCACCCAGATCGACTGGCGCTAGCGGATGAGTCGGGGGTGGATCGCGCAAGCGCGGCTCAAGCTCGAGGACATCGCGGACGTGACGATGGACTTGGGTCACACCGCATATTCGACAGTCCGCGCGCACCGGGTGCGCTTCATCGCCGGCGGCATCAGCGTCCTGCTCGCCGTGGTCGGTGTCGTGCTGCTCACCAGCGGTTCCCCCAAGCATCGGGTGCCACCACCCAGTCCCCGGGCAGCGGCGTCCCCGTCGCCCTCGCCGTCTCACCGGGGGACGAGCAAGCCGGTCGCTCGCGTCGGGCAGCGCTCGGTCGGTCCGTCACGTGCGGCGAACATCGCGGCGTTCATGCATATCTCGATTCCGTCGATCAATGTCGTTGCCGGCGTGATGCAGCTCGGCCTCAACCCCGATCACACGGTCGAGGTCCCGCCACTGAGCGCGGTCGGCGAAGCCGGGTGGTACCGGTACTCGCCCTTGCCGGGAGATGCCGGGCCGTCGGTCATCCTGGGGCACATCAACTCGGCGCAGTACGGCCCTGGGGTCTTCGTCCGACTGTCGACGATGCACACCGGCGACCTGATCACCATTGTCCGCGCCGACCACCGGACCGCTGTGTTTCGTGCCGACCGAATCGCGGAGTACCCCAAGAGCCAGTTCCCGAGTCAGGCGGTCTACGGCCACACCGATGGAGCCAAGATCCGGTTGGTCACGTGTGGCGGCAAGTTCGATCCCTCCGCCGGTAGCTACCTCGACAATATCGTCGTCTACGGCACCCTGGTGTCCTTGCGTCCCACCTGACGGCTCTGACCGAGGCGCGAGGATTCATGCCTGCCCAGCTGGGCGCGAGCTGCGGGCACGATTGCTGGTGACCGGCGTGGCCGGGTCGTTGAGGTTGATACACAGCACCCCGTTATCGAGGTAGGCCGCCCAACGCAGGGATCGCGTGGTGTCGATGTCGTAGAACTTCGTGAAGGCCATCGCTGAGACCGCGAAGGTTCCGCTGCCAGAGGTTGTGGACGCTCTGACCGTGTGGGCGTGCTCAGCCAGCGGATCGGCCGGCCGGAGTCCGACGATGCGCTCATCGGGGTCGTACAACAGCTCGACCGCATCCGGTGAGCCCAGCGCCACATACGCGGACTTGTTCAGCGACATCGTTCCGCGCTTCTGGATGGTGATGTGTGGATCGCGCTTGAGCTGAATCATGCGCTTGGTGAACGTTTCGAACTGCGGCACAGCCATCCTCCTCGTCGTTGAGTCAGCGGCGACGGCAAAGCCCCTGGGCTGCATGGGTCGGCACAGGGCGAGCAACTGCTGCGCCCTCACCGGCGGCGGAGGACGGTTACCAAGGAAATTCGTGCCGCAGGGTGCAAGCGGTTCCCTCGACTAACGCGGCAGCAGCCGGCGCAGGGCGGCGAAGTCTGCCCACCCGATGCGCTGCCCGACGAAGGCCACCGTCACGCCCCACGCGGTCCCAATCAACAGCCCGATCAGCAGATCGCTGAACCAGTGCACTCCGAGAATCAGACGCGTGTCGGCCACGGCCATTGAGGTCACCAGGGCGACCAGCCACGGCCAGGCCCACCGTCGGGTGAAGGCCACCGTCCCGAGCCCCGCGAACAACACGGCCGTCACCGCCACCGCATGGCCCGACGGGTAGGAGAAATTCGTCTCATGAACCCCGCGGATGGCCCCGGGCGCCGGGAAGTCAGCGCTCGCCGGTCGGGGGCGATGGATGACCAGCCGGATTGCGAACACCTCGAACTCCGCGCCGAGGTAGGCCACCAACGGCACCAGCGCCCGCGGGGACTGCAGCCACCACATCAGTGCGGCCGTGAGCAGGACACAGATCAGCCCCAGCACCGGCGCGTCGCCGACTGTGGCGACGGTCTTGGCCACTCCGACGAACGGGCCGCGATGCGAGATCGCCCAATGCCACACCGTGTCATCCCAGCTCTGGATCGGCCCGCCGCCGGTGCGGCCGACGGCGGTGAAACCCAGGACGGCTCCGAGTGCGAATAGAGCGGTAGCGCACAGGATGAGCACGATCGCCGCGCGAGCCGCCGAAAGGCGTCCGGCGTGGTGCGGCTGGGTGGTGCGTGGCGCGTCGGGCATGGTCTGGTGACTCCTCGGGTGGGCGGCTGAGTCAGTCAACAGGCCACTGGCTGTGACGAGCGGATGCTGACAGGCGAGCTCACAGTTTTCGGCCGGCCACTTGCAATTTCAGGGCGAATTAGTGAGGGTAGGCATACCTAAGAACGGGAGGTCGGCAGTGGACCTGTCCAAGACGCTGCTCCTCGGCTTCATCGCCGGTGTCACCATCGTCCTCGGCATGCCGGTCGGCCGCCTTCGGCGCCCCATGCCGTCGCTGCGATTGCTGCTCAGCGCCACCGCGGTCGGCGTGCTCCTGTTCCTGGTGTGGGACGTCCTCTCAGCAGCCTGGGAACCAGTAGATTCGGCCTTGGTTGCCGTCCACGAGCACAGTGGCGGCCTGGCGCCCGTCTTCGGCTACGGGGCGCTGTTCGCGGCGGGTCTGTCCGTCGGACTGCTGTCGCTGGTCGCCTACGAGCGCTACATGGCAAGGGTCGCCGGACGATCGGCTAAGCCGCAGTTCGGGCCGGGGGCGATGTCGGTCGACGAGCTGTCGGCCCGCGGGATCGCATCGTGGTCACCCGCGCGCCGGCTGGCGCTGCTGATCGCGGTGGGAATCGGGCTGCACAACTTCGCCGAAGGTCTGGCCATCGGGCAGTCAGCCGCGAGCAACCAGGTCGCGCTCGCCACCCTTCTCGTCGTCGGTTTCGGGCTGCACAACGCCACCGAGGGATTCGGCATCGTGGCGCCGCTGGCGGGCGACGTCGGACCCGACGGCGCCGCCCGACGCCCGAGCTGGCCGTTCCTGCTCGGGCTCGCCCTCATCGGCGGCGGCCCGACCTTCCTCGGCACCGCCGTGGGCCACGGCTTCACCAACGAAGCGGTCAGCGTCGCCTTCCTGACGCTCGCGGCCGGCTCGATCATCTACGTGGTCACCCAGCTGCTCGGCATCGCTGCCAAGGCCAAGCGCGCTGACCTGCTTGCCTACGGCCTGCTCGCCGGCCTGCTGGCGGGCTTCATCACAGACGCGATCGTCACCGCAGCCGGGGTGTAGGCGCAGGTGTAGGAAGGACCGATGCCGTCCCCGCAGCAGGTTCGCATGCCCGGCCTGCCCGAGCAGGTCACCATCTACGAGGTCGGCGCCCGCGACGGCTTGCAGAACGAGCAGACGACCCTCCCCGTCGAGATCAAGGCCGAGTTCATCGGCCGGCTGGCCGAAGCCGGCCTGCGGGTGATCGAGGCGACCAGCTTCGTCCACCCGAAGTGGGTGCCGCAGCTGGCTGATGCCGACGAACTTCTCGACGCGCTCACCTTCGTCGACGGGGTGCGCTACCCGGTGCTGGTGCCCAACGAACGAGGTCTGGAGCGGGCGCTGGCCAAGGACGTCCGCGAGATCGCGGTCTTCGGCAGTGCCACCGAGACGTTCGCCCGGCGCAACCTCAACCGCACGGTAGCCGAGTCGATCGCCATGTTCGCACCGGTCGTTGCCCGCGCCCGAGCCGAGGGTCTCGCGGTCCGTGGCTACCTCTCGATGTGTTTCGGCGATCCGTGGGAGGGCGAGGTCCCCATCGCGCAGGTCGTCGCCGTCGGCAGCGAGCTGCTCGGCCTCGGCTGCACCGAGCTGTCGCTCGGCGACACGATCGGGGTCGGCACCCCCGGACACGTCACGGCGCTGCTGGCCGCGTTCGCCGATGCCGGCGTGGGCCCCGACCGACTGGCCGGGCACTTCCACGACACGTACGGGCAGGCGCTGGCCAACGCCCTCGCGGCGCTGCAGGCGGGCATCACCACGCTGGACGCTTCGGCGGGCGGGCTGGGCGGCTGCCCCTACGCCAAGAGCGCGACCGGCAACCTCGCCACCGAGGACCTAGTGTGGATGCTGCACGGGCTCGGCGTGCGCACGGGTGTCGATCTCGACAAGCTCGTCGAGACGAGCGTGTGGATGGCCGCGCAGCTGGGGCGGCCGAGCTCCTCGAACGTGGTGCGCGCGCTGTCGTCCTAGTCGTGCGCGTTACTAGCCGCGGTCCGGCCGCGCCGCACGGGGCGCCCGGCCCAGCATGCGGTCGCCGCCCCAGAACAGCGCGCTCACGGCGCCCAGCACCAGCGTCACGAGCAGCGCGTTCAGCAGCACCCGTGGATATCCGTGGGTATCGACATCGACGAATGGGTACGGGTACCAGCCGTCGGTCGCGCCGTGGATCAGCGTGTAGCCGAACCACAGGATCGGGAACGCGAGCGAGGCCAGCAGGGTCGCTCGCGTGATGCGCGGCCGCGGCCCGAATGCCAGCCAGCCGAGCACCATCATGACGGGGACGACGTAGTGGAAGATCGCATTGCTGCTGACCTGCTCCCACCCGCGCGGCTCGTGCATTCTGGCCAGCACCGTCGAGTACACGATGCCGGTGACCGTGATCCCGATCAGCGCGTCCAGCCGCGCGATTCGCCAGCCGCGCCCGTCTCGACCGGGACTGCGCGCGAGCTGCGCCGAGGTGATTGCCGCGAGGATGTTGCTCTGGATGGTGAAGAAGCTGGCCACCCGCAACAGCCGGCCGCCGAGGGTCGCGCCGGCCAACTGACCCGGCGCGACGCTGGGCGGAGTGGCATGCACGCGTAGCGCGATCGAGATCTGGATGATCAGCCCGACGACTACGAGGACGGCGATGGCGCCGTGCCAGACGCGCGGGAGCATGATGGCGAGCCTAGTGCCGGGTCAGGCACCGGCCCCCCGGTCCTCCTGACTGAGAGACGGCGGAGATCAGCGGACGTGCTTGCCGCGCCACTTCCAGGCCACCGCGCCGCAACCGGCCATCAGCAGCCCAAGGACCAGCAGGACGAGCGGCAGCTCGGGTGAGGCGCCCGGCGTGGCGAACCCAGCCGGAACACCGGTCGGGATGTTGGTGTTCACCGGACCTGTCGTTGTCGGAGCGGGCGTCGTCGGCGTGAGCGCGGGCGCGGTGCTGGGCCCGGCCGCGGCGTTGGCCAGCGCCAGCGTCGCCAACGGGTCACCGACCAGGTTGATCTCGATCGCCCGGACGATCGTCTGCCCGGCCACCGCCGGCGTGCCCTGCTTCGGCGTCGCCTTCAGCGAGGAGCTGAAGGTCCCTGCCGGGCCGTTGGGCTGGACGTTGACGCCGATGTCGATGAGCTTCTTCAGCACTGCACCGAGCGGGGCCAGCGGGTTGCCGGTTCCGCCGACGCCGCCGAGGCTGCCGACCAGGCCGTTGACCGCTGCCTCGAGTGTCTGCTGACCCTTGTTGAGCTCGGCCAGGACGTCGGGCAGCAGCGGGACCGCCTTGCTGCACGCCGCGAATTGGGCCTGCAGGTTGTCCGTCAATCCGTGGATCAGGCCCTCGATGCCCGTGGTCAGGCCATCGACGCTCGTGAGGTAGGTCAGCAGATAGTCGATCAGGTCGGTGTTCGGCGGCAGCTGGTTGAGGTTGAGGTGGAGCTGCTGGAGCAGCTTGGCCAGGTCGACGGTGATGCTGCCATCCGTCGCGCTGATGACGATCGCGCCACCCTCGAGCGACAGCGATGTGGGCAGCAGTACCTGCGTGAGGTCGCACTCCGGGACCACGCCCTTGATGAGCGGGGTGATGATGCGCAGGACGCTCGACGGGTTCAACGCCTTCGACAACGTGGAGAGCAGCTGCCCCAGCGCCGGCGAGCCGATGCCCAGTGTGAGGCCGGCGATGTTGTAGTTGGTCGTGCCGGGCTTGCCGAAGCCGACCGGGGTCTGGGCCAGCGCGGACACCGCCCCGACGCTCAGCTTGATGCCACCCAAGGCCGCCGCGGAAGTCCCGCCCGGAATCGGGATAGGCGAGCCTGCGGAAAGTCCCGCGGCAGACAGGTCGACGGTCGCGTTCGCGGGGAACGAGCCTGAGCTGCTGTTGGGGCAACCGACGGACACCCCGCCACAGTTGTCGACCGCACCGGAGGCGCCGAATGACGAGCCGTCCAGGTTCGCGTGGGCCACCTGGTTCACCGCGCCGAGCTTGATGCCGGCGACCTCAGGCAGGTTCAAGGCGCCGGTCAGCGGCAGGTTGACTGCGTTGAGCGCGGTGACGTCGAGCGGGTTCTGCACCGAGGTACGGCCCGGCGCGAATGCGGTGGCGTACGCGAGCTTCACGATGGGGTCGATGAGGCCGCCGCCCAGGGCGCCGTCGAGGAAGTTGCCGACGGACTGGGCCTGAGGTAGCGCGGCCGCACCCGCGCTCTGGGCGCCCGCGCCGACCAGGCCGGTGCCCACCAGCCCAGCGGTCAGTGCCGCCGCGACCACCCGTCGCGCATGGTGGGTGTGCAGCCGAGCGGTGCTGTGGGGAGCTTGCTGTCCGAGTCGGGCGTTCGTGCTGGGCGACATGCGGTGCCTTCCTGCGGTGTGACTGGGCCGGACACCGCGGGCAACACTGCCACGGCTCACACGCTGGTAACAACGTCTACACATGACAACGACTGCGATCCGCACGGGTTGCGCCGATCCTTCAGGTGGCTCTCGGCGGTTGATCAGGCGATCCGTGTTTGCGGCATGCCGATCGGAACCGGACCGAAGTGTAGTGCTGCCGGCGCGCTCTGCGGAACCAGCGGGCGCGCGGGAAAGACCGGAGCAGTGCGCACGTAGGCCGCCCCCCGTGCGGGCCGCTCGTCGAGCTCCCCCTTGTTCGGCCACAGGGCCATCGCGCGTTCGGTCTGCGCCGTGATGGTGAGCGACGGGTTGACACCCAGGTTCGCCGACAGGGCCGACCCGTCGGCGACGTGCAGGCCGTCGTAGCCGTAGAGGCGGTGGTAGGGATCGATGACCCCGGTCTCGGCGGACTCACCGATCGCGCACCCGCCGATGAAGTGTGCCGTCATCGGGACGTTCATCAGGTCCCCCCACGTGCCGCCGGCCATGCCACCGATGTTGTCGGCGAGCTGCCGGGCGGCCGCGTTGGCCGCCGGGATCCAGGTGGGGTTGGGCTCGCCGACGCCCTGTTCGGAGGTGAGCGTGGGCCGGCCGAAGGGACCCTTCTTGCGCCGCACGGTGATGGAGTTGTTCAGCGACTGCATCACCAGCAGGATGATCACCCGCTCGGACCACTTACGGGGGACGAGCAGCCGCAGCTGCAGCGGATTGCGCAGCATGCCCAGGGCAAACTGCAGCCAGCGGTTGCGGCGGCTGCCGCCGTCGGTGAGCAGGGTGTTCAGCAGCCCCATCGCGTTACTGCCCTTGCCGTAGCGCACCGGCTCGATGTGGGTGTTCTCGTCGGGGTGCCACGACGACGTGATCGCCACTCCCGAGGTGTAGTCGTGCTTCGGCTTGGCCGTGCGGACGCCGAGGATCGCCTCGGAATTGGTGCGGGTCAGGTAACCCAGCCGCGGTGAGATGGCGGGCAGCGTGGTCGCGCGTAGCCGGTGCAGGAGCTTCTGGGTGTTGTACGTCCCCGCCGAGAAGATGACGTGCTCAGCGGTGAACGTGCGATCGACCGTGCGCGTCGACCACTTGCCGGTGCGGACGGTGTCCACCGCGTAGCCGCCGTCGCTGGCGGCATCGAGCGGGCGCACGTTCGTCACGGTGCTCAGGGGATGCACCTCGGCACCGCCGCTCTCGGCGAGGGCGAGATAGTTGGTGGTGAGGGTGTTCTTCGCGCCGTGCCGGCAACCTGTCATGCACTCACCGCACTGGATGCAGCCCGTGCGTTCGGGCCCGGCGCCGCCGAAGTAGGGGTCGGGCACGGTCTGGCCCGGCTCCTGCTTGCCGTCGCGGCCGAAGAACACCCCGACGGGCGTCCGGTGGAACGTGTCGGCCTTGCCGAACTGCTCGGCCAGGCGCTGCATCTCCAGGTCGCTGGGCGTGATGGTGGGATTGGTGACGACGCCGAGCATCTTCTTGGCCTGCGTGTAGTGTGGGGCCAGCTCGTCGCGCCAGTCAGTGATCTTCGCCCATTGCGGATCGTCGTAGAAGGGCTGCAGCGGTTCGTAGAGGGTATTCGCGTAGTTCAGCGACCCGCCGCCGACACCGGCGCCGGCGATGATCAGGCAGTCCTTGAGCAGGTGAATCCGCTGGATGCCGGTGCATCCCAGCTTCGGGGCCCAGATGAAGTCGCGCACCCGCCACGATGTCTTGGGCAGCGTCTCGTTCGTGAAGCGGCGCCCGGCTTCCAGGACGCCGACTCGATAGCCCTTCTCGGTCAGACGCAGGGCGCTCACGCTGCCGCCGAACCCGGACCCGATGACCAGGACGTCGTAGTCGGACACTGCCTGGCTCCCCCCGTCGACCACGCGTTATTGAGCAGTGATCAATAGGGCGTCATCTTACGTGGGTCCCCAGGGCGGGTCAATGACGCCGACGCGGGCGAGCTTGTCAGGATTGGCGACGATAAGGATCTGCGCGATTCGGCCGTCGACGAGGTCCAGTAGGGCCACCGTCGTCGGCGTTGCGTCCTGGTAGCCGACCACTCCGAGCGTGCCGTTCACCAGTGCGAACCGCACCGACAGTTCCACCGCCTCGCGGGCGATGCCGATCATGAACCGGGCCGCCTTGTCGGCACCGACGACGGGGCGCAGGGCGGCCTTCGCCTTGCCGCCGCCATCGGACATCACGGTGACGTCCGGCGTGAGCAGGGTCGGTGAGCGCACTGAGATCACCGGTGAGGCACGCCCGCAGGAACTCCTCGGTGATCCGGCGCTGCTCGTCATCGTCCGCGGTGAAGCGGGGGCGTCGAGCCTGGACGTGCTCGCGGGCACGATGCGCGAGTTGGCGCACGCTGGCCGGTGATCTGTCCAGAGTCTCGGCGACCTCGTCGTGGCCCATTCCGAAGACCTCGCGCAGCACGAACACCGCCCGCTCGGCCGGGCTCAGGGTCTCCAGCACCACCAGCATCGCCAGTGAGATCGTCTCGCTGCGCTCGGCACGGTCGGCGACCTCGTCGGCAGGGTCGGCCGCCGCCGCGACCAGGGGTTCGGGCAGCCACGGCCCCACGTAGCTCTCGCGCCGAGCCCGGTTGGAACGGATCCGGTTCAGCGCCTGGCGGGTAGCGATCTGCACGAGGTAGGCACGCGGGTCGCGCACCTCGGCGCGATCGGCGGAGGACCACCGCAGCCACGTCTCCTGCACGACATCTTCGGCATCAGCGATGCTGCCGAGCAGGTTGTAGGCCACCCGGAACAGCAGGCGTCGATGTTCGTCGAACGCTGTCTGGTCAGTCATAGGCCGGTTCGCATCGGTCCTTGAATCCCTGGCTGGTCAGGCCGAGTGCGATGTTGAAGCGCGAGCGCTGGTTCTCCACGGCGACCATCATCGCGAGTTCGACGAGCTGTGCGTCGTCGAGATCCGCCCGCAACCCGTCGACCATCTCGTCGGTGACCTCGGGCGGGGTGGCCGAGGCCGCCTCGGCGAAGGCCATCACTCGACGTTCGAGCTCGGTGTAGACCGCGCTGTCGCGCCAGCGCGGGACGTCGCGCACCTTCGCCGGGTCGAGACCCTCGGTCGTGGTGACCCAGTAGCCGAAGTCCATGCACCACGAACATCCGACGTGGGTGGCCGCCGCGAGCACCGCGAGATGCTGCAGGTCGGCCGGCAACCGGTTCCAGCGTGCGAGCGACATCTCCTCCTTGGCGTAGGTGCGCATGACGCGCGGGTTGTGTCCCACCGCAATGCCGGGCTCGAGCAGGGTGCCGTACTTGCGGCGCGAGTACCAGGCGCCGATGCGGTAGGTGAGCGTGCGAGGCGGGTCGAGCGAGATGCGAGCCATCGATTCCTCCTGGAGAAACGGTCCGTCGTCATGAGACACCCGCGCTCGCGCAAATGTGACAGGTGCTCCGCGGCGTCGACCGCCCCGATACCGTGATCGCGTGCCTCGGATCGCAGTCTTCTTCTTGGGCGGCACGATCAGCATGGCCGGGCATGACGGCGGCGCCGTGGTCCGGCACAGCGGTGCTGAGCTGATCCAGGCCGTGCCGCAGCTGGGCGCCCTGGACGCCACCCTGGACATCCACGATTTCCGCAGGTTGCCCGGTGCCTGCCTGAGCTTCGACGACATCCTCGAGCTGGCCACGGCGGCCGAGGGGTGCGACGCCGACGGGGTGGTCGTCGTCCAGGGCACCGACACGATCGAGGAGACGTCCTATCTGCTCGACCTCGTCTGGCGACTCGACACTCCGCTCGTGCTGACCGGTGCCATGCGCAACCCGACGCTCGCCGGCGCCGACGGCCCGGCGAACCTGCTCGCTGCGGTGCAGGTGGCTGCGAGCACCGTCTTGCGCGGCCTCGGGGCAGTGGTCGTCGTCAACGACGAGGTCCATGCGGCGTGCCACGTGCGCAAGACGCACAGCACGAACCCCGCCGCGTTCACGTCCCCGAACGCGGGTCCGCTCGCCCACCTCGTCGAGGGCGTGCCCGTGCTCGTCGGGATGCCTGCGCCCCGCTTCACCGTGGCGCGGCCCGGTACACCGCTGGGGATCAAGGTCGCA
Source organism: Pseudonocardiales bacterium (assembly GCA_003243915.1). Lineage (GTDB taxonomy): Bacteria > Actinomycetota > Actinomycetes > Mycobacteriales > Jatrophihabitantaceae > QHCC01. Next base: position 10,370 of record QHCC01000066.1, on the reverse strand, counting down.
CTGGTCACGATCACGCTGGACGACGACGGCGGCCTGCTGACAGATGTCGGTTCCCGTTACGACGGCTTGGTGTTGGCGGGCTTCGGGGTGGGTCATGTCCCGGCGAGGATGGTTCCAGCCATCGGTGCGCTCGCCGAGCAGATTCCGGTCGTCCTGGCTTCGCGCATCGGGGCAGGTCCGGTCTTGAGCAGCACCTACGGTTTTGCCGGCTCGGAGTCCGACCTGCTCGCTCGCGGGGTGATCGGCGCGGGGCTGCTCGATCCGTACAAGGCGCGCGTCCTGTTGCGGCTGTTGCTCGCCGGCGGAGCTGAGCGGCAGGCGATCGCAGTGGCATTCGCCGAGGCCGGTGGGGTCGCATCGCGGTGAGGTGACCGCTCCTAGGATGGTCACTGTGGTGTGGCCCGGCGACGCCAATGACCTGCTGCTCGGCCCGCGCGGGCGGCGGCTGTGTCTTGAACTGCTTCCCGACCCGCCCGACGTGCTGGGCTGGCCGATGCCGGTCTCGCTCCATCTACCGTCTGGGCTGCGGGCTGATATCGAGGCCGGCGTTGCAGCGGCCGTGCCCGCTGTGGAGGCTCGGCTTTTCGCGGCGCTGGTCGAGGCGGTCAGCTCGGCCATGTACTGGCAGGAGGCCGACGAGACCGATCGGCTGCTCGAGCACCCGGAGGTCAGGGAGATTCTCGAGCCTGTCGCGCAGGCGGTCGCGCAGGCTTCCGCCGCGGCCTGGTGGGACTCTGCGCTAGCACCGGACGACCAGCAGTACGTCGAGTGGTTGGGTGAACCGGAACAAGCGCCCCCGGCGATGTCCGGTGCGCGGGCCAGATTGAACCAGTGGCGGACGGTGACCGCGGCCGAGGAGTCCCGCGCGCTTTCCGGTCCGGCCGATCCCACCGCTGCGCTGACCGGGTCGTGGTGGTCGACACCGGCGCAGGCATCGCCGGTATCCACCACTCGCAGATTGCCCGCCCTGGGCGCGGTCGGCCTGGCCTTGGTGGAGGATTCGAGCGGGCACACAATGGCGCGGTGCTGGCCACTGGCTGCGCAGCCGCGATCTCGCGTTTACGAGATCACCGGGGCCGCCGACTGGGTGGGACTCGTCACGCGGTATCCACTCGACGTCACCGGCTCGCGGCGGCACGACTGGTGGCGGGTGACCGGTTGGGCGGACAGCTGGCTCATCCCGGACTGGGCAGACGTCGCGGCTGATTTCGACGGCGTGCACCTCACCGTCGCCGGGTATCTCACCAGTGCCGGCCGGACACTGCGGGTCGGACAGGAGGCGACGATGCTCGCCGGCTGGAACCCGGACCAGACGTTCTGGCTCAACGACGTACTGCGCGACGCCGGCCCGACCACCCAGTGGCAACGCCAAGCGGACTCGGCGCACTGGACGCCCGGCAGAAAAGATCAGCCGAACGCGCCGGAGATGTAGTCCTCGGTGCGCTTGTCGGTCGGGTTGGTGAAGATCGTCTGGGTGTCGTCCATCTCGACCAGCTCGCCCGGCTGGCCCACGCCGGCGAGGTTGAAGAATGCAGTGCGCTCGGAGATTCGCGCCGCCTGCTGCATGTTGTGGGTGACGATGACGATGGTGTAGTCCTTCTTCAGCACCCGGATGAGGTCCTCGATCGCCATCGTCGAGATCGGGTCCAGCGCCGAACAGGGCTCGTCCATCAGTAGCACGTCCGGCGCCACCGCGATGGCGCGTGCGATGCACAGCCGCTGCTGCTGGCCACCGGAGAGGCCGGCGCCGGGCTTGTTCAGCCGGTCCTGCACCTCGCCCCACAGGTTGGCCGAACGCAGCGACTTCTCGACGACCGCGTCGAGTTCGCTCTTGCGGATACGCCCACTCTGCAGCTTCAGCCCGGCGGCAACGTTGTCGTAGATCGACATCGTCGGGAACGGGTTGGGGCGCTGGAAGACCATGCCGATCGTGCGTCGGACCGCGACGGGATCGATACCACTCTCGTAGATGTCATCGCCGTCGAGCAACACCTTGCCCTGCACACTCGCGCCGGCGATCACCTCGTGCATGCGGTTGAGCGTGCGCAGCACCGTCGACTTGCCACAGCCTGATGGACCGATGAATGCCGTCACCGAGTTGGGGGCGATGGTGAAGTTGACGTTGCTGACCGCGAGGAACTTGCCGTAGTAGATGTTGAGGTTCTTTCCCTCGATGCGCTTAGCCATGACCAGACGTCCTCACTGAGAAACCTTGTTGAAACGGGCGACGAAGCGGGCGATGACGTTGAGCAGCAACACGATGGCGATGAGCGTCAGTGCGGCACCCCACATCCGGTCGGGGGCGTAGTTGATGGCGCCACCGGCAACCCGTTTGCCATTGGGGTCGAGGTGATAGGCGGAGCCGCCGGTGGCCGTGTTCAGGTTGGTGAACTCGTCGTTGATCATGCCCGGGAGGGAGCCTTGGAATTTGGTCCCGAACAGGTTGGCGTTCATGCCCTGCGCATAGCCGACCAGGATCAGCAGCGGCGCGGTCTCGCCGGCCACGCGAGCGACACCGAGGATCACACCGGTGACCAGACCGGTGAACGCCGTGGGCAGCACGATCTTGGCGATCGTCTTCCACTTCGGCACGCCGAGCGCGTAGGACGCCTCGCGGAGCTCGTTGGGCACGAGCTTGAGCATCTCCTCCGTCGTCCGCACGATGACGGGGACCATGAGGATGACCAAGGCCATCGAGACCAGCCAGCCGGACCGCAGGTGGTGAAACGTCGAGACGAACAGCGCGTAGATGAACAGCGCGGCGACGATCGAGGGGATGCCGGTGAGGATGTCGACCATGAACGTGGTCACCCGGGCGAACGGGCCCCGGGCGTACTCGACCAGGTAGATGCCGACCAGGATCGCGATGGGCACCGAGATGACGCTGCACAGGGCGACCTGCTCGAGGGTGCCGACGATGGCGTGCAACGCACCTCCGCCTGGCGTCTTCTGCGTCTGGTTGTGCTGGCTCTCGGTCCACCACGAACTGCTCATGATCACGTGGAAGCCCTTGCTGATCACCGTCCAGAGCAGCCACACCAGCGGGACGAGCGCGACGAGGAACGCTGCGGTGACCAGTGTGGTGGCGAGCCCGTTCTTGAACTTGCGCGCTCCCGATGGGCGCGCGAATACGGTCGGGCGCGCGCTCCTGGTCAGCGTGGCGGTCACGTGAAATCCTTCCGGCGGTTGACGATCGTCCGGGCCGCGGCGTTGACGACGAAGGTGAGCACGAACAGCACGAGGCCGGCGGCGATGTAGGCGCCCGTCGAGGCCGGGTCGTTGAACTCACTGGCGCTGTTGGCGATCTTCGACGCGATGGTCTCCCCGCCACTGAACATCGACGGCGAGAAGTGGCTGACCTTCGAGAGGATCAGGAACACGGCGATGGTCTCTCCCAGTGCGCGGCCGAGCCCGAGCATCGCGCCGCTGATGACGCCCGCGCGACCGTAAGGGAGCACGGCGAGGCGCACCATCTCCCACTTCGTCGCGCCCAGGGCCCAGGCCGCTTCGATGTTCTCCCGTGGCGTGCGCTCGAACACGTCGCGGCTGATCGCGGTGACGATCGGGAGGATCATGATGGCCAGTACGACGCCGCCGTTGAACAGGCTGCCGGTCGGCACGTTGCGGTCCTTGAACAGCGGGACGCCGCCGAGGTGGTAGAGCGCATGCTGCGCGCCCACCAGGTGCGGGGCGAGGACGCGCGCCCCCCAGATTCCGTAGATGATCGAGGGGATGGCAGCAAGCAGGTCGATGGCGTAGGCGACCGGCCGGGCGATGCTCTTGGGTGCGTAATGCGTGATGAACAACGCGATACCGATGGCTGTCGGAACTGCGAGGATCATCGCCAGGATCGAAATCACCACGGTGGTGTACAGCAGCGGGGCGATGCCGAAGCGAAGGTTGCCGGGGGTGGGCGACCACTCGGTCGAGGTGAGGAAGTTGACCTTGTCGTCGAGGATCGACGGCACGGACTTGACGAGCAGGAAGAACGCGACGAGAACGACCAGGACCACGACGAACCCCGCCGCGCCTGTGGTGAGGGCGAGCAGAACACGATCCCCGAGCCGGACCTTGCCCTTTGGCGTGCCCAGCGCGGGTGAGCCGGCGCCGGTGACGGGTGGCGCATCGGACGGGGCGGCTGCCGCCAGGGGTTCGGCCGAGCCCACGAGTGCGGCGGGCTGCACGGGCGCTGCTGCCGCAGGCGGGGCTGGTTGGAGGCCGACGCCGCCGCCCCCGATCCGGGAGGCGAACGGGTTACCGCCTCTCGCCGGCGTCACCCCGTTCGTCGACCGGGATGCCAAGTCGGTGGGCAGGTCGCCGTCAGCCATGGGTTGTCTGCTCCTTCTCACAGCGACGGCCCCGCCGGCCGCTGGTATGCGGCCGGCGAGGCATCACTGCTCGAGTCGTGTTGTCCACTCGGTCAGCTGATCGTCGCGATCGACGCCTTGACCTTTGCCTGCAGGTCGGCCGGGAGTGGGGCGTAACCCAGGCCGGCCAGAGCAGCCTGGCCGCCCTCGACCGTGTAGCTCAGGAAATTCTTGACGAACGTCCCCTTGGCCGTGTCCTGGTACTTGGTGCAGACGATCTCGTAGGTGACCAGGATGATCGGGTACGCCCCGGCCGTCTTGGTGGCGTAGTCGATCTGCAGGCTCAGGTCGCTGCCGGTGCCGACCACCTTGGCGGCATTCGCTGCTGCACTCGCGGTGTCCTTCGACAGCTCGACCGCCCCCCCGCCGTTGTCGACCGACGCGGTGCTCAACCCGCTGCTCACGGCGAAGGAGAACTCGTCATAACCGACGCCACCGTCAACTGCGGCGATGGCTGCTGCGACACCCTGGGACTTGGCCTTGCCCTGGCCGGCAAAGCCCGCCTTCGAGGAATCCTTGTCGGGCTTCGTGGTGAACAGGCTCGGCGCTGTGGCGGCGAGGTAGCGCTCGAAGTTCTGCGTCGTGCCCGAGGAATCGGAGCGATAGAACACCGATATCTTCGTGGGTGGAATGGTGACGCCCTTGTTCAGCCCGGTGATCTCCGGGGCGTTCCAGGTGGTGATCTTGCCGAGGAAGATCTTGGCGATGACCTCGCCGGTCAGCGTGAGCTTGTCCACACCCTTCAGCTTGAAGGCGATGGCGATGGGCCCGACGACCATCGGGAGGTCGAGAGGGGTGCTGCCACAGCGCTTCTGCGCCTTGGTGACCTCGTCCTTCTTGGGATCCAGCGCGGAGTCCGAGCCGGCGAAGTCGACCAGGCCGCCAGTGAATGACGTGACGCCCGCGCCGGAACCGGTGGGGTTGTAGTTGATCGTCGCTCCGGGGCACGCGGCCTGGTAGTCACTGATCCACTGGTTGATCGCGTTGGTCTGAGCCGTTGAGCCCTCTGCATCCAGCTTGCCCGTGGAACAGGTCGGCTTGCCCGCGGTCGGCGCGGAGGAGCCGCCGGCGGTGCCGGTGCCACCCGGGCTGGACGGCTTGGGTGTGTCCTTCTTCGAACTGGAGCAGGCGGACAGGACGACCGCACAAGCGATGAGTCCGGCGATCGCCCCGGCTCGGTACAGCTTCACGTTGAATTCCCCTTCGTCAGCGACACGTTCTGTGGGCGACGCTAGGAGGAGCAGGTGGCGCTTCGGGGCGAAGAAGGTGAACGAAAAGTGAACGACGGCACCCGATGACATGACGAGCCGAAATGCTCAGAGTGTCCGTTGAGTGAACAGCGTCATTGCGAGCGGGTAGTAAGCGCGCGTCACGGCTCGTTTCGCTGCCATTGGCTGTCGGCGTCGTGGTTGTGAAAGCCGAGCCGTTCGTAGAGGTTCATCGCAGCGGCGTTGTCGTCATCCACGTAGAGCAGCGCCTCGTCGCACCCGCGGCCGGCCAGGTATGTCAGGCCGCGCACCAGCAGCGCCGGGCCGAGCTTGAGCCCCTGGGCCGACGGGTCGATGCCGAGGACGTACACCTCGCCCGTGCCGTCCGAGTGGATCTTCGTCCAGTGAAAGCCGAGCATCCGGCCGTCGCGTTCGGCCAGGAAGAACCCAGCCGCGTCGAACCAGGATTCGGCTTCGCGGGCCGCCAGGTTGGCCAGCGTCCAGCGACCCTGCTCGGCGTGCGACGCGAACGCGGCCGCGTTGACCGCCAGCCAGGCCTGCTCGTCCCGGCCGGGGACGAACGACCGGATCGTCACGCCGTCGGCGACCGCGATCTCGGGCAGGGAGCCGCCCAAGTGGCGGCGCAGCTGATGCAGCACGCGCACCTGGCCGTAACCGCGCGAGTCGAGCACGGCGCCCACCGGGCTGCTGCGCCCATGTGACCAGACCCGCAAGTCGGCACCGCTGCGGGCCTCGACGGCGTCCAACAGCGAGACGACTGCCGCGGCGTCACCGGCCAGTTCGAGGGAGGTGCCGTCGAGTTGTGCGTAGCCGACCAGCTGGTCCCCGTTCCGGGCGAGAACGTGGACGACGTCCGGCGTGCCCAGTTGGGTCAGCGCTTGGTCCGAGAGCGGCGGCTCGCCGTCGCGGGCCTCGATCGCGTCGGCGAGCGAGTGGACCTCGGCGCGGGTGGGTGCGTCCAGTTGCGGAACAACGGCGGTCGACAACGGCATCCCCGCACGCTAGTGGTGACGACCGGAAGTTGTTGGGGGATGTCGGAGATCTCAGCGCGGCTGCTCGAGCATCTCGCTGTCGGTGACCGGTTGAGCGGCGGACAGCGCTTCGCCGGCACGGCTGGCTTGGCTTTGGGCGACCGGGCGGACGAACTTGTAGCCGACGTTGCGCACGGTACCGATCAGCGCCTCGTGCTCGGGACCAAGCTTGGCCCGCAGCCGGCGCACGTGCACGTCAACGGTGCGGGTGCCGCCGAAGTAGTCATAACCCCAGACCTCCTGCACCAGGTGGGAACGGGTGAACACCCGTCCTGGGTGCTGGGCCAGGAACTTCAGCAGCTCGAACTCCTTGTAGGTCAGGTCCAACGCAGCACCGCTCAGCCGGGCGGTATAGGTCGTCTCGTCGATGGTGAGATCGCCGATGTCGACGTGCTCCGGGGTGGGGTCGGCCGCCGCGGCGCGCCGCTCGATGGCCAGCCGGAGCCGGGCATCGAGCTCAGCCGGTCCGGCAGTGTCGAGCAGGATGTCGTCGACCACCCACTCGGCCGACAGCGCGATGAGCCCGCCCTCGGTGAGCACCGCAACCACCGGCACGGTGACACCCATCGCCGCGAGCACGCGGGTGAACGAGCGGGCGCTGGCCAGTTCGCGCCGCGCGTCGACGAGGATGATGTCGCCGAGACGTCGGTCGACGAGCGCAGCGGCGTCGAGACGGAGCACGGTGACGTGGTGGGGCAGCAGGCCGAGCGCAGGCAGGACCTCGGTCGTTTGTGGGGCCGCGGTGAGCAGGACCAGTTCCACTGGCGCCTCCCAGGAAGAGACCGATGGGTGTCCGGGAGTGGGCGGCGCTGCCCTGAACCCGGCGGGCGGCGCTGCCCTGTCATACGACTGCGGTCAGAATACCAACGTGACCGACCCGCAGCCCGTCGCGTTGAGCACCACCGACGCAATCAGGCTGCAGGCGGCGTTCTGGCCCGCGCCCGACCCCACGCTCGGCGTGGTCGTGGTGCACGGCTTCACCGGCTCGTCGCGCCACGCATCGGTGCGGCGGATCTGCGTTGGACTGGCCGAGGGCGGTGCGGCGGTGCTGGCGCCCGACCTGCGGGGTCACGGGCGCTCCGGCGGGCTCAGCACGGCAGGTGACCTGGAGATTCACGATGTGGCGGCCGCCGTCGCGTGGCTACGCGCGGCCGGTTACGGACAGGTGGCCGTTCTGGGCTGGTCGATGGGCGGCTCGATCGTGCTGCGTTATGCCGGCCTGGGCGGCGACACCGACGCGGTCGTCAGCGTGAGCTCGCCCGGCGAGTGGTACGAGCGCGGCACGCGGGCCATGCGGGTCGTGCACTGGATGTGCGAGACCCGCAGTGGCCGGCTGACCTGCCGGGTCGTGCGCCGCACCCGGTTGTCGCCCGCAGGCTGGGTGCAGGTCCCCGAATCGCCGGCCGAACTGGTCGGCCGCATCGCACCGACGCCGCTGCTCATCGTGCACGGCGACGCCGATCACTACTTCCCGCTGCGCCATGTTGACGTGCTGGCCGCAGCCGCACCGGACGCCACGGTCTGGATCGAACGCGGCATGGCACATGCGGAGAGCGCCACCACCCCGGACCTGGTGCGCCGGATCGCGACGTGGGTTCGCTCGGCCGCCGTGAGCACAGTCTGGGACGATGGCGCCCGTGAGTGACGCCGCGGTGGACGAGGTCGAGCTCAACCACCTCGGCAGCCTCGCCGTCACCCTGCTGGCCGGCGCCCTGCTCTTCGGCGCGGCCCGCGCGAGCGCGGTGGCGCTGCTGGTGGCCATCGCCGTCGTCCAGGGCGCCCTGGCAGTGGCCTGGGTGTTCGGCACGAGCGTGCCAGGCCGCAAGGGTGCGCTGCTGATCGCTGCGCTGGCCGCGGCAGGTGCGGACGTCGCCGTCTCGCGCTGGCCGGCCGGACAGCTGGGGGTGCTGCTCGTCGTCTTCGGGCTAGCCGTCCCAGCCATGTTCGTGCATCAGCTCATGCGCGGCGCGGCGCGCGTCCGGCTGGTCGAATCGCTGGGCGGGGTCGCGCTGATCGTGATGGCCGTGGCGGCGCTGCCGGCCCTGCTGCAGCTCAGGCACGAGTTCACCGGCCCCACCCTCGGCGGCCGGGTCGTCGCCGGTGTCGTGGCCGCCGCGGCCGGTGCGCTGGTGGTCGGCTACCTCGTCGATCTGATGCTGGCCGCGCCGCGCTTCGACCCCGCAGTCTCACGCGGACTGCTCGCGGTTGTCGCGTCGGCCGGCCTGGGTGGCTCGGTCGGCCACCTGATGCTTCGTTCTGACGCCGAGTTCCTCGACGGCCGCGGCGCGTTCACCGGCGCCGCGCTCGGGGCACTCATCGCATTCTTTGCGGTGGGTGTCGCCTTCATCGAGCGCTGTGCTCCGACGCCGCCGAGCGGCCTGGCCCGCCGGGTGCGTCCGGTGCTGAGCTCGCTGCTGCCACTGAGCCTGCTGGCCCCGGTCGCGTTCGTGCTGTGCTTGGCCATCCGCGTCTGATCGCGTGCCGAGGTGATCATCGCTGGTGTCGTCATTGCCTTGGTGCTGGTCGTACTGGGGCTGGCGGCCGCTGTGGCCGACCGGGTGTGCGTCGGACTGGCTGAGCGTCGGGCGTCGGAGTACCTGTCGCAGCCATTCGGCCGTCCGCCGACCGTCCGCGTGCACGGCACGCCCTTCCTGACCCAGGCCTTGCGCGGCTGCTACACCGAGATCGAGGTATCCGGCGCCGGCCTGCAGTTGGGCGAGATCCGCGGCGCCACCCTGAACGCGCACCTGTTCGACGTCGTCCTGCCGGCACTCGATCTCCTGGGTGGGCGCACCAACTCTCTGCCCTGTGCCCATGTCGACGGGCGCATCGTGTTGCCCTACACCGAGGTGGCGCGCATCAGCCCGATCCCGGGGCTGACGCTGAGCTTCGAGAAGCAGCGACTGGTGGCCACCGCCGCCCTGCCGGTGCCGGGTGTCAGCCAACTGGCCCGCGTCAGCGGTGAGGCCCGACTCACCGTCACGGCCGGGGCCGTCTGGCTGCGGGTGCGCGGCATCTCGGTGGCCGGCATCAGCCTGCCCAGCCTGGTACTCAAGCAGCTGGTGCCTAGCTTGACCGTGCCTGTCCCGCTGCCGACGCTGCCGTACGGCCTGCGGCTCGGGGAGCTGAAACCGACGGCAGACGGGCTGCTGGTGAGCGCAGCGGCCGACGACGTCGTCTTCACCGCTGCGCCATGATCCTAGAATGTGGGACGAATATCTCACGTTGTGACTGGGGCGGGTAGCGAGACCGGCGATCTCCCGGCTACTGTCGGCCCATGAGCATCGCGCTCTTCGCAGTGAGCACTCGGCTCATCTCCCGCCGCACGGTCGACCTGTGCCGTGTGGGCAGCTGCCTGTGTCGCATGCGCTGACCGGGTAGCCCCGCTGGCCGCACCGCTCCGGCGGCGCCGTAGCTCCCGTTTCCCCGCCACCCAAAGCCGGGTGTGCCCGCACGCCACCATCCTGCGCATCGATCACACCGAGGAGAGACAAATGAGTCGCGAAGACGCGCTCGTCACGGCCGAGTGGGCCGAGCAGAACCTGAACACCGCGGGTGTCGTATTCGTCGAGGTCGACGAAGACACCAGCGCTTACGACGCCGGCCACATCGAGGGGGCCGTGAAGCTGGACTGGAAGACCGAACTGCAGGACCAAGTCCGCCGCGACTTCGTGAACAAGGAGCAGTTCGAAGCGCTCGCATCGGCCAAGGGCATTAGCCACGACGACACCGTCGTCCTCTAC
>QHCC01000065.1 GCA_003243915.1 Pseudonocardiales bacterium | reverse complement strand
ATGCGCTTCGACAAGGGCCACATCAGCCCGTACTTCGTCACCGACGCCGAGCGTATGGAGGCCGTCGTCGACGACCCGTACATCCTCATCGTCGAGGGCAAGATCTCGAACGTGAAGGACCTGCTGCCGCTGCTCGAGAAGGTCATGCAGACCGGCAAGCCGCTGGCGATCATCGCCGAGGACGTCGAGGGCGAGGCCCTGGCCACCCTGGTCGTGAACAAGATCCGCGGCACATTCAAGTCCGTCGCCGTTAAGGCCCCGGGTTTCGGCGACCGTCGCAAGGCCATGCTCGGTGACATCGCGATCCTCACCGGTGGTCAGGTCATCAGCGAGACCGTCGGGCTCAAGCTGGAGACCGCCGGGCTCGAACTGCTCGGCAAGGCCCGCAAGGTCGTCGTCACCAAGGACGAGACGACCGTCATCGAGGGCTCCGGTGATGCCGACCAGATCCAGGGTCGCGTCAACCAGATCCGCGCCGAGATCGAGAAGAGCGACTCGGACTACGACCGCGAGAAGCTGCAGGAGCGCCTGGCCAAGCTGGCCGGTGGTGTTGCGGTGATCAAGGTCGGTGCGGCCACCGAGGTCGAGCTCAAGGAGCGCAAGCACCGCATCGAGGACGCCGTTCGCAACGCGAAGGCGGCTGTCGAGGAGGGCCTGCTCGCCGGCGGCGGCGTGGCCCTGGCCAACGCTGTGCACACCGCGTTCGACAAGCTCGATCTGGTCGGCGACGAGGCAACCGGGGCGAACATCGTCAAGGTCGCACTCACCGCGCCGCTCAAGCAGATCGCGATCAACGCCGGTCTCGAAGGCGGCGTCGTTGCCGAGAAGGTCAACTCGCTGCCCGCGGGCCACGGCCTGAACGCCGCGACCGGTGAGTACGTCGACATGTTCGCTGCGGGCATCGTCGAGCCGGCCAAGGTGACGCGTTCNNNNGAGGTCGTCGTGGCCGACAAGCCGGAGAAGGCTGGCGCCGCTGCCGGCGGCGGCATGCCCGGCGGGGACATGGATTTCTAGAGCGACTTCTAGCAGTCAACGGCAACATCCAGAAGGGGCGGGCCCGCAAGGGTCCGCCCCTTCTGCTGTCGAGTGGTCGTCGACGTGGGTGGACCGCCCGCACTACCCGCGGGCCGTCCCACGCTGGGGACCTGTGACCCCACGGCGCAGCAAGACCGCCTCGACCTCAGGCGGCCCGGTGCGCCCCCTGCGCCAGCCACTCCTCACGGGCTGCGATCGCAGTGTCGCTGTCGTCGCTGAACACGCCGTCGACGCCGAGGGCGTAGAACAGCTTGTACTCGGCGAAAGCGTCACCGTAGTCGGCCGGGTTCGTACCGCGCCGGAAGTCCACGGGCAGGAAGTTGTTCTCGTTGCGGAACGTGTACGGGGCGACGAGCAGGCCGGCCCGGTGGGCGAAGTGGATCAGGGACGTCGGCGCGAGCAGCTTGCCCGCCGCATCGCGCGGCACGATCTGGTTCTTGTCGGGCCCGAGGAAGGTGGCATACCGGGCCACCGCCTTCAGCCCGGCCGCCGTGCAGATGTCAGCGTAGGTACGCGGGTCGCCGCTGGCCACGAAGTCGGCCGGGGCACCGGTGGCCGATGTCAACTGCATCAACGGAACCCGCGTCTGGCGGTGCAGCCACTGCAGGTTGCCGACCTCGAAGGACTGGATCACGACTCCGGAGTCGGCGCGGTCGAGGCCGTTGCGGCGCAGGACAGCTAGCACCCGCTGTTCCATGGGCAGCCCGATCGAGCGGAAGTACGTCGAGTGCTTGATCTCGGGGACGATCCCGAGGTGCCGGTTGAACTTCCTGGCCAGCGCCTTCCACTGGTCGATGTCCTCCTGCAGGGTCAGCACCTGGTACCGGCCGTTGTACAGCGTGTTGTGCTGACGGATGTCGGGCAGCCGCTCGATCGCGCGCAGGGTCTTCAGCTCGGCCAGCGTGAAGTCGGTGGTGAACCAGCCGGTGGTCACTACGCCGTCGATGGTCTTTGTCGTCCTGCGGTTCGCGAACTCGGGGTGGCTGGCGACGTCCGTGGTCTGGCCGATCTCGGGCTCGTGCCGGTCGATCAGCACCCCGTCTTTGCTCGGGACGAGGTCGGGCTCGATGTAGTCCGCGCCCAGCCGGGCGGCCAGGTCGTAGCCAGCCGTGGTGTGTTCCGGCCGGTAGCCTGCAGCGCCGCGGTGGCCGAACACCAGCGGCGTCGACGTCTGCCGGTGGTGCTCGGTCGGAGTGGGGGCGGCTGAGGCCGAGGTGACGAGCGTCGCCGCCGCGAGCGTTGCCACGAGCACGGCCAGGGCGGGTCGCATCGATCGCATGAGTTCTCCCGGGGTCGTCCCAGGCCGGCCTGGGCTCGGCATGTTATGGCAGTCCCAATCTGGGGTACCAAAATGAACGGCAGATTACGGCACTTGGTCCGAATTGCCAGCGCCGGAAGAAGATGCCCGATCACGTCCCCGCGCGGCACAATGCGAGGGCAAGGATCGGGCCGTTAGGTCACAGCAAGCTGGGTTGCTCCGGCGCGTTGCCGCGCCGCATCGAGGAGGCACTGATGAACCTCTGGCGTACCAAGACCATCGAGCAGTCGATCTCTGACACCGAGGAACCCACCCACCAACTGCGCAAGCGTCTCGGGCCGATCGACCTGACGGTGTTCGGCGTGGGGGTCGTCATCGGCACGGGTATCTTCGTGCTCACCGGCAAGGCTGCCGGCGTTCAGGCTGGCCCCGCCGTGGCGCTGTCGTTCGTGTTCGCGGGTATTGCCTGCGCGCTGGCCGCGCTGTGTTACGCCGAATTCGCCAGCACGGTGCCCGTCGCCGGCTCGGCCTACACGTTCTCCTACGCCAGCCTCGGAGAGCTGGTCGCGTGGATCATCGGCTGGGACCTCGTGCTCGAGCTGGCACTGGGCGCGAGCACGGTGGCCGTCGGCTGGTCGACCTACTTCGCCGACGTGATGAAGTCGGCCGGCATCACCATCCCGGACTTCGCCTACGGCGAGAAGCACAACCTCGTCGCCGCCGCGATCGTGCTGGTGCTCACCGG
>QHCC01000064.1 GCA_003243915.1 Pseudonocardiales bacterium | reverse complement strand
GCATTCCGGCGGCTGCTGGTCAGCCGGGCTTCGGGCGACTGAGCCGTCAGGCCGACGGGGCGCGCCGGGTACCCGCGGTGCGGCGCCGCTGCGCGTTTTGGCTGCCGACGGCCGAGGCGGAGCGTCCGGCGCATCGCCACGAGCCGCTCGCGTTAGCGTGGCTCGCGTGCCGATCACGCTCACCGCAATCAACCGCTATTCCGTCAAGTCCTGCCGCGGGCAGGGCCTCATGTCGGCAGAGGTCGAACCGTGGGGCCTGGCCGGTGACCGGCGCTGGATGATCGTCGACGCCGCCGGTGGCCCGGTCACGGCACGCGAGCATCCGCAGCTCGTGCTCGTCCGGCCCCAGCTCACGCCGGACGGACTCGTGCTGAGTGCTCCGGATGCGGATGAGATCGTCGTGCCGGTACCCGACGGTCGCGATCTCGTCGACGTCAACGTCTGGCGCGGCCCGTTCCCCGCGGCATTGGCCCAGGCCGGGCACGACTGGTTCAGCAAGGTGGTGGGCGAAACGGTCCGTCTCGTCTACCTCGACGACCCGACCCGGCGCGCCACCAATCCGCTCTACAGCAGGGATTGCGACCGGGTGTCCTTCGCCGACGGCTACCCACTCTCGCTGGCCACCGAGGAGTCTGTCGCGGCGGTGAACGATCTGGTCGCGGCGGGCCCGCACGCGTACGAAGCGCCGCTGGCGATGGCGCGATTTCGGCCCAGCATCGTCGTGCGCGGCGCCCCGCCGTGGGCCGAGGACGCGTGGCGCCGGGTACGGGTCGGTGCCGCGGTCTTCCGGGTGGCCAAGGGCTGCGACCGCTGCGTCATGACGCTCATCGATCCGGAGACGGCGGTGCGGGGCAAGGAGCCGATTGCGACGCTCGCCCGGCACCGCAAGTGGGACGGCAAGACCTGGTTCGCACTGAGCCTCATCCCGGACGGCGCGGGTGCGACGATCACCGTCGGCGACGACGTCGAGATCCTCGAATCCGTCGAGTATGCGGACGGGCCGCCGCGCTGATCAGCTCGGCAGGGCCGCCAGCCAGTCGCCGAGCAGGTCGACGGCGCGGTCGATCTCGGCGGCGTCGCCGGCGAAGCACATCCGGATGAACCGCCCGCCGTCGAGCGGATCGAAGTCGACGCCGGGCGCTACGGCGACCCCGGTCTCGGCGAGCAGGCGAGCCGCAAAGCCCAGCGAGTCATCGGTCCAGCGTGAGACGTCGGCGTAGATGTAGAACGCGCCGTCGGCGGGCGCCAGCCGGTCGACGCCGATCGCCGGCAGGCGGCGCAGCAACAGATCGCGAGTGTCCTTGTAGCGCAGCACGTTGGCGTCGAGCTCCTCGTAGGCATCGAATGCGGCGAGGGCCGCAACCTGTGACAGGGCCGGTGGGCAGATCGTAAAGTTGCCGGCCAGCCGGTCGACCGCATCGAGCAACTCGTCGGGCACCAGCAACCAGCCCGCCCGCCAGCCCGTCATGGAGAAGTACTTCGAGAACGAATTGACCACGATGGCATTGCGGCTGTAGCGCCATGCGCTGGCTGCCGGCTCGGTGTAAGTGATGCCGTGGTAGATCTCATCGCTGACGAGGCGGACCCCGTTGCTGTCGCACCAGCCGGTGATCGCCGCGAGTTCATCGGGCGTCACCATCGTTCCGGTCGGATTGGCCGGGCTGGCCAGAACCAGCCCCTGCGGCGCGACCGGCAGGGCGTCCAGCTGGGCGACGCTCGGTTGGAAACGCGTGTGGGCTCCGCAGGCGAGCTCGAGCACGTTGCAGCCCAGCGCGACGAGCATGTTGCGGTAGGCCGGGTAGCCAGGGCGGGCCATCACGACCGTGTCGCCCGGGTCGAACGCGGCCAGGAACGCGAGAAGGAAACCGCCGGAAGAACCAGTCGTGACGGCCACCGAGCCGGCCGGCACGTCAAGCGCGTCCGTGCGCAGGTAGTGCCCGGCGATGGCCGCGCGCAGGGCGGGGATGCCCAGGGCGTTCGTGTAGCCGAGGCGCTCGGCCCCGACCGCGCGCGCCGCCGCCTCCCGGACGCGCGCGGGCGCCGGCGTCGAGGGCTGGCCGGCCGAGAGGTCGAACACCGGCAGGCCGAGCTGGCGGCGGGCCACGACGGCGTCGATGACGCGCATGACCTCGAAGGCCGGGATGCCCCCGCGCGCCGAGGCCGCCGGCGCGCGTAGCGGCTGGGTTTTCACGCCCTCGACGGTAGCCTGCGCAGGTGTCGCCCACGACCTACACCGACGACCTCGCCCTGGCCCGGTCGATGGCCGACGCCGCCGATGCGATCACGCTCGCGCGCTTCGGTGCAGCCGATCTGGTCGTCGAAGCCAAGCCCGACCTCACCCCGGTCAGCGACGCCGACCGCGCTGTCGAGCAGGCGCTGCGGGCACGGCTGGCGGCCGAGCGGCCTGGTGACGCCGTCTGCGGCGAGGAGTTCGGATCCGCGGGCTCCAGCAGCCGGCGCTGGGTGATCGACCCCGTCGACGGGACGAAGAACTTCGTGCGCAACGTGCCCGTGTGGGCCACGTTGATCGGACTTCTCGACGGCGACGAGGCCGTGCTCGGCGTGGTGTCGGCGCCCGCGCTCGGGCGGCGCTGGTGGGCGTGCCGGGGCGGTGGCGCATGGGCGTGCTGGCAGGGCGGCGAACCGGTTTCCCTGGCGGTCTCCAAGGTCGCCCGGATCGATGACGCGAGCCTGTCCTACGCCTCCCTGCCCGCGTGGGCCGAGCTAGGCCGGCGCGATGCATTCCTCGGGCTGATCGACCGCGTCTGGCGCAGCCGCGCGTACGGCGACTTCTGGTCCTACATGCTCCTCGCCGAGGGCGCGCTCGACATCGCCGCCGAGCCCGAGCTGTCGCTGTGGGACATGGTTGCCCTGGCTCCCATCGTCACCGAGGCGGGCGGGCGTTTCACCGGGCTGGACGGCACCGACGGCGTGCAGAGCGGCAATGCCGCGGCCAGCAACGGGCTGTTGCACGCCGCTTTGCTGGCCGCCATCGGTGACTAGTGGTCTGTCTGGGATATGCGGCGGTGGATGCGGTGATCCAGACGGCGGCTCGCAAGGCGGAGGAGGAGGCCATATCGGTGTTGTATGGACGACGACGACAACGCCGCGAGGCGACGTCTGGGCGCCACAGGCACCGTCAGGTCATATCCCAGACAGACCACTAGTGGTCTGTCTGTCAGGGCAGCAGCAGGCAGCTGTCGCCGAACTCGTGCCATAGATAACGATGGCGCAGCGCGGCGGCGTAGGCGCGGCTGACCAGTCCCGGGCCGGCCACCGCCTGCAGTAGCTGCAGGTGCGACGCGCCGGGAGCGTGCCACCCGGTGACCAGTCCATTGACGGCGCGCGCCGGGCGCTGCGGGCCGAGCACGAGGTCGGTCCAGCCGGCGGCCGCGCGAACCGTACCGTCCGGTTCTGCGGCCGACTCCAGTGCGCGGGTGACGGTCGTCCCGACCGCGACGACACGGCCACCGGACGCTCGAGCGAGGTTGACCAGCCGCGCCGTGCCGAGGGGAACAGCGAACCGCTCGGGCAGCGGCGCCTCCCCGCGCTCCTGTGACGACACACCGGTGTGCAGCAGGACCGGAGCGACGCCGACTCCCCGCAGCACCAGCTCCGTCACGATCTCGGCCGTGAACGGCCTGCCCGCGCTGGGCATCTCCGCACTGCCGGGCTGCCGCGCGAACACGGTCTGGTAGTCGTGCAGCGGGTAGTGCTCGGGGACGTAGGTGTAGCGGATGGGCCGACCGGCGCGGGCCAGGAACTGCGCCACACCGCCCTCGACCGCGACACTCGAGCGCCACAGACGCGGGCTCGGCCCGCCCGGGTGCGGCGCCAAGACCGTCATCTGAACGCCGTCGGGCAGGTCGATGCGCTCACCGGGAGTGACGTCGCGCAGTGGGCCAGTGGCGCCCATCGGAGGCCTCAGCTCGACCAGCCACGTGCCGTCATCCAACGCGGTCGAGAAGTGCAGCGTCGTCCCGCGGCCGTCCGCGCGCCGGCCGTCGACAGCGGCCGCCAGCGTCGCCGAAGTGTTGACGACGAGCAGGTCACCGGGGGCGAGGAACTCTGCGAAGTGGTCGAAGTGCTCGTGGCGGATGCCGTGGCGGGCGGCCACCAGCAGGCGCACCCGGTCCCGGTGCGGTGGTGGCGCGGTCGCCGCCAGTTCGTCGGGCAGGTCGAAGTCCAGATCGCTCACCGCGCGGCCTCACCGATCGCGTCGGCAGCCAGGTCCGCGGCGCGATATCGACCGCTCGCCGGTCGCTCGTCGACCAGCCGCAGCAGGGCCGGGACGACGGTGCCCGGATCGGGCCGGTCCGAGATGTCCTCGCCGGGAAACGCGCGCTGGTGCATGCCGGTCCGCATGTCGCCCGGGTCGAACGCGTAGACCCGCACCGCGGGCTCCTCGGCGGCCAGGACGGCGCCCAGGTGGTCGAGCGCGGCCTTGCTCGGGCCGTAGCCGCCCCAGCCCTCGTATGCCTCGACGGCGGCATCGGAGCTGACGTTGACGATGGCACCGCCCGCCGCCGCGAGCGAGGCGAGCAGCAGTTGGCTGAGTGCGAGCGGTGCGATGACGTTCGTCTCGTACACGGCGCGCGCCGCGGCGAGCGGAAATTCGCGCAGACGAGGCATCGGACTGGGTCCGAGTTCGCTTGCGTTGTTCACCAGCAGGTCGATGCCGCCGAGGGCGTCGACAGCCGCACCGAGCGCCGCGCGGTGACGCGGGTCGGTGACGTCGCCGGTCACGCCTACCGCGCGTGGCAGATCACTGACGACCCGCTGCAGATCGGCCTCGGTACGGGCGTCGAGGACCAGCCGCCAGCCACGAGCCGAGAGCTGCTGCGCCACGGCTCGGCCGAAGCCCTGGGAGGCGCCGGTGATCAGCGCGGTCGGTTCGGTCGAGTGCGATGTCGTCATGCCGACCATGGTTATAGTTGAAGTCAACTTTATGTCAAGCGATGCGAGGGCTCGATGCAGACCACTGATCATCTGACGGTCAGCGAGGTCGCGCATCGCAGCGGATTTGCTCCCTCTGCGCTGCGGTATTACGAGCGAGAAGGATTGCTGCTCGCGACCCGTACCTCGGGAGGTCAGCGTCGTTACGAGCGCAGCGTGCTGCGCCGGTTGGCGTTCATCCGGGCGGCGCGCAATGTCGGACTGTCACTCGAGGAGATCACCACCGCCCTGGCCACCCTGCCGGACGGTCGCAATCCGACCAAGGCCGACTGGACGCGGCTGTCGCACTCCTGGCGTCGGCGTCTGGACGACCAGATCGCCGCGCTGAGCGCCCTGCGCGACGGACTCGACTCCTGCATCGGCTGTGGCTGCCTGTCGCTCAAACACTGCGCGATCGCGAACCCGGCCGATCAGGCCGCCGGGGCCGGCACTGGCGCCGCATTCCTGCCGCGCCTGCTCCGCCGGCCCTGTGTCGCCCGTTGGAAGTCGTGAACGTACTTCCACCGCGGCACTAGCTCGCATGTCAGCGTGGGTTGACAGATTCGCCGTGTCAGCGCAAGCTGACAGCTATGACGGAAGCAATAGAACTGGCGGCGGCGGCCGGCAACCGCGATCCCGACGTCGGGCTGGCGGCAGTGGTCGCGCTGCGCGAGCTGCTCGCTCAGCTGGAGGCGCTGCAGGTCATGGCGGCCCGCAACGACGGCTGGACGTGGGAGCGGATCGCTGCCGCCCTCGGGGTCACCAGACAGTCGGTGCACCGCAAGTACGCCCAACGGCACCGGCCGGGGCGGCGGTCCACATGAGCGCCCGGACGCACCCACCCGCGGGCTCGGTGGCCGACCGGGCGATGACGGGCGCGCTGCAGGAGGCCGAACAGGCCCGCCACAGCTATGTCGGCTGCGAGCATCTGCTGCTCGCGCTGGCGCGTGACAAGAGTGATGACGTCGGCCGGCTGCTCGAGGGTGCCGGCGTCGAGCTGGCCCGAGCTCGCGCTACGGTGCAGCAGGTCGTCGCCCAAGGCCGTGGCGACGGCCCGCGGTGGAGCCAGGCTGACCTGCTCTCGAGAGTGGGCGTCGACCTGGCCGCGATCCAGCGCCGGGTGCAGGCCGAGTTCGGACCGCGTGCCGTCGAGGAGCTCTACGCCAGCGGGATCGGTCGACGGCTGCCCCGGGGGCCGCTGTGCGGGCTGATGGTCGCGCCACGGTTGAAGGAGGCGTTCGCCCTGGCCGTCGACACCGCCCGACACGACGGGCGTGGGGTCGACAGCGCGCACCTGCTGCTCGGCCTGCTCGACACCGACAGCCCCGGACTTCAGGCCGTTCTCGCCGCCCTCGGGGTCGACCATCGGGGACTGCGCGCGGCCGTGGCCGCCCGCCTGCGCGCAGCGAGCTGAGCACCGCCGGCGTCAGCTCAACGGGCCAGACCGTCGACCACCTCGGCGCCGGGCAGGCCGGCCAACGCCCCCGACGGCAGGGCCAGCTTGGAGCGGCGCAGCCCGCTGCCGATGACGACCACGGCGCGGTCGAGGACGGCTCGGTCGAGGAACACCGGCCAGGACGGTGGCAGGCCGATGGGGGTGATGCCGCCGTATTCCATCGCCGACAGCTCGACGGCATCAGCCATCGGTGCGAACGAGGCCTTGCGCGCATCCAGGCGGCGGCGCACCACCCCGTTGACGTCGGCGCGGGTGCTCGCCAGCACCACGCATGCGGCGTATCGGATCTCGGCCCCGCGTTTGCCGGCGACCACGACGCAGTTCGCCGAGTCAGCCAGAGCAACTCCGTAGCGCGCGCAGAACTCGGCGGTGTCGGCCAGGCCGGGATCGATCGGTGCGACCGACACGTCGGACGCGTGCGCCCACGAAGACAGGGCTGCTGCCACGGGCGCCGCTACCAGATCGGCGCAGACGCTGCGCCACGGCAGCGTCCCCGGGCCTGTCACGAGCGATAACCCTACTGTGGCAGACGTGGACGAGACCGACACAATCGTCTCGCGCATCCTCACCGGCTACAGCACGATCACCGTGGTGGGCGCAAGCAACGCCGTCGAGAAACCGGCGCACTACGTTCCGGAGCACATGCAGGCCCACGGTTGGCGCATCATTCCGGTCAACCTGGCCGCCGGGACGATCCTCGGCGAGACCGCCTACCGCACGCTGGCCGATGTGCCTGAACAGGTGGGGCTGGTCGACGTGTTCCGCCCCGCGGTGGCAACACCCGACATCGCCCGGCAAGCCGTGGCCGCGGGAGCGACCGCCCTGTGGTTGCAGCTGCACATAACCTCCGCCGAGGCCCGGCAGATCGCGCAGGAGGCCGGGCTGCTCTACGTCGAGAACCGCTGCCTGATCATCGAGCAGCGCCGGCTGCGCCTCAACGCGCCGACGTAGCCCGGGCGGCCGCCCGCCACGCCGTGAAGTCCCTCAGCTGGGTGGCCAGGATGTGCAGTGCGCCCGCTGTGCGCTCGTCGAATGACCCGTCGGCCTCGGGGTGTCGCTCGGCGGAGTTCACCGTCACCCCGAACGGCGTCGGCCAGCCGCGCAATGAGTGGATCGCCGAGCGCACCGACACCAAGGTGGTACCGCACGCCTGCCAGCCCGACGCGGCGACGATGACGCCCACCGCCCGCCCGTCCAGGTACGGGTGCTCGTCGTCACGCAACAGTTCCAGATGGTCGATCGCGTTCTTCACCAGCCCGGACATGCCGCCGTGATAACCCGGGGTCGCGATGACCACGGCATCGGCCGCCCGCACGGCAGCTACCAACGCTGTGGCAGCGGCGGCGGGCACATCTCCGTTCGCGTCGTAGATGGGTAGGGCCGCCAGCTGCGCGCCGGTGAACGCCACCGTTTGCGCCCCCAGGGCGGCGCACTCGTCGAGGCAGGCCCGCAGCAGCAGATTCGTCACCGACGCGGCACTGGTCGAACCTCCGATGCCGACGATCCGCGCCGCGCCGTCGGTCATCTGCACGCTCCCTACCTCGTCGCTGCAAACCACTCTAGGGTCGAGGTAGACCCGCCGAGCACGCAGGAGGATTACACATGGCGCTCGATCGTCCGCAGGCCCAGGACCCCTACGCCAAACTGCCCCAGGTCGGATCGTTCGCAGTGACGAGCAACGACCTGACCGACGGCAAGGCGCAGGGTGAGGCGCAGGCCTACGAGGGCGCGGCCGACAACGCGGCGAACGCGTCGCCGCACCTGACGTGGAGCGGTTTCCCCGACGGCACCTTGAGCTTCGTCGTCAGCTGCTTTGACCCTGACGCCCCTACGCCGTCAGGCTTCTGGCACTGGATGCTGGTCGACCTGCCCGCCTCGACCACATCGCTGGACACCAACGCCGCGGTCGCTGACGCCGCGCTTCCGGGCAACGCGTTCCACGTCCGCAACGACTGGGGCAGCAAGGACTACGGAGGCGCCTACCCGCCCGACGGCGACCGGCCGCACCGCTACTTCTACGTCGTGCATGCAGTCGACGTCGAATCCCTGGGTGTCGACGACGACGCGAGCGCAGCGGTCGTGTCGTTCAACCTGGTCTTCCACACGTTGGCGCGCGCCCAGCTCGTCGCGACGTTCCAGCGGTGAGCATGGACATCGCGGCGGCGCAGGAGTTTCTGCGCGCCAACCACTACGCGGTGCTGGCGACCTCGCGGGCCGACGGCCGCCCGCAGCTCTCGCCGGTGACGGTCGCGGTAGACGAGAACGGGCGGGTGATCATCAGCACCCGCGAGACGGCCGTCAAGGTGCGCAACCTGCGGCACGATCCCCGGGTCTCACTGGCCGCGTTCACCGAACGCTTCTACGGCGAGTGGGTTCAGGTCGAGGGGACGGCGGAGATCATCACCCTGCCCGAGGCGCTCGACCTGCTCGTCGACTACTACCGGCGCGCGGCCGGTGAGCACCCCGACTGGGACGAGTACCGCGTCGCGATGGCCGACCAGCGGCGGGTGGTCGTGCGCTTCGCGATCGAGCGCGCAGGCCCCAACGAGAGCGGCTGAGCGCAGGCCGCCCGCTCAGCCGACCCCGAACTCGTCCGGTTCCTTCGTGGGCTCGCCCCAGGAGTGCACGACGGCGCCCACGAACCCCGGAGCATCGTCACTGTCCAGCGCAGCCAGCAACGCCTCGCACGCGGCACGCGGGCCCTGGGCCACGACGGCCACCCGGCCGTCGGGCAGATTCGTGGCCGAGCCGCGCAGGCCGAGGTCGCGCGCCCGGCCGCGGATCCAGTAGCGATAACCCACGCCCTGGACGCGGCCCTGCACCCACGCGCTCAGCCGCGCCTGCTCCCCCACGACCTCAGCCGGGCAACGAGTCGAGGGCGCTGCCGGCGAAGTGGGCCAGCAGTTCGGCGGGGTCGCGCCAGACCTCGACCGCACCGGCTTCGCGCAGCTCGGCCTGACTCGTCCCGCCGCAGGTGACACCGACGAACGGCACTCCCGCGCGCTGTGCCGCCTTGCCGTCCCACACCGCGTCGCCCACCAACACGGCCCGCTGCGCCGCCAGGCCGGACTCGTCCAGCGCCGCCCGCAGGATGTCTGGATGCGGCTTGCCGGCGTCGGCGTCGCTCGAGCTGGTCGCGGTGGTAATGGCGTCGTCGGCGTCCAGGGCCGAACGTAACGCGTCGAGCTCCTCCTGCCCTGCCGAGGAGGCCAGCACAACCCGCAGGCCCCGGCCGGCGCACTCCTTCAGCAGGTCGCGCGCGCCCGGCAGCGGACGCAACCGACCCCAGGACAGCTTGTACAGCGTCAGGTGCGCGGTGTTGAGCGCCTCGTCGCCGGCCTCGTCGCGACCGCCGCCGAGCAGGTGGTCGAGCAGTTCGGCCGAGCCCATCCCGATCGCGCGATGCACCGTGGCCATCGGCACATCGTGACCGCCCTGGCGCAACGCCTCGCCCCAGCACACCGCGTGCAGATATGGGGTGTCCACTAGGGTGCCGTCCACGTCGAAGAGCACGCCGGACAGCTGGCCGGCCTGAGTGTCAGACATGGTCGAGAAGTCCCCACGGCGACCGTTTCCCAAACAACCGATGCGCCGATCCAGGTGGGCCGTAGCTGGCCGGGCGCGAGCGCACCTGGTCGTCGCGCAGCAGATCGCCGTGGTCCGTGACGGCCGGTTACCGGGACCCGCCGAACGTGAGTCGCCGATTCGGGGCTGCGCCGCCCGCGAACGGGGGCAGGACGTCGACGATCGCGCCGCGGTCCAGGCGCGCGGTGTCCGCCGCCTGCCGCCCGTCCACGAGGAAGGACGCGACGCCGCAGATCTTGCTCAGCTCCTCGCGGGCGGTGAGTACCTGGCGCAGCTCCCCGATCGTGGCCACCGACAGCGACTCCTCGGCGTGCCCGGCGGCGCGCTGGGCGCCGGCCCAGAACCGCACAGTGATCTCAGGCACGCCGCTCAGCCTGCCACGGCCGCGCAGCACAGTGCAGCGGCCGCTGCGCTAGTGCGGGGTGCCGGCCTGCTCGGCCAGCCGCTCGCGCAGGCCCCGGTGCAGCGCGAGGATCGTCACCCAGTCGAAGAAACCACCCAATGCCTGGACCGCAGGGGACCACCGTGACCCGGTCCGCGCGACGCGCAATCGGATCTGCAACGTGGTCCGGTCACCGTCGCCGTCGAGCACCAACGCCCAGCTGAGCGCCAGCACACCGGGCCCGCGCCGGCCGTCGGCGGGCCATCGGTGAGCGTTGTGGCGATCCCGCAGGGACAGGTACACCAGCGTCTGGCGGGGCCGCAGGATCGCCAGGCGGAACACCGGGTCGCCCGGCCCCCAATCAGGTGTCGTGTCACCGACGCTCACGTCCTGGAACTGCGCCAGGATCCGGCGGGCGGCACGGCGCCGGGCCGGCAAGAACCGCTCGACACTGCGCGGCAGGTACCACCCGCCGCGGGCCTTGCCGAGCTGGACGAGCCAGGGCCAGATCCGTGCCGGGGATGCGTCGAGAACGAGGCGGCGATCGATGACCCACGACGCGTCAGGGATCAGGTCGTCACCGGGAAGAGCGCGCACCCGATCACCCTAAGGCCGTGCGAAAACTGGATCGCCCTCGCGCGCGGGCCCAGGAGCGGTGTTCACTGGAGCGATCAAGAGGAGGGACCGCGTGAAACTCACCGACGAGATCCGCGACAGGCGATCCGCTCACCAGCCGGCCTGTCAGGATCTGTCCGCTGCGCACCGGGCGTCCGGGGGCCGACGTGCATGAGCTGTCGATCTGCGGGTCCATCGCGGAGATCGTGACGCGCCGCGCGAACGGCCGCCCGGTCGACACGATTCATGTCCGCGTCGGCCAGCTGCGCCAGGTCGTCCCGGACACGCTGGTCTACTGCTGGACGGTCGTGAGCGCCGACACCGCCCTGGACGGATCGCGGCTCGAGCTCGAGAACATCAAGGCCCGCATCAAGTGCCGCACCTGCGATGGGCTGAGCGATCTCGGGGACTACCCGATCATGTTGTGCGGCACGTGTGACAGCGCCGACGTCGAAGTCGTGGCCGGCGAGGAATTCCTGATCACCGCACTCGAGCTAGCGGAGGTGTGAGCTGCTATGGGTCGCTTTCATCGGCATGACGACGGCACCGCTCACGAGCACGACCATCCGCAGGGCCACGACGGCACACCCGAGCACGAGCACTCGCATCTCGGCGACGGAGCGCGCCACGACCCGCAACATGGCGACGGCGCAGGACTCATCGGGCGCGAGGAGCATCTCGGCGACCACTCCGCCTACGAGACGGGCCGCGAGCGCATCGAGGTGCTGGAGCGGATCTTCGACGAGAACGACCGCACCGCCGCAGCGAATCGTGCCGACCTGCTGCACCACGGCGTGTGCGCGGTCAACCTGATGTCCTCACCGGGCGCGGGCAAGACGACCCTGCTGCGCGAGACCCTGCGCCGCCTGGCCGGCACGGTGCGGGTAGGCGTCATCGAGGGCGACATCGAGACCAGCCTGGACGCCGATCGGCTGACCGGGTTCGGAGCCGAGATAACGCTCGTCAACACCGGCAACGGGTTCGGCGGCGAGTGCCACCTGGACGCACCCATGGTGCGCTCGGCGCTGCCCCGCCTGCCGCTGAGCGAGCTGGATCTGGTGTTGATCGAGAACGTGGGCAACCTGGTCTGCCCGGCCGAGTTCGATGTCGGCGAGCACGCCCGGGCGATGATCTACTCCGTCACCGAGGGCGAGGAGAAGCCCCTGAAGTACCCGGTCATGTTCCGCTCCTCGGATCTCGTAGTGATCAACAAGATCGACCTGCTCCCGCACCTTGACTTCGACCTGGAGCTGTTCCGGGCCAACCTGCGCAAGGTCAACCCCACCGTCACGACCATCGACGTCAGCGCCCGCACCGGCGACGGCGTCGACGCGTGGTGCGCCTGGCTGGGCAGTCAACTGGCCGGGTCCCGGCAGCCGGCAGCCTCCGTACAGTGACAGCGCCGTGAAATTCCTCGTCCTCTGGCGGATGGAACTGAGCCTGCTGTCGCGCGAAATGGCCCAGGCCGTGGCTCGGATGGCCGCATACGGTGCGCGGCTGGAGGCCGAGGGAAAGGTCCTGGTTCGCTATCACGTGGTCGGCGCGCACGGCGGCGCCTGGATCTACCAGGTCGGCTCGCACGAGGAGTTCGAGCGGCTGCTGGCCCGCGCCCCGATCTTCAATTTCGCGCGCTACGACATCTACCCGCTGGCTGACATGTCCCTGCCGGCCGACGACGGCACGGCCGCGCCGGCCTAGGACACTTTCCGGGATTGACGGAATCTGAGGAAGGGTAATAATGGGCCCTCAACCCGGGGGCGGCCCAATGAGCATCGGCTTCGACCAGACCTGGCCACGTCGCCAGCTGCTCATTACCCAGCGTTTGCGCCAGCGCCGCAGCGATCTCGGTCTGACCCAACAGCAGGTCGTCACCCGGCTGGCTCGCCACGGGTTGCGTACGACCAATCGCTCGCTGTCCAGCCTCGAGCACGGAGCGGGCCTGGAGGTGGCGAAACTTCCCGCGCTCGCGCAGGCGCTGGACTGCACGGTCACCTATCTCGTCGGACTCACCGACGATCCTCACCGATGGGAACCGGATCAGCCACCCGCGCCGCAGCCGCGACGCGCCGCCGACCCCCCGGCGCCCGCCGACGACGCGGCCGGTGCGCACTCGTTGATCTTGGGCGCGGACGTTCCCGACCGCGGCTCACACCTCAGACTGGACGGGCAGCCCAGCACGCCGTGAGGCAGCTGGCCGTCCAAAGGAGCGCCTGATGATCGTGCCCGTATCCCGGATCATCCTCGCCACGTCCTTGCTGGCCGGGCTCACCGCAGGCTGCAGCAGCAAGGCCAGCTCGGGCGGCTCGGCCAAGTCGATGACGCTGTACACCTGCGCGAGTGAGAACATCGAGCAGGCCGTCGTCAAGGCCTTCCAAGCCAAGCACTCCGGCACGAAGGTCAACGTGTTCCGGGCACCGACCGGACAGCTCAACGCGCGGGTGGCCGCTGACCTTCGTTCCGGGGGAATCCAGGCCGACGTCATCTGGGGCTGCGATCCGCTCACGATGTACAACTACGACAAGCAGAAGCTGCTGCGCGCCTGGAGCCCGCCGAATGCCGCAGAGATCCCGAGCGCCTACCGCACCGCGGACTTCACCGCGGTCGACCTGCTCTACATGGTCATCGTCGTGCGCAAGGGCGCGCCCAAGCCGGCCGCGTGGGCCGATCTGACCAATGCCGAATACAAGGGCAAGGTCGCGGTGCCCAGCCCGAGCTTCGCGGCGTCCGCACTCGGCATGCTCGGCTATCTCAGCTCGGCCGACGGGTACGGCACCGGGTACTACCAGGACCTGAAAAAGAACGGTGCAGTACAGGTCCAGGCTCCCGCCGACGTCCTGACCGGAGTCGAACGGGGCACCTACACAGCGGGGGCAACCCTGGCCAACGCCGCCTACGCCGACCAGAAGAAGGGATCGCCGATCACGGTCGTCTGGCCGCAGCCCGGCGGTATAGCGATCCCGGCACCGATCGGCCTGACGACTAGGAAGCACGCGTCACCGCTGGCCGCGCAGTTTGCCGCGTACGCGGCCAGTCGCGCCGGGCAGCTGCTGATGGCCGGCAAGGGCACCTACGTGCCCATCGGGGGTCTCGGTGGGCCACCGATCCCCCCAGGAAGCCCGACCGCGGGGCCCGACTGGGCGGCGCTGTCCACGCACTCCAAGTCGACCCTGGCCGACTACGTCGCCATATTCGGCAGCTGAGCGCAGGTGCTGGGGCCACTGAGGACGGGTGATCGCAGCCTGCTGGTGGTGGCCACCGTCACGGCTTGTGTGGCCAGCCTCGGGCTCGTCGTCATTCCCGTCATCAAGCTCGGGCAGATCATCTTCGAGGACGGCGGCTCCTCGATCACGCGGGTGCTGCGGGCCCCCGGCCTGGGCACTGCCGCGCTGCACACGATATTGCTCGCGTGCGTGGTCCCGCTGGTGGCGGTCCCGCTCGGCTCGGCGATGGCGTTGTTCCTGCGACGGAGCGACGTATCGGGCCGCACCCTGCTCCGGGTCGCGGTTGTGCTGCCACTGATAGTGCCGCAATTCGTCCTGGGCTACAGCTGGACGCAGGCCTACGGACGGGCCGGCTTCACCGACGACGTGCTCGGAATTCGCTGGACGGGGCTCAACGGGCCGGTCGGGATCGCGATCGTCCTGGTGGTCGACGCGGCGCCGATCTGCTACCTGCTCACCACGGTCGGCCTGGCCACCCGCGCCCAACCGGAGCTGGAACGCGCCGCACACCTTTGCGGCGCCGGTGCGTGGACCACGTTGCGAACGGTGACGTTGCCCCTGCTGCGCCCGGTGCTCGCGGCCGAGGTGGTGCTGACCTTCGTCGCCACCCTGGAGAGCTTCGCGGTACCACAGGTGTTGGGCGCGCCGAGTGGTTTCGCCACCCTCACCACCCGGATCTACTCCGACCTCACCCTGGCCAGCGATCCGGACTCGTTCCTCGACGCCGTCACCCTCTCCCTCGGTCTGGTGGTCATCGCCGCCGTGGTGCTGTTGCCCTCGGACCTCCTGCTGGGGCCACGGCTGCGTGCGGCCCGCACCGCCCAGCCGGCGGGTGCCGTCCTGGCGGCCGGACGCAGCTGGCGGGCGGTCGCCCCCGCCCTGGCCATCGCCGGCTACACGATCCTCGCGGTTGGCCTACCGGCCGTGGCGCTCGTCTCGGCGGCGATCACCAGAGCCATCGGCGTGCGCCCAACGCCGTCGAACTGGACGCTTGACAACTTCCGCGCTGCCCTGGACGGGCCCACGCTCGACGCCCTCTGGAACAGCGTCCAGCTCGCGGGCCTGGCCGCGTTCGTCCTCATCGCATTCGGGCTGCTCATCGCCGTGCTGGAGCGCCGCCGAGCGGGACGGGCGCTGGGCACGCTGGCCATCGTGACCTTCGCCATCCCGGGATCGGCGCTCGCGGTCGGCCTTCTCATCGCCTACGGGCGGTGGTTCGGGGGCAGTCTGGCGCTGATCCTGCTGGCCTACCTCGCCAAGTTCTGGGCCCTCGCACACCGGACGCTGTCCGGAGCCGTCGACCGCGTTCCGCCCGCCGAGTGGCAGGCCGCCCGCACCAGCGGCGCGCGACCGGGCGTGACCGTGGCCACGATCTGGCTGCCCTCGCTCGCGCCGGCACTGCTCGGCGCTTGGGTCCTCATCTTCCTCACCGCGCTGCACGAGGTCACCATGTCGAGCCTGCTGTACTCGTTCGGGAACCAGACGCTGGCGGTGGCGGTGCTGAACCGCCAGGAGGTCGGCGACGTCGGGACGACGGCGGCCCTGTCAGTGGTCCTGACGGCGATCTTGCTGCTCGGAGCGGTGCCCGCCTGGGTATCGCTGCGCGTCATGGCGAGCAGGCGCGTGGGGCGGGTGGCGGAGCGCGTTGCCCTGCCGGTACCTGGGCTGGCGGTGGCAGGTGCGCGCTGAGTCCGACCCAGCAGACGGGCGGGACGCTGACGCGCTGCGCTGCCGAGGCGTCTGCGTCGACTACGGGGGTGCAGCGGCGCTGGCCGACGTCGACCTCACCATTGCCCGGGGCGAAGTCGTGGCGCTGCTAGGCGCCTCGGGGTCGGGCAAGTCGACTCTGCTGCACGCGGTGGCCGGTCTGGTGCCTCCGTCACGGGGCGAGATCTGGGTGGCCGGCCAGCGGGTGGCCTCGGCCGGCCACAGCATGCCGCCCGAGCGCCGCGACGTCGGCATGGTGTTCCAGAATTTTGCCTTGTGGCCGCATCTGTCGGTGCTCGACACGGTCGCCTATCCGCTGCGGCGCGCGAAGCGCCCGCGGCGCGAGGCCGCCGCCACCGCGCGCACCCTGCTCGCCCGCCTGGGCATCGAGCACCTGGCCGCCCGGCGCCCCGCCCAGTTGTCCGGCGGCGAGCAGCAGCGAGTCGGCTTGGCGCGTGCGCTCGCGCGTGACGCTCGGCTCTACCTGCTCGACGAACCGACCGCGCACCTGGACACCCACCTGCGGGCAGCATTCCAAGAATCGGTGCTGGCTCGCCAGCGAGACACCGGCGCGGCGGTCGTCTACGCCACGCACGACGCCGCCGAGGCGCTGGCCCTGGCCGACCGAGTCGCCCTCATCGTCGATGGCCGGCTGATTCAGATCGACACCCCGCAGACGGTGTACGGCCAGCCGGTCAGCGTGGCCGCCGCGGTGCTGACCGGACCGTGCTCGGTGCTCAAAGCCGTCGTCGGTGTGGGCAGTGACGGCATGCTGTCGGTCGACCTGGGCGCCGGCCCGGTCGCCGTCGCCGGCGGCCCGGCCTGCGCCGCGGCGCCGCGGCCGCGGGAGCTGCTGGTGCGCCCGGACTGGGCGCGCGAGGGCGGCCCGCTGCGCGGGCGGATCACGGCGGTCGGGTTCCGCGGACCGCTCACCGAGTACCGCGTCACGACGCCGGCCGGGCCGATCCTGCTGCAACTGCCCGGCGCACCGCACCACGGTGTGGGCCAGACGCTGTCGTGGGCGCTGGCACGAGGCTGGGTCATCGACGTCCCCACCCCCGGCCCGGCGGAGGAGCTGCCTCAGCCGAGAGCGATGATGGCGCCGGAGTGATCGAGGCGATCGTTGACCACGTCGAGATGCACCCGGGTGTAGTGACGCAGTGCCGCCAGCTGCCGCGCCCCCAACCGGTCACAGACCCATTCCCAATGCATGGAGACCCAGTCCCCGACGTGGAACTCCGGTACCAGACCCACACCGTCCAGCGTGCGCTCGACCGTCTCCACCGTCGGCGGCCCGAGCAGCAGCCGGCCTTGCTCGAACAGCAGCGGTTGGGACTCCACCATCAGTTGATCGGCCCGCACCTGCCGGACCTGACCCCACCGGATCCGGCAACGGTCCAGGACCATGAGGGCCTGCTCGTAGCGGCGGTCATCGCCGAGCAACCCGACCCACGGGTAGATGCAGAACACGTGATAACTGTGGTGCGGCATTCCGCCGGCGAGCACGGAGTCGGCGACTCGCCCGAATTGCAGCCCGGTCTTGCTGCGGAACCGGTCCTCCATCGACTCGCCGAGCGGCCGCACACCGACCCGATCCAGCAGGGAGTTACCGACCCAGTACGCCTCGACGACGCGCCGGTCGAGGGGGTCCGCGACGCCGGTGGCGTTCGCGATCAGCTCCAGGTAGGGCCACGCCCCCGCGAACTGGCGTGCCAGATCGCGCAGGCCGTCGTCAACGGTCGTCGTCGCGCCGTACTGGAACAGCGCCTGCGAGTCGGGCGGGCCGCACGCGCCGTGATAGTTCGGCGGGAACGCATAGCGCACGAACAGCGTCGGGCCTGGGATGTTCCTGGTCTCCGGGGCGAGCACCGTCGTCATGGGGTCGTTCCCTCCGAGGTTTCGTCCCGACCCACCACGGACCCGCCGGCGAAGACGTCCAGTGCGTCCCGGGCCTCCTCCGTCGTCATCCGCTCCAGGGCAAAGCCACTGTGGATGAGGACGTAGTCACCTGGCACGAACGGCCCGTCGAGCAGTCCTAGATCGATGTCGCGAACAATGCCGGCGACGTCGACGCGGGCGAGATCTGTGCCGGGCGTGACATCGACGACGCGGCCGGGCAGCCCCAAGCACATCTCAGGCGGCCGTCACATCGCGCGAATCTTGAGATACCGCTGGATGTCGGGCAGCGAGTGCACCGCGAGCGCGGCGACGCCCGCCAGCGCGGCCAACTTGATGAGTTTTCCCATGTGAATCCCTCCGATCCGGATCCGATCCGGTCGACGGGCTGCGCCGCGTTTCCGGAGTCTGCTTACCGCGAAGTGTCAGCACCATTGCCGCGCGGTTACGCGGACGGAGTGTGCTCGCTCGCACGCTACTCGCGACGGTAGGAAATCGTCCATCTTCGGCGGCGATTTGATCTAGTGCGATGGCTGGCACAATGCTCGGACGTCCTTGTATTTCTCTGTGCTCCACCAGTCTGCTTAACGGCGAAATCACGCCACAAGATCAGGTCCACCAACGATCATGATCGGCTGCGCCAACGATCTTGACACCACTGTTGCGCGGGCGTAGGAAGTGACCTAGGCCACGCAGGTGGATCGAGAGTCGATTCCGGTGGTCAGGGACCCGTGTTCCCGGGAAGAGCGGGGAAATATGCTCACCGAGGCTGGCATCAAAGCCGAAGAAACCCTGATCCACGTTTTGTGGATCAACGCCGGGCTCAGCTGCGATGGCGACTCGGTCGCGCTCACCGCGGCGACGCAGCCCAGCATCGAAGAGATCGCGCTTGGCGCCTTGCCCGGGCTCCCCCAGATCGCCGTGCACTGGCCCCTGATCGACTTCGAGTGTGGCCCCAACGGCGGGGCCGACGACTTCCTCGAGTGGTTCTTCAAGGCCGACCGCGGCGAGCTCGACCCGTTCGTGCTGGTGGTCGAGGGTTCGATCCCGAACGAGAACCTGCACGACGAGGGTTACTGGTGCGGCTTCGGCAACAACCCGGCTACCGGCCAGCCGATGACGACCAGCGAATGGCTCGACAGGCTAGCCCCCAAGGCCACCGCAATCGTCGCCGTGGGTACCTGCGCGACGTACGGTGGCATCCACGCGATGGCCGGCAACCCGACCGGCGCGATGGGCGTGCCCGACTACCTCGGCTGGGAGTGGAAGTCCAAGGCCGGTATCCCGATCGTCTGCGTCCCCGGTTGCCCGATCCAGCCCGACAACCTTTCCGAGACCCTCACCTACCTGCTCTACATGGCCACCGGCCAGGCCCCGATGATCCCGCTCGATGACGCGCTGCGTCCGACGTGGCTCTTCGGCAACACGGTGCACGAGGGCTGCGACCGGGCCGGCTACTACGA
>QHCC01000063.1 GCA_003243915.1 Pseudonocardiales bacterium | reverse complement strand
ACGTACAACGTCGAGAACCTCGCACCCGGTGACCCCGACACGAAGTACCAAGCGCTCGGGCAGGGCGTGGTCACCAACCTGGCCAGCCCGGACATTGTGAGCCTCGAGGAGATCCAGGACAACACCGGCGCCACCGACGACGGCGTCGTCGCCGCCGACGTGACGTTGGCCAAGCTGACGGCAGCAATCAGCGCGGCGGGCGGTCCCGCGTACAGCGTGCGGACCGTCGACCCCGTAAACGACAAGGACGGCGGCCAGCCGGGCGGCAACATCCGCGTGGCGTTCCTGTTCAACCCCGCGCGGGTGTCCTTCGTCGACGCGGGTGCCACGACGGTGAACCGCTCGACCACGGCCACGGCTGTGGTGAAGAGCCACGGCAAGCCGGCCCTGACCCTTTCGCCGGGCCGTGTCGACCCGACCAACCCGGTGTGGAACAACAGCCGCAAGCCGCTGGCGGGCCAGTTCCGCTTCGGCGGGCAGGATGTCTTCGTCATCGCCAACCACTTCGACTCCAAGGGTGGCGACCAGAGTGCGGACGGGCGGTTCCAGTTCCCGGAGCAGTCCTCCCAGGTCCAGCGCTCGGGTCAGGCGCAGGTACTGCACGACTTCGTCAGCAAGCTGCTGGCCGTGGACAAGAAGGCCCAGGTCGTGGTGGCCGGTGACCTGAACGACTTCCCGTTCAGCGCACCGGTGATCGCCCTGCGCACCGGGACGGCCGACGGCACCGGGCCGTCCATCCTGACGGACCTGATCAGCACCCTCCCGGTGAATCAGCAGTACTCGTACGTGTTCAACGGCGTCTCGCAGGTGCTCGACCACATCCTGGTCACGAAAGGCGTGCGCGGCGTGCACTACCAGGTGGTCCACGTCAATGCCGAGTTCACGAACCAGACGAGCGACCACGACCCGCAAGTCGTCGACATCACCCCCTAGTGCCGAGCCCGGCTCGCCCTGCTGCCGTGCCTGCGGTAGTAGGGCGGGCCGCTTGGCGGGTAGGCGAGGATGCAGCCATGGAGATGACGGGGTGGCTCAACGGCCAGGTGTTCCTGCAGACGGTCGACGAGAAGGAGGTCGGCGCGGTGAGCGAGTTCCTCAACGCGCGCGGGCTGCCCTTCCAGGTACTGACGTTGAGCGAGCACATGATGCTCGATCCGGGCGATCCTGCCAGCGCGGTATCCAGCGACCGGTTCAGCATCGCCATCCAGGTGGTCGGGTTCCCGCAGGTCGTGGGCCCAGTGCTCAGTGACCTCATCCAGCGCACCCACGGAGGGGGCTGGGACCCGGGGACGGCTCCCGGCGAGTAACCACACGGGCGGCGGTGCCGTGCTGGGGACCGCGACACGCCGCGAAGTAGGACAATCCTCTTCCGGACTTGACTTCACTAGAACCACACGTCATGTTGTGTGCGCACAATGCTAGAGAACGACTTCAGGACAGTCATCTGCTGCACAGTCCCCCTGCTCTGCCGCAGGTAGTGAAGCCGCCCGCTGGCCGCGTGCAGCAGGACCATCGGATACGCCGGCAGTGGACCCCCGTCCCGCCGGATGGATCCGGTGGGTCGGCGGGCATTTTCGGTGATCGCACCGCGCACCGGAGCATCGCCGATGCCGGATGAGGCCCCGGCGGATCCCCTGATCCGCCGGGGTTCGCCCATCTGCGGCTCAGGAAGGCTCCGGCTCGTCAGCGCCCTTGGTGGTGCTCGCTCCCGCGATGGTGCCCTCTGTTGGCTCGGCCGCCGCGCCGTCGAGCAGGTCCGCCGTCTCGGCCTGGTCGGACCCGCCGTCCGCCGTCTCGGCCTGGTCGGACCCGCCGTCCGCCTCGTCGGGTCCGCCCTTGGGCTGGCCGCGGCTGATCGTCACCTTGCCCGACTCCAGGTCGATGCGCTTGCCGCCGGAGCTGTCGCCGATCTCCTCACGGGTCGACTGCAGGCGCCGCTTCTCTTCGTCCATGTGCCGTTTGGCCGGATTGAAGAGGGTGTCGAGGCCCCACTGCGTCATGCTTGAAAGGTTACGTCCTCGGGACACGCCCTGCGTCACGGTGGCAGCTGATGTGTCCGGCTCGTAGCCTGGGACGCATGTTGTTCTCCCGGCACAAGACCGATCTCGTCACCCCCGAGCGCGCACTGCGCGGGCGCGACCACTACGACTACGCCGTCCCGGCCACCCACTTCCTCAGCGGACGGACGATCACGCCGCCGTTCCCTGAGGGGCTGCAGACGGTGGTCTTCGGCTCGGGTTGTTTCTGGGGAACTGAAGAGATCTTCTGGCAGACGGAGGGGGTGTGGACCACGGCGGTCGGCTACGCCGGCGGCCTGACCCAGCATCCCAGCTACGAAGAGGTGTGCTCGGGGATGACCGGGCACACCGAAGCGGTGCTCGTCGTGTTCGACCCGGCGGTGAGCAGTTTCGCGCAGCTGCTGCGGCTGTTCTTCGAAACGCACGACCCGACGCAAGGGATGCGCCAGGGCAACGACATCGGCACCCAGTACCGCTCGGCGATCTACTACACCGACGAGTCGCAGCGCGAGCTCGCCGAGGCGGCGAAGGCCGCGTACTCGGTCAAGCTCGAGGCAGCGGGCTACGGACCGGCCACGACCGAGATCGCGCCGGCCGACGAGTTCTTCTACGCCGAGGGTTACCACCAGCAGTACCTGGCAAAGAATCCGAACGGATATCGCTGCCACAGCAGCACCGGCGTGGCGTTCCCCGAGGGGTCGCTGCCGTCGGCGGACTGATTCCCACCGCCAGCTCCAGGATCGGCCGCCGCACGTACACGTAGGCTTCGGCCATGCCGGAGCTTCCGGAGGTGGAGGCCCTCGCCTCGTTCCTGCGTGATCGTGCGGTGGGGCGGGCGGTCATTCGCGCAGACGTCGCGGCGTTCAGCGCGGTCAAGACGTTCGACCCGCCACTGGCGGCAATCAGCGGCGCGCTGGTCACCGGCGCCGCCCGGCACGGCAAGTTCCTCGACCTCGACCTCGACGGCCTGCACCTGATCACCCACCTGGCCCGGGGCGGTTGGCTGCAATGGCGCGACTCCCTGCCGCCGGCGCCCCCCAAGCCCGGCCGGGGCCCGCTTGCCTTGCGCCTGCATCTCGCGCCGGAGTTTCCCGACGGTCCGGTGAGCGGATTCGACCTGACCGAGGCCGGGACGCAGAAGCGCCTCGCCGTGTATCTCGTCCACGACCCGTTGGACGTGCCTGGCATCGCCCGCCTCGGCCCCGACGCACTCGCCGTGAGCACCACCGAGCTCGGCGAACTGCTCGGCGCACAGCGTTCGCAGGTCAAGCGTGCGCTGACCGACCAGACCGTCCTGGCCGGCATCGGCAACGCCTATTCCGACGAGATCCTGCACACCGCGCGGCTGTCCCCTTTCAAGATCGCCGCGAAGTTGACCGAGTCCGAGGTCGCGGCCCTGCAGGCGGCGATCCAGTCCGAACTCCGCGACGCGGTGGGCCGATCGGTCGGTCAGCAGGCCGCGAAACTGAAGGGCGAGAAGCGCAGTGGGTTGCAGGTGCACGGGCGGGCCGGCCTGCCATGCCCGGTGTGCGGCGACACCGTGCGCGAGGTGTCCTTCGCCGACCGCGCGTTCCAGTACTGCCCGACGTGTCAGACCGAGGGGCGCGAGCTCGCGGACCGGCGGCTGTCACGGTTGCTGAAGTAGCGCGAACGCCGGTGAGTGCCCTACTTCTGCGTGCGACGCAGCGTCGCCGCCGCCAGCGCAAGCGCCAGCACCGCACAGCAACCTACGACTGCGACGTCGCGCAGATAGGTGGTACCGATCGTGGGCGAGGCGGCAACCCGCTGCAATGCGCTCACTGCATATGACAACGGCATCACGTCCGACGCCCACCGCAGCACGGTGGCCATCTCCGCGCGGGGATGGAACAGCCCGCACAGCAGCAGCTGCGGCAGCACGACGACGGGCATGAACTGCACGGCCTGGAACTCGGTCCGGGCGAAGGCGCTGGCGAGCAGGCCCAGCGCCACGCCCAGCAGGGCGTCGAGCGCCCCGACGAGCAGCAGCCACCACACCGATCCGGCCAGATCCAGCCCGAGCCATAGCGAGACGGTCACGGCGGCCGCGACCTGGACGACGGAGACCAGCGAGAAGGCCAAGGCGTATCCGGCGAGCAGATCCAGCTTGGCCATCGGCGTGGTCATGAGGCGCTCGAGGGTGCCCGACGTGCGCTCGCGCAGCGTCGTGATCGAGGTGACCAGGAACATCAAGAGGAACGGGAAGAAGCCGAGCAGCGCCGGTGCGAGCCGGCTGAAGACCGCCGCCGAGTCGAACACGTAGCGCAGCAGCACCATGAGCAGTGACGGGACGGCGACCATCAGCGCCACCGTGCGGGGGTCATGGCGCAGCTGGAGCAGCACCCGCCGGGCCGTGGCCAGCGTCATCGCCGGGTTCATGCCGCCTCCTCGTCCGAGACCAGGCGCAGGAATGCGTCGTCGAGAGTGTCAGTGCCGGTGCGCTTCTTGAGCGCGTCCGGCGTGTCCTGGGTCAGCAGCCGGCCGTCGCGCATCAACAGCAGTTCGTCGCAGCGACCGGCCTCCTCCATGACGTGGCTGGAGATGAGCAGCGTCACGCCCGCGGCGCTCAAGTCGTGGAACAACGACCAGAGCTCCTCGCGCAGGACCGGATCCAACCCGACGGTCGGCTCGTCCAGCACGAGCAGGCGCGGGGTGCCCAACATCGCGATGGCCAGGCTGACCCGGGAGCGTTGACCGCCGGACAGGCTGCCGGTCAGCCTGGCGCTGTAGTCAGTGAGCTCGACCTGCTCCATGACACGTTGCACGTCGGCGCCCGCGCGTAGCGCCACCGCGAAGTAGCGCAGATTCTCCGCGACGGTGAGGTCGTCGTACACCGACGCGGACTGCGAGGCGTAGCCGACCTCGGTGCGCAGAGCGGGATGGCCGGCGGGCCGGCCGAGAACGCTGATCGAGCCACTGGTGATCGCTTGGGTGCCGACGACTGCCCGCATCAGGGTCGTCTTGCCGCAGCCGCTCGGACCGAGCAGTCCGGTGATCTGACCTGCGGCCGTGCCGAAATCGAGACCTCGCAAGATCTCGTTGCCTGCTCGCGCGACGCGTAGCCCGCGAACCTCCAGAACAGAATTAACCATACGATTAAATGTAGACTCTCCGCGGAACCTGTCAAGAGGGGGTGGCCATGGCGCGCGCCGGCCGACGGCCCGGCCCGACGAACACCCCGGACGCCATCCTCGCGGCGGCCCG
This sequence comes from Pseudonocardiales bacterium, assembly GCA_003243915.1. GTDB lineage: Bacteria > Actinomycetota > Actinomycetes > Mycobacteriales > Jatrophihabitantaceae > QHCC01. Next base: position 15,455 of record QHCC01000063.1, on the reverse strand, counting down.
AGAACTGTTCGCCGAGCGCGGCTTCCAGGCCACGACGATCCGCGCCGTCGCGGCCTCGGCGGGGGTCAATGCGGCGCTCGTGCACCACTACTTCGCCACGAAGGAACGTCTGTTCGTGGCCGCGCTCAATCTGCCGCTCAACCCCGCGGAGGCGATCGTGAACGTCCTGGCTGCCGGCCCGCGCGAGCAGTTCGCCGAACGGCTGGTGCGGTTCTTCGTCTCGACCTGGCGTGAGCCCGCGACGGGGCAGCCACTGCAGGCGGTGCTGCGCAGTGCAGCCAGCACCGATCAGGGCGCGGCGATGTTCCGCAACCTGGTCGAGAATGTGCTGCTCGAACGTGCCGCCGCCGCGCTGGGCGTACCGAAGCTGCGGGTGGTCGTGGCGATGTCGCATCTGCTGGGGCTGGTGCTCGGGGCGACCATCCTGCAGATCGAGCCGCTCGCCTCGGCCACCGACGACGAGTTGGTCGAGCTCATCGCCCCGACGATCCACCGTTACCTCTCGCCCGACAGCTAGCGTTGCGCGACAACTAGACTCGGGTCGTGAATCCGTTCGAGGTGCCCGCGGTGAGCGTCGAGGAGATGCCCTCCAGTGCCGTACTGCTGGACTGCCGCGAGAACGACGAGTGGGCCGCCGGTCACATCGATGGTGCTGTACACGTGCCGATGAACGAGGTGCCGAACCGGCTGGCCCGCGACGCCGGTCAGCTGACCCCGGAGCGCAGGATCGTCGTCATCTGCAAGATGGGCGGCCGCTCGGCTCAGGTAGCCGGCTGGCTCAACCGCAACGGTTACGACGCGGTGAACCTCGAGGGCGGGATGCTCGCCTGGGCCACGGCCGGCCGTGCGATGGTCACCGCGGACGGCGGCACCCCTTACGTGGCATGAGCTCACCAAGCCCGCTGGGTCTCTCGCTTTCGATGTCCAGAGCGCCTTTCTGATGCCTCGTGCTCTGCCCGCATAGGTGCTGGCATGCGCAAGGTCATGGCCCCGGCTCGGAAGCGTCACGACCGGGCTGGACACCATTGCCCGCACGTGCGCGGGCAGACCACGAGGATCGAACAATGAATCGGCCCGTCATCACCCGCCCGGGGCCAGAACACGCCACCATTGACCCGTGAGACCACGCTCGCACCGCAGGGCGGTGGAGCCGCCGACCCGGCCCATGGTGGTCGCCCACCGCGGCGCGTCCTCCGGCATCGCCGAACACACCCTGGACGCCTACGTCACCGCCATCGAGTCCGGCGCCGAAGCGCTCGAGTGCGACGTGCGCATGACCCGCGACGGGCACCTGGTGTGCGTGCACGATCGCACCGTCAACCGCACCTCCGACGGGCACGGCGTGGTCAGCGAGCTCGACCTGGACGGGCTGAACTCGCTGGACTTCTCGTCCTGGCGCAGCGACCTGCCCACCTCGGCCGACCAGCTGCTGACCGACACGCCTTATCTCGCCGGCGTCGCGCCCGACCGGTTGGCGGCCGATGGCGGCGTGCTCACCCTGGAGCGGCTGCTGCAGCTCGTCCACGATGCCGCAGCGCCGGTGCGGGTGCTCGTGGAGACCAAGCACCCGACGCGCTACCAGGGCCTGGTCGAGAAGGAGCTGGTGGCGCTGCTCGCCCGCTTCGGCTGGGCCGGGGACCCCGGGGCGGAGCCGTCCCTGCGCCGGCCCCCGGACATGGCCAACCGCGCGATCGTCATGAGCTTCGCGCCGACCGCGCTGCGGCGGGTGAAGCTGCTCGCCCCCGACGTGCCGACGGTGCTGCTCCTGGATCGGCTGCTGCCCATGCGGCGCGACGGCATGCTGCCAGCGGGCGTCCCGATCGCCGGGCCCAGCCTGCGCATGCTGCGGGCGCTGCCGGAGTACGTCGGCCGCGCACATGCCCGGGGGCGCCGCGTGTTCGCCTGGACGGTAGACGAGCCGGAGGACGTTCAGTTCGTACTCGATCTGGGGGTGGACACGATCATCACCAACCGACCCGCCGAGGTGATCCGCCACCTCGGCGCGGTGGGCTGACCGCTTCGTCCGATGGGGTGTGTTTTGGACAACGGTGTACCGGGAACCCTTCGGATGACGTTGCCCAATGGGAGGAGTCCGGTCGTGGGGGGTGCGATGTCGGTGCAGCACATCGCGGCCAGTGCTGCGCTCGTACGGCACCAGCTCGCCTGCGATCTAGCCCGCTACGACCTGCCGTCCGAGGCCATCGACGACGCCGTCCTGGTGGCCAGCGAGCTCGTCGGCAATGCCGTGCGCCACACCCGCGCGTCCGAATCGGGCACGCTCGATGTGAGCTGGGACGTCGATACGTCCGGCGTGCGGGTGAGCGTCGGTGACCCGAGCGACACACCACCCAGTCCCCGAGCCGCCGCCGGGCACGAGACCGAGGGACGCGGCTTGCGGATCGTCGACGCCATGTCCGACGACTGGGGTGTCGAACTGGCCGCCCACGGCAAGACGGTCTGGGCGCACGTGCCCATCCGGCGCTCAGATCACGCAACCCCCTGAGCCGCGGGCCCTCAGCCCGGCAGCCCGCGCATCACGCGCAGCGCCACCGAAAGGGTCGCCAGATCGACGACCTCGCGGCTCAATGCGGCCTGGACCGTCGCACGGGCCCGTTCCACCCGCTCGGCGTTGGCCTGCATCCAGGCCGCGATCCGCTCCTCGCCGGACAGCGCGTCGTCGGTGCTGCGCAGGACCGCCGACGTGATCGAAGACAACGCGGCGTACACGTCATGGCGCACCGCGGCACGCGCCAACGTCGACCACCGGTCATCGCGGGGCAGCAACGTGATCGCGGTCAGCAGATCGTCCACACTGAACTGCGCCGACAGGCTGAAGTGCAGTTCCGCGATCTGCTCGGCGGAGTGCTCGCTGGCGTTGGCGATCTCGACGACGTCGAGCAGCAGGAAAGCGTTGAGCAGTTCGCCCAGCCGCACTGCGAGCTCGCGGGGCAGGCCCAGGCCGACCAGGCGGTCGACCTCGGCATCGAGGTTGGCCAGCTCCACGCCCCGCAGCAGGCCGGTAATGCGCGAGCTCATCGCGACCATCGTCGGCGCGAACCGCTCGATCTCGCCGGCCACGTCGGTGAGGGGAAATCGCACGTCGACGAGCCAGCGGGTGGCCCGATCGATGAGCCGGCGAATCTCCTGGTACCCGGCGTGCTGGGCGTCGGTAGGCACCAGGTTGTCGAGAGCCTCGATGTCGGCCCACAGCGCGGGCAGGGCGAACACCTCGCGCACGATGCCGTAGGCCCGGGTGATCTGTGCGATATCGGCGCCGGTCTCCTCGATCGCGCGGTGCACGAACGTGGTGCCGCCGCGATTGATCATGTCGTTGACGACGACGGTCGTGATGATCTCCCGGTGCAGCGGGTGATTGGCCAGGTCAGCGGCGAAGCGCTCGGCGATCGCCGGCGGGAAGTAGTCGATGAGCGCGTGCTGGAACCACGGCTCGTCCGGCAGGGTGGAGTCCTCGATGTGCTGGGTGAGGGTCATCTTCGAGTAGGCGACGAGCACGGCGTTCTCGGGGGAGGACAGCCCGACGCTCTCGGCCTCGCGCTGCTCGATCTGCTTGTTCGAGGGCAGGTACTCGATGTCACGGTCCAGCTCGCCGGCCTTCTCCAACTCCTGGATGAACCGCTGGTGCACGCTGATCAGCGCCGGGCTCAGCCTCCGGGCCATCCCGAGCAGCACGTTCTGCTCGTAGTTGTCGCGCAGGACGAGGGCCGCGACATCGTCGGTGACCGAGGCGAGCAGGGCGTTGCGCTCGGTCTGCGCGATCGCGCCCGACGCCACCGACCGGTCGAGCAGGATCTTCAGGTTGACCTCGTGGTCGGAGGTGTCGACGCCGGCCGAGTTGTCGATCGCGTCGGTGTTGATCCGCCCACCGTTGCGCGCGTACTCGATGCGTCCCAGCTGGGTGAGACCGAGGTTGCCCCCCTCGCCGACAACACGGGCCCGCAGATCGAGCCCGTCGGCGCGCAGGGCGTCGTTGGCCTTGTCGCCGGCAGCGCTCTGCGGCTCGCCGGAGGCCTTGACGTAGGTGCCGATGCCGCCGTTCCACAGCAGGTCGACGGGCGCGAGCAGGATCGCATGGATCAACTCGGTGGGTGTCAGGCGGAGCGTGCCCTCAGGTGTGGCGAGCACAGCAGCCACCTGCGGGCTGATCGGGATCGACTTCAGGGTGCGCGGGTAGATGCCGCCGCCGGCGGAGAGGAGCGACGTGTCGTACTCGCCCCACGACGAGCGCGGCAGCTCGAACATCCGGCGCCGCTCGGCGTAACTGCTCGCGGCCTGCGGGTCCGGGTCGAGGAAGATGTGACGGTGGTCGAATGCTGCGACGAGCCGGATGTGCTCGGAGAGCAGCATCCCGTTGCCGAACACGTCCCCGGACATGTCGCCGATGCCGACGACGGTGAAGTCCTGGGACTGGGTGTCCAGGCCCAGCTCGCGGAAGTGGTACTTCACCGACTCCCACGCCCCGCGTGCGGTGATGCCCATCGCCTTGTGGTCATAGCCCACCGAGCCGCCGGAGGCGAACGCGTCGCCCAGCCAGAAGCCGTAGTCGATGGCGATGCCGTTGGCGATGTCGCTGAACTTCGCGGTGCCCTTGTCGGCGGCGACGACGAGGTAAGGGTCGTCACCGTCGTAGCGGCGGGTCTGCGGCGGCACCGCGATGCGCTGCACCCCATCGGGGTCGGTCTCGTAGTTGTCGGTGAGGTCGAGCAGGCAGGAGATGAACGTGCGGTAGCACTCGATGCCCTCGGCCAACAAGGCGTCGCGGTCCTCCGCGGGCAGCGTGCGAGCGGGTAGTCCAGCACCGCCGAGCAGTTTGCGAGCTGAGAGCTGCCCCGTGGCGGTGTCGCCCAGCCCCTTGACGACGAAGCCGCCCTTCGCCCCAGTAGGCACGATGACCGCGTTCTTCACCATCTGCGCCTTGACCAGGCCGAGGATCTCGGTGCGGAAGTCCTCCCGCCGGTCCGACCAGCGCAGCCCGCCGCGTGCGACGGCGCCGAAGCGCAGGTGGACGCCCTCGACGCGCGGCGAGTAGACCCAGATCTCGAAGCGCGGGCGGGGTTCGGGCAGGTCGGCGATGCGGCGCGGGTCGAGCTTCACGGCGAAGGCGGTGCGGCGGTTGCCGTCGGTGTCCGTGCGGTAGGCGTTGGTGCGCAGCGTCGCGCCGACCACGCCGAGCAGCGAGCGCAGGATGCGGTCCTGGTCGAGGCTGGCCACTTCGGCGAGCTTGGCCTCGATGGCGTCGACCATGCTCGTCACGCCGTCGCCGACCGGGGCTTCGCCCTCGCGCTCTGGGTCGAAGCGCGACTCGAACAGGGCGACGAGCGCCAGGGCGATCGAGGGATTGTCGACGAGCGCCTGCTCGATGTAACCCTGGCTGAAGGTGGTGCCGGCCTGGCGCAGGTACTTCGCGTAGGCCCGCAGCACGTTGGCCTGCCACCACGTCATGCCGGTGCGCACGACGAGGGCGTTGAAACCGTCCTGCTCGATCTGCTCGCGCCACAGCAACCCCAGCGCCTCGATGACGTGCCCGGCGCGCAGGGCGTCGAATTCGATGCCGGCGGGCAGGCGCAGACCGAAGTCGTAGATCCACACGTCCAGGCCGTCGGCGAGCTCGAACTGGTAGGGCCGCTCGTCGAGGACCTCTATCCCCATCTGCGTGAAGATCGGCAGCGCACGGGCCAGCGACACCGACTGGCCGGTGCGGAAAACCTTCAGGCGGCGGTCGGCGCCGTCGCTGTCGTCGGGCACGTACAGGTCGAAGGCCAGCCCGTCCTCGGCAGGGAGCTCCTCCAGGCGGGCCAGGTCCCGGGCCGCGTCGATCGCCGCGAAGTCCTCCTTGTACGCCTCGGGAAGCACGCCCGCGTACTTGCGCAGCACCCGCTCGGCGGCGTCCTCACCCACCGCGAGGGTGAGCAGATCGGACAGGTCGTCGCTCCAGCGGCGCGTCACCTTGGCCACCTCGGCCTCGACGGACGGGCGGTCCGGCGAGGGCGGCTGGGTGCCGGGGCGTACCGCGATCAGGAACTGCATGCGCGCCAGGTTCAGCTCGACGATGCGGTCGTCGCGGCCGATGATCTCCCCCGGCCAGTGCTTGCTGATGACGGCCATCACCCGCCGGCGGGTCTCGGGGCCGAACCGGTCGGCGGGGAAGTAGACGAGCACGCTGATGAAGTCACGGTTGAGGTGGATGCGGCCGAACACGCCGACCGTGCCGTTCTCGGAGCGATCGACGACGAGCTGGGCCAGCCGGAGCAGATCGGCTGTGGGCGCCTCGAGCAGCTCGTCGCGCGGCAGGGTGCGTATCGCGGCAAGCAGGCGGCGGCCGGTGTGGCTGTCGGCGCGCACGCCCGAGCGCAGCAGGATCTCGGCGATCCGGCGCCGCACGACCGGGACGCGCCCCACTGTGCCGTCCTCGACGTTGGTGATCAGGCCGAGGAAGACGTGCATCAGCTGCGCGGTACGGCCGGTCGCGGGCGTCACCACGGTGACGCAGTCGTAGCGCACCGAGCGGCGCACCGTCGATACCAGCGGCGACTTGAAGATCACCAACGGGGCGCCGCTGCGGTAGGCGGGCAGCAGCTCCAGCGGGGAGATGCGTGCGGCGCCGCGCAGCACACCCTCGGCGTCCTCGTCCTTCCGCGCTATCGGGCTGGCCAGGTCGTTTGCCGAGTACGCGGCATGGCCGAGGATCATGTAGTTGCCGTCGGCCAGCCAGCGCAGCAGCTCGCCGGCCTCTTCGCTGGTCTCCCGGTCGAACTCGCCGGGGTCGGCGCCGAGTTCGTCGGCCAGCCGGCGGATCAGCGTGTACATCGAGGGTGCGTCCGCGACAGCGTGCTGGACGTCGGCGAGCACGCGCCGCAGCTCTCCCGCCAGCCGCTCATGCTCCGACGTGTCCAGCCTGTCGATCTCGATGTGCATCCACGACTCGACGGTGGCGCCCGGGGGGACGTCGGCGTTGTCGTCGACGTCGAAGACCTCGGTGAGCCGCCCGGCGCCGTCGCGGGACACGACCAGTTGCGGGTGCAGTACCCGCGCCACGGGATTTCCGCAGCGCTCGAGCTCGGCGCGGATCGAGTCGACCAGGTAGGGCGCGTCCGCCGTGATCACCTCGATCGCCGTCGTCTCGGCATCGATGTCGTGGAGGCGGATCAAGATCTGCTTCGCGGTGCGCACCGCACCGAAGCCGAGGCTGAGCTCGGCGAGCGACGCCAGCGCACTGCCGGCGCGGCCGGGCAGCTGACTGCCGGCATGCGCGAGGTATCGCCGTGCGAAGACGTCGGTATCGACGCCGCTGGCGATCTCAGTACCCGGGCGGGTGTCGGTCATGTCCAGGTCACCTCGTTGTGACGTGCCCGCGTCGGGCGGGCAGGTTCATCCTTGCACCGCTGGCCGCGCGGCACGGCGTCGCCCGGCGGGCTCTATGGTCATCCGATGGCGCACCTGCTCCTCGTCGAGGACGACCAGGCCATCGGCCGAGCCGTGCAGGCCGGTCTCACGGGGAACGGCCACGACGTCATCTGGGCGCATACCGGCCGCGACGCGACCACTGCGCTCCGGCGCGAGGAGTTCGCTCTCGCGCTCGTGGATCTGGGCTTGCCGGACGTCGACGGCACTGACCTGTGCCGTCGGATCCGCGCCGCCCAGCCCGCCTGCGTCGTCGTCATATTGACCGCCCGCGACGAGGAGATCGACGTGGTGCTCGGCCTGGAGGCGGGGGCCGACGACTACCTGACCAAGCCGTTCCGGCTGGCCGAACTGATGGCCCGAGTACGCGCCCATCTGCGGCGCGGAGCGGCGAGCCCCGGCAACCCGGTGCTCCGGGTCGGTGACCTCGAGGTCGACACGTCGGCCCGCCGGGTGTGGCTGGCCGGGAGCGAGATCGCCGTGCGGGCCAAGGAATTCGACCTGCTGGTCCGGCTGGCCTCGGACGCGGGCGCCGCGGTGAGCCGCACCGACCTGATGTCGGATGTCTGGGATGAGAACTGGTTCGGCTCGACGAAGACCCTCGATGTGCATCTGTCGGCGCTGCGCCGAAAGCTTGCCGACGCGGCACGCGCCTGCGGCACACCCGCTCCGGAGATCGTGACCCTACGGGGCCGGGGCTACCGACTGGATGCCTCGACTACAGGTCCCGCAACACGCTGACCGCCGGCCGTCGCGCTGCGCGGACCGCCGCGATGCTGGCCAACCCGAACGCTGCGATGGCGATGCCAGCAACCGAGCTCAAGTAGGCCCACGGCACCGCGATGACCGATGGCGGCGGGTCGAAGACGCCGGTGAGCACCTTGACCAGCATATGCGACAGGAGCCAGCCGATCACGCTACCGGCGGTGAGGCCAAACACGGCGAGCACGGCCGCTTCACTGACGATCATGGCCCGCAGGTGGCGTGCCTTGGCCCCGAGTGCGGTGGCGATCGCGAAGCTGCGTCGCCGCTCGGTCAGGCCGAGGGCGAGCACCAGGCCGCCGGCCGCGGCAGCGAGCAGCAGCGCGAACGTCAACTCGACGCGGGTGAGCCCACCCAGGTCGACCGACGTCAGGCTGGATCCGACGTTCTTGCGCACTGTCGCAATATCGGTGACGGTGGCCGCCGGCCCGAGCAGGGACTGGATGCGATGCACGACCGAGGTCGTATGCTTCCCGCCGGTATCGACCAGGAAGGCACCGACTGCATCCGTGCCTGTCTGCTGGGCGACGTAGCTCGCGTTGGCGACGAAGAAGCTGTCCTTGGGCGCGGTCGGAAACTCGGTGACGACACCGACATAGTGGAATTCCACCAGGCGCGGTTGCCTGGTCCGTGAGTCGATCAGGCGCAGCTTGACCAGGTCGCCCGGTCGCAGTTGGTAGTCCTTGACCGTCTCGGCGGAAACCAGGATCGAGCTGGGCTGGGTGGCGAGCGTGTGCATGAGGGCGGCCGCCGAGCCGCCGGTGAAGTAGGCGTCCTGCAGGGCGGTGGCGTCGCGGATGTGATCCGGACGCACCCCGTAGAGATCCTGCAGATCCGTGCCGATGTAGGCGAAGCGGTGCTGCAGCGGCTCCACCGCGCGGACGCCGTTGACCCCCGCGAGCTGGCCCGCAGCCGCCGGATGGACCGTGCTTCCGGCGGCCACCGTCACCGTGACATCGGCCCCGTTGCTCAGCTGCGCGTCGGCCGCGGCCTGCTGGTGGTAGGTGGCGTTGAACGTCGCGGTCGACGCGGCGAAGGACAGGGCGAGCGCGAGCAGCACGATCGCGCGAGCCAGCGGCCTGCGTTGCCGCGACATCCCGCCGGCCACCGGGCCGGCCAGCGTGCCCGTCAGCGGACGAAGCACTCGCCGCAAGACCGGCCGCCCGCGCCCGAGCAGCAGGTCGGCGAGCCGCCACGCGAGCAGCCCAGCGCCTATCCAGAGCAGGGCGGGTCCGGCCAGGGCCCAGTACGACACCGAGATCGTCGGGACGCCTTCGGGCGCGAGCACCAGCTGGTAGCCGTTGCGGCTCGTGGCGTGGAAGACCAGGTACGCGATGACCAGCAGCCCGACGTCCAACCCGACCCGCGCCCACCAGGGGTAGTGCTGCGCGCCCACCGTCTCGCGGCCGGCGTTGACGGTGCGCTCACGCAGGTCGCGGCGGGCCGGGACCAGCACAGCTGCACCGGCGATCGCCAGGCCGATGCCGGCGGCAATCGCCGCCCAGCCGGCCGCGGTGGCGCTCGTCGTGCCGAAGCGGGCGGTGCCGAATGCGGCGCGGCCCACCACGGCTGCGGTCCCGAGGCCGAGCACGGCACCGGCCCCACCGATCACGGCCGCCTCGGCCGCGGCCAGCCGCAGCAGCTGGCGGGCGGACGCGCCGCGAGCGCGCAGGAGGGCCTGCTCTACCTGCCGGCGAGTGGCACCCGCGGACGCAATTGTCGCGGTGAGCAGGCCGGCCAGGATCGCGCCCGGCAGACCGAGGAAGAGGAACAGGACCTGTGCGTAGGCGGCGTCGCCGCGCGCGGCATCCAGCGCCGCGCCGACGTTGTCGCCGACGACCGCGGTGCCGGCGCTCTTCGCCTCGAGGTTATGGGCCGCCGCCGTGACCGCGGTGTACGCCTGCGCCGGGTCAGCCGGCAACCGGTGATCGCGCAGCGCGTGGACCTGTGTGGCGACGAGGTCGGGGCGGGCTTTGCCCAGCGGATCGAAGATCTGGTGCCACTGCGAGGAAGGGAGCAGCACCACGTTGTCCGGCGGCGCGGTGCGCTGCGCGCCGACCGGCGCCCCGACCTTCTGGAACAGCGAGTCGACCTGCGGCAGGTCCACGACACCGGCCACCACGACGCGCACCGGTGCCAGTCCGGCCCGTCCGATCATCACCGTGTCACCGGGTGCCGTGTGCAGGTTCGATGCGGTCTGCTGGAAGACCAGCGCGCCGTCGGGGGTACCTGCGAGCGAGCGGATCACCTGGGGGAACGTGGCCCGGTACCTGCTGGGAATACCCACGACAACACCGGGGCCGGTGGACTGGGTGCTTCCCCCGGCGGTCGCGGTCAGGCCGCTCGTCTGGCCGAAGCCGACCGGTTGGGCGGCCAGCACGCCGGAGGTTGCCGCGACCAGGCGAGTTACCGCTACCGGGTCGGCACCTGGCTGCACCTGCACCTGCCAGTCAACCGCGACACCCTGCACCGCACGTTTCGTCATGGTGGCCTTCGAATGGGCCAGGAATGAACCAAGCGAGGCGAGCAGCGCGACCGCGATCGCGATTCCGACCGACGCACCGGCCAGTCGGGCCCGGCGGCGTCTCAGCAGGCCGCTGAGCCAGATTGCGATCATGAGAGACCTGCACGTGCCGGGGCGGTGTCCATGCGGCCGTCGCACATCGTCCAGCGCACCGGCAACCGTTCGGCGATCACCGGGTCGTGGGTCGAGACGACCAGTGCCGCCCCCAGCTCCGCGCTGGCCTGTAGCAGCACGTCCATGACCATGCTCGCTGCCTCGTGGTCGAGTTGGCCGGATGGTTCGTCGGCCAGGATCAGCGACGGCCGCGACGCCAGGACCCGGGCCACGGCAACCCGCTGCGCCTGCCCACCGGACAGCTGTTCGGGCAACTTGGTGGCGAGGTCGCCGATGGCGAGGCGGTCCAACGCGCTGCGGGCGCGCGTCGCTGCTTCGTTCTCGGGGGTGTCGGCGAGCAGCAGGGGCAGTGCGACGTTCTCGGTGATGTCCAGGGCGGGCAGCAGGCTGGGGCCCTGGAAGATGACACCGACCCGGCCTGGATGGCCGAGCGGATGCCCGTCCAAAGCGGGCCAGGCGAGCGTGCCCGAGGTGGGCGTGTCGAGACCGGCCATCAGGTGAAGGAGGGTCGACTTGCCTGAGCCCGAGGGCCCGGTGAGCGCGATCCGAGCGCCCGGCCGCACCGTGCAGGTCACGCCGGACACGGCAACGACAGCCATCGGCCCCGTTCCGTAGGCCCGTGCCACGTCACGGCAGGTGACCAGTGCCGCGTCGCGCTGCGCCTCGACACTCACCTGACCGGTCGCGCGGCCGCTCATCCCTCGACCCGGCCATCCGCGAGTGTGATGACCCGATCAACGGCTGCCGCAACCGCCGGGCTGTGGCTTGCCACCAGGATGGCTACCCCGCTGCGGGCCCGTGCGGTGAGCAGGTCCAGTACCCCGCGTTCAGTGCCGAGGTCGAGTTCTCCGGTCGGCTCGTCGGCGAGCAGCACGACGGGTTCGTTGGCCAGCGCGACGGCCAGCCCGGCGCGGGCGAGTTCGCCGCCGGAGAGCTGGTTCGGGTACGAACCGGCCCGAGGTTCGATTCCGAGGGGCCCTAGCAGCGCGTCAAGGGCGGTGCGTTGCGCGTTGCGCGCAAGGCGCTGCGCGAGCGCGACGTTCTGCGCGAGCGTCAAGTGCGCGAGCAGGTTGCCGCTCTGGAACAACAGCCCGACCCGCCGGGCCCGCAGCCGGGCTCGCACCGGCTCGGGCTGATGGCTCAGCCGCTGCCCGCAGATGCGCACCGTTCCGCCGTCGGGCTCGTCGGTGCCGGCCAGGCAGGCCAGCAGGGTGGACTTACCGGACCCGGACGGCCCCACCACCGCGACGAACTCGCCAGGCTCGAGACACAGGCTGACACCCTGCAGGGCCAGCGTCTCCTCCTCGCCGGCTCGGAAGAAGCGATACAGCGACCCGGCCTCGACTGCGGGGGGCGCGCTCATGCCGTCCACCTGAACGAGTCGGTAACCTTGCGCCACGGGTCGACGTTGTCCGCGCCGAGCGCCCCTGACAGGGTGAGCACGACCTCGGTGCCGTTGCGCCAGAACTCGTAACGCTCGACCGCTTCGACAACTACCTTGCCCGTGACCGAGTTGGGCGCCGAATCGGCACGATAGGTCACCAGTACGGCCGTCCCCGCGGCGCGCTGCACCGTCTTCACCTCGCCCGCAGAGTAGCCGTGCGCCGCAGCCTTGACGGCGGGCAATTCGGAGGCACGGGCCGAGTCGACGCTCGGCTGACGGACCGCCGGGTACGTCTCGATGCGGACGCTGTTGTACTTGTCGCTGAACACGACTGCCCGCCCGGACGGGGTCCTGGCCCAGCCTTCGGGAACCTTGAGGGAGAACGCTCGGTCTGGCGCGACGTAGTCGGTGAAGCGTTGCGTGTCAGGGATGTCGCCGGGCGGGGCGGACTCGGTCACGTGTGCATTCGGCCCACTGGCAGCACCCGCTGAATTGCCGGTCGTTGCCTTGCTGGAGGTGCTGCTGCTGCACCCGCCGGTCAGGAAGATGACCGGGATGCACCCGGCGGCGATCAATGCTCTGCAATGCCGGTAGGTCATGTGGAGGCCCTTCGTCGAATACGCCGCACACGCGCACGGACGACTTCGACGCTAGGCAAGGGTGGGATAGCCGACTGTTCGACGAAGGTTAACGCCCGGCAATAACCTCACCGGGCGCTGCCCGCGCCCTGCACACTGTGGGTTCGCGCCCACGTGAGGGAATGACATGCGCAGGAGGATCGTCGGACTCACCGTGCTCGCGGCGGTGCTCGCGATCTGTCTTTTCGGGATCCCCTTGGCCGCCGCGGCTGCCCGCTACTTCATCAGCGACGAGCGCAGCGAACTACAGCGGACGGCCGACGTGACGGCCCTCGCGGTGTCCGGGGACCTGCACCGGGCGCGGCAGCCGTCGGTCCTGCCCCATCACGAGAACGGTACCGAGGTAAGCGTCTATGACGCCGCGGGCAGTCGCGTCAGTGGAGCGGGCCCACCGCGAGCCGGCAATCTCGTGCGCCGCAGCCTGCAGGGGGCCGTAGCGTCCGGCGACATCGGCGGGCGCAGCGCCGTGGTCGTCCCCATCTCCGATGGCGACACGATCGCCGGGGCGGTGCTGGTGACCGCCGACCGCGGGCAGGTGTATCGGCGGATCGCACAAAGCTGGCTCGCGATGCTCGGCCTCGCGCTCGCCGCAGTGGCGATCTCCTGGCTCGTTGCGCGGCGCCAAGCGCTGCGCCTTGCCCGCCCGCTAGAGGAGTTGTGCCGCTCGGCGGAACGTCTCGGCGGCGGCGACTTCAGCGTGCGTACCCGTACGGCCGGCATTGCCGAGATCGACACCCTCAACGCGTCGCTCGACCGCACCGCCGAGCGGCTCGGATCCCTCGTCGAGCGCGAGCGGGCCTTCTCAGCCGATGCGTCGCACCAGTTGCGCACGCCGCTCACCGGTCTGCAGCTCGGTCTGGAGGCGGCGCTGGCCGAACCCGGTGCGGACCTGCGCGTGGCGATTCGGGCCGCCCTGAGCGACGCGGAACGGTTGGAGAGGACGGTTGCCGAGCTGCTTGCGCTGGCCCGCGACACACCGGCCTACGGGCAACGACTCGACCTGGAGGAGTCGCTGAAGGGTGTCCGGGAACGGTGGAATGGGCCGCTGGCCGCCGCGGGCCGGCCGCTGCGGTTCGTCGTCGAGCGCAATGTAGCGCGGACCGGGCTGTCACCCTCCGCGGCCGGACAGATCCTCGACGTTCTGATCGACAACGCACTGCGCCACGGCCGGGGCGTGGTCACGGTGACCGTTCGCAGTGCCGAGGACGCACTCGCCATCGACGTTTCCGATGAGGGCCCGCCGCTGAATGCCGATCCACAGGAGCTCTTCCGCCGCCGTTCCGAAGGTGCGCAGGGCAGTGGCATCGGCCTCGCCCTGGCCCGGCGGCTGGCTGAGGCCGAGGGCGGCCGGCTCGTGCTTTCGACGGCGACACCACCGCGGTTCACCCTGCTTGCGCCGCTGCCAAGATAGGCGCATGAGCCTGCCCGATTCGGCCCGGCCGCGGCCGCTGCCCACGAGTGCCTCGTACGCGATCACGGTGCGGCTCTACGCCGCGCCCTCGGCGGCCGTCGTGGGGGTGCTGGCCACCACGGTAGGGACGGCCGGCGGGCTGGTCACGGCGATCGACGTCAGCGAGTCCCGGCCGGACCGGATCACCATCGACGTCACATGCTCGGCGGCCAACGGTGAGCACGCTGCTGAAATCGTCGACGCGATCCGCGCCGTCGACGGGGTCACGGTGCACCGGGTCAGCGACCGGACCTTCTTGCTGCATCTCGGCGGCAAGATCAGCGTCGAGTCCAAGGTGCCGCTGCGTACCCGTGATGACCTGTCGATGGCCTACACGCCCGGTGTGGGGCGGGTCTCGCTCGCCTTGGCCGAGCATCCCGAGGACGTAGCCAAGCTGACGATCAAGGGCAACTCGGTGGCAGTGGTCACCGACGGTTCGGCCGTCCTCGGCTTGGGCAATCTCGGCCCCGGCGCCGCGCTGCCGGTGATGGAGGGCAAGTGCGCCCTGTTCAAACGGTTCGCAAACATCGACGCGTGGCCGATCTGCCTGGACACGCAGGACACCGACAACATAGTCGAGGTCGTTCGCCTGATCTCGCCGGGCTTCGGGGGCATCAACCTGGAGGACATCTCCGCGCCGCGGTGCTTCGAGATCGAGCGGCGGCTGCGCGCCGAGCTGGACATCCCGGTGTTCCACGACGACCAGCACGGCACGGCGATCGTGGTGCTCGCCGCGCTGACCAACGCGTTGCGCTGTGTGGCCAAGCCGCTTGCCGCAGCACGGATCGTCGTGGCCGGCGGGGGCGCGGCCGGGACGGCGATCGTCACGCTGCTGATCGCCGCGGGCGCCGGGCACGTGCTGGTATGGGACCGCGAGGGCATCCTGTCGCCGTCGGATGCGTCGCTGAACCCGTCGAAGAAGGCACTGGCGCAGATGACGAACCCGGCCGCGGTGGCCGGTGACCTGCACGACGCCCTGCACCGGGCGGACGTGTTCATCGGGGTGAGCGCGCCCGGTGTGCTGCCCGCCGCCTGGATCTCCGACATGGCCGCCAGCCCCGTCGTGTTCGCGCTGGCCAACCCCGACCCAGAGGTCGACGTCGACGCCGCGCAGCCGCTGTCCGCCGTGCTCGCGACCGGGCGCAGCGACTATCCCAACCAGAT
>QHCC01000062.1 GCA_003243915.1 Pseudonocardiales bacterium | reverse complement strand
CGACCTGCGCCCGGCGGCGATCATCCGCGACCTCGATCTGCTACGCCCCATCTACGCCCAGACCGCGGCATACGGCCACTTCGGGCGCGAGCTCGAGGACTTCACCTGGGAGCGCACCGACCGCGCCGAGCAGCTCGCCAAGCTCGCCAACGGCTGAGAGCGTCGACCTGGTTCGGTAGCAGGTACTCGCGCGGCGAGTCGCCCTGCTGCCCGGCCGAGCCCGCTCCGGACCAGACCGTCGCCGACTGCTGGTAGGAAGCTCAGGTGACCCGCCGCGCCGCCCCGCCGCGCGCGGCTCGCGAACCTGCAGCCGTCGATCCCGTCGCCCGGCTGATGGTCGACGTGCCGCTGGCGCACCTGGACCGACCGTTCGACTACCTCGTCCCGGATGCACTCGACGCCGATGTCACCGGCGGCTCGCGGGTGCGGGTGCGCTTCGCCGGGCGGCTCGTCGACGCGTACGTGTTGGAGCGTCGGGCGGTCAGTGACCACGACGGGACTCTGGCGTTCATCGAACGTGCCGTCGGCGGCGAGCCGGTGCTCACGGCGCAGACGAGTGCCCTGTTCCGGGCGGTCGCCGACCGGTGGGCGGGCAACTTCGTCGACGTGGTGCGGCTAGGGGTGCCGTCCCGGCACGCGGCGGCCGAGGCGTCGGTCCGCCGGCCGGCATCGCGGCCGCAGCCCCCGGAACGGACAGGTTTCCAGCGTTACCGCGCCGGGCCGGCATTTCTGTCTGCCCTGGCCGCCGGTCGTTCGGCCCGGGCGGTCTGGTCGGCACTGCCCGGCGAGGCGTGGCCGGACCGGCTGGCCGAGGTCGTGCACGCCACACTCGCGGCCGGGCGGGGTGCGATCGTGGTGGTTCCCGACGCCCGAGACCTGGCACGTCTCGACGTGGCGTTGACGGCGAGATTGGGCCAGGCCCGGCATGTGGCGATCTCGGCCGACCTGGGCCCCGCCGAGCGGTACCGTCGATGGCTCGCCGCACGCCGCGGTGACGTGCGGGCGGTGATCGGCGTCCGGGCCGCTGCCTACGCGCCGGTTGACGACCTCGGCCTGCTCGCCATCTGGGACGACGGCGACGACCTCTACGACGAGCCCCGTGCGCCGTACGCCCACGCCCGCGACGTGCTGGTGTTGCGTGCCGCACTCACCGGCGCCGCACTGCTGGTGGCCGGGCACGCCCGCACGGCCGAAGGCCAACTGCTGGTCGACTCCGGTTGGGCGCACGAGCTCGTGGCCGAGCGCTCGGTGCTGCGCACGGCGGCTCCCCGCGTCCAGGCGAGCGGCGACGACACCGAATTGGCTCGTGACCCGGCGGCGGCCGCGGCCCGTCTGCCCAGCCTGGCGTGGCGGACGACGCACGCCGCCCTCGCCGCCGGAGCGCCGGTGCTGGTGCAGGTGCCGCGGCGCGGCTACGTGCCGGCCCTGGCCTGCGTACGCGACCGCACCCCGGCGCGCTGTCCGGTGTGCGCGGGACCGCTGGCCATGGCGTCCGGGCAGGCGATCGCCACCTGCCGGTGGTGTGGCCGGTTGGCCGGCGACTGGGCGTGCCCGGCCTGCGGTGGGCGGCGGTTGCGCGCCGTCGTGATCGGGGCCGGGCGCACCGCCGAGGAGCTGGGCCGGGCGTTTCCCGGCGTGCCCGTACGCACCAGCGGAGGCGGGCGCGTGCTCGCATCGGTCGACCCAGGGCCGGCGTTGGTCGTCGCCACCCCGGGCGCCGAACCGACCGCCGAGGGTGGCTATGGTGCCGCGTTGCTGCTCGACGGCTGGGCGCTGCTCTCCCGCGCGGACCTGCGGGCGGGGGAGGAGACCCTGCGGCGCTGGATGAACGCGGCTGCCCTCGTGCGCCCGGACGGTCAGGTGGTGGTCGGGGCGGACGCCAGCATCCCGGCTGTGCAGGCCCTCGTGCGGTGGGACCCAGCCGGCTTCGCCGAACGCGAGTTGGCCGAGCGGTTCGAATTGGGATTCCCGCCCGCCGCCCGGATGGCCTCGCTCACCGGCCCGCGCGCGGCCGTGGACGAGATGCTCGCCGCCGCGACACTGCCGCCGGGCGCCCAGGTCATCGGACCTGTCCCGATCGGGCGTAGCGATGCCGACACCCAGCGGATGCTGGTTCGGGTGCCCCGAGCAGTCGGCGCTGAACTCGCCGCGGCCCTCAAGGTGGCGGCAGCGTCCCGGTCGGCGCGCAAGGCGGCTGACCCGGTCAAGGTCGTGCTCGACCCGTTGGAGCTGTTCTGATCGCGTTGGCGCGATGCGTCACTCAACGGCGAGTGGGTCAGCCAGCGTGTCGGCGTAGGCGGCGTCGGCACCCAGCACCGCAGGCACCGACGCGGCGGCGCCCTCGCGGGCCAACTCCCCGCCAGCCGTGTCGTGATGGGCGCCGGGATCGGCGTCATCGGCGTCATCAGCGTGCACGAAGCGCTCGCCACGCATCGACGAGGCACCGGCCGCGACGAGCAGCATCAGGATCGAGGCACCGAAGGCAATCAGCAGCCCGTGCATGAACGGGCCGGAAATCAGGTGCGGGAAGAACGACTGACCTGTGAGGCGGGCAACGTCGACGCCGGATCCCGGCTGCAACTGCGCGGGATCGACCTGCTGCATCAGTTCCTTGATCGGGTTGTCGCCGAGGAAGGCCGCGAAGAGCGTGCCCACCGGCGGCACGTGGGAGATGGTGTGCGCCGCGTCCGGCGTGACGCCGGCACCGGTCAGCCCGTGGTAGAGCGAGGCCGGCAGCCGGCTGGCCAATCCGATCGCCATCAGCGTGAAAAAGCCGCCCATCGACAGCACCATGCCGGCATTCATGCCGGTGGCCCGCACACCTGACGCGGCGCCGCGCTGCGACGACGGGACCGCATTCATGATCGCGGCGGAGTTCGGCGCGGCCATTAGCCCCATGCCGATCCCGTTGAGCGCCAGCAGCGCGGCGAACTGGGGGTAGTCGAAGTTGGCCGGGATGAGGATCAGGCCGACGAACGTGGCCGCGGTCACCAGCAGGCCGCCGGTGGCGAACACCCTGGCACCGTGCCGATCCGACACCGCCCCCGATAGCGGTCCCGCGATCAGGAAACCGATCGTGAGAGGCAGCATGTAGATGCCGGCCCACAGTGGCGTGCTCGCATAGTCGAACCCGTGCAGCGGCAGCCAGATGCCCTGCAGCCAGATGATGAGCATGAACTGCAGGCCGCCGCGCGACATCGCCGCGAGCAGGTTCACCGCCTGCCCGGCCGCGAAGGCCCGGACCTTGAACAACCTCATGTTGATCATCGGGTCGGTGACGTGGTTCTCGATCACACCGAAGCAGATCAGCAGTGCGAGGCCCCCGATGCCGCCGGTGAGCACGATCGGCGACGTCCAGCCCATCGTGTGACCGCCGTAGGGCTGCAGGCCGTAGGTGATCGCGACGAGCAGGGCGGTAAGTCCGACGCCGAACGTCAGATTGCCCCACCAGTCCACGACAACCTTCGCCGTCCGGTCGCGGGGCTTGTCGTGCAGGGTGCGGTACCCCACCCAGGTACCCCAGATGCCGACCGGGACGCTGACCCAGAACACCGCCCGCCAATGCCATTGCGACAGCAGGCCGCCGAGGATGAGGCCGACGAACGACCCGGCCAGCGCGGCTACCTGGTTGACGCCCAGAGCGAATCCGCGCCGATCCGGCGGGAATGCGTCGGTGATGATCGCGGTCGAGTTGGCGGTGAGCATGGCACCGCCGACGCCCTGCACCACCCGCAGGGCGATGAGTTCGATGGCGCCGGCCGCACCGCTGTTCGGGACCAGCGCGCAGGCCACCGAGGCGATTGCGAAGATCAAGAACCCGAGGTTGAACAGCCTGGCCCGCCCGTACTGGTCGCCGAGCCGGCCGAATGTGACGACGAGCACCGCGGTGACGAGCAGGTAGCCCATCAACATCCACAGCAGGTAGGAGATGTTGGACGGCGCGAGGGGGTCCAGGCCCAGTCCGTTGAAGATCGCCGGCAGTGAGATCAGCAGGATCGAGGAATTGAGCGTCGCGGCCAGGATGCCGACAGTGGTGACGGACAGCGCGATCCGGCGCTCGTGGACTTCGGCATGCGACACGGCAAGAAAACCTTTCGTTCGTTAGCCATCCTAACTACATGGGGGACGGTTGGCGAGGCGCGAGTCCGTAAACTAGTCGAGTGACCGTTCAGCCCATCCGCCTCTTCGGCGACCCTGTGCTGCGAACCCCCGCCGAGATCGTCACCGATTTCGACAAGGAGCTGCGCAGTCTCGTGGCCGATCTCGCCGAGACGATGCTGTCCGCGCCCGGTGCGGGTCTGGCCGCGCCGCAGATCGGTGTGGGGCTGCGGGTGTTCACGTTCCACGTCGATGACCGCCAGTCCGGGCACCTGGTGAACCCGGTACTGCACTTCCCGAGCGATGAGGACCAGGACGGCCCCGAGGGCTGCCTGTCCATTCCTGGCCTCACGTTCGACTGTCGCAGGCGTGCGCACGTCGTCGCGCACGGGCAGAACATGTTCGGCGAGGCGATCACCGTCGAGGGCACCGAGCGGCTCGCCCGCGCCATCCAGCACGAGACCGATCACCTCGACGGCGTGCTGTTCGTCGAGCGCCTCGACCCCGCAACCCGCAAATCGGCCATGAAGGCGATCCGGGCGG
Organism: Pseudonocardiales bacterium; assembly: GCA_003243915.1. GTDB lineage: Bacteria > Actinomycetota > Actinomycetes > Mycobacteriales > Jatrophihabitantaceae > QHCC01. The sequence continues at coordinate 3,227 of QHCC01000062.1, read as the reverse complement.
CGGCGTGGTCCGGCCTGGCCACGCCCACTGTCAAGGTCAGCCCGCACCCGACACTTTCCCTCCGGTGAGATTGGCCTTCGCCGGGACGCCGCAGGCAGCGGTCGCTTCGTTGCGGGCACTGCTCGATGCGCCGGAGCACGAGGTCGTCGCCGTCATCACCCGCCCGGTGGCCGCCGCCGGCCGCGGTCGGGTGCCGACGCCGGCACCGGTCGAGACCGTGGCGCAGGCGGCCGGCATAGCGGTGCTGGCGCCCCGGCGGCCGGACGACCCGGACTTCCTCGCCCGACTGCGTGAACTCGGCGTCGAGTGCTGCCCGGTCGTGGCCTACGGCGCACTGCTGCCGCCGGCCGCGTTGGCGGTGCCGGAGTTCGGGTGGGTCAACCTGCACTTCTCGCTGCTGCCGGCATGGCGCGGCGCCGCTCCTGTGCACCACGCGATCCTGCACGGTGACAAGATCACGGGAGCATCGACATTTCAGATCGAGGCGGGCCTGGACACCGGTCCGGTCTTCGGCGTGGTCACCGAGGCGATCCAGCCCGCCGACACGTCGGGTGACCTGCTGGGTCGCCTGGCGCTCAGCGGCGCCACCCTGTTGCGCGCCACCATGGACGGCATCGCCGCCGGATCGCTCGTACCCCGACCGCAAGCGGCCGACGGGGTCTCCGTCGCCGGCAAGATCACGACTGCCGACGCCCGCGTCGACTGGAATGCACCGGCCCGGCACACCGAGCGCCTGATCCGAGCCTGCACCCCCGACCCCGGCCCGTGGACGACATTGCGCGGCGAGCGGCTCAAGCTGGGCCCGATAGGGCTGCGCGGTGCGAATGCCCTGGCGCCGGGGGAGTTGCGGGTCGAGAAGACCGCGGTGTCTGTGGGGACCGCGACGGTCGAGGTCGAACTCGGCACGGTGCAGGCGCCGGGCAAGCGAGCGATACCGGCACCGGACTGGGCACGGGGAGCACGACTCGAGCCTGGCGGGCGCTTTGGCTGAGCGACGCGGGCGCCGGCTGAGACCCGACGACGCCGGCGCCGACCGGCCGCGGCTGGTGGCCTACGACCTGCTGCGCGCGGTCTCGGCCGAGGACGCCTACGCCAACCTGGTGCTGCCCGCGATGATCACCGAGCGCGGGCTCGACCGGCGCGACGCCGCGTTGGCCACCGAGCTCGGCTACGGCACGCTGCGCGCCTCGGGCACTCTCGATCAGATCCTGGCCGGCTGCCTGGATCGCGCACTCAGCGAGGTCGAACCCGCGGTGCTCGACCTGTTGCGGCTGGGTGCCTACCAGGCGCTGCGCACCCGCATCCCGCCGCACGCCGCCGTGGCGACGTCGGTCGACCTCGCTCGTGTCACGGGCAACGGGCGCGCAGCCGGATTCCTCAACGCCGTGCTGCGACGGGTCGTGGTGTGCGACTGGGACGCCTGGACGAGCCGTCTCGGCTCCGGGCGCTCTGCCCTGGGCCGGTTGGCGCTGCGCACCGCTCACCCCGACTGGATCGCCGCGGCCTTCGCCGACGCACTGGGTGGTGACCTCGCTGAGACCGGGAAGGCACTCGCCGCCGACGACGTGCGGCCACAGACGCACCTGGTGGCGTGGCCGGGCCGCATCAGCCGCGACGAGCTGGTGGCGGCGTCGGGTGGCGCGGCGGGGCCGTACTCGCCCTATGCGGTCAGGCTGGGCGCCGGCGATCCGGGCGCGCTGGCCGCCGTGCGCGATCATCGCGCCGGCGTCCAGGACGAAGGCAGTCAGCTGTGCGCCCTGGCGCTGACCCGTGCGCCACTGACCGGACCCGACGCGCGCTGGCTGGATCTGTGCGCCGGACCGGGCGGCAAGACCGCGCTGCTCGCCGCTCTGGCGGCCGAACGTGGCGCGATCGTGCGAGCCAACGAGCTGCACCCGCACCGCGCGGAGCTGGTGCGAAAGGCCACCGCGGCGTGGCAGGTCGAGGTGAGCGTGGGTGACGCGCGCGCCATCTCGGAGACCGAGAGCTACGACCGGGTTCTGCTCGACGTGCCGTGCACCGGACTGGGTGCGCTGCGGCGACGTCCCGAGGCGCGCTGGCGGCGCAGCATCGTGGATGTCGCCGTGCTGGCGGAGCTGCAGCGCGACCTGCTCACCGCCGCGCTGCGTCTCGTCCGCCCCGGCGGCGTCGTCGCCTACGTGACCTGCTCGCCGCACCTGGCCGAGACGCACGAGGTCGTGGCAGGCCACGACCTGCTCGACGCGCGGGCCAGCTTCGGCGCGACCGATCAACTCGGGGCGGGCCCGGCCGTTCAACTCTGGCCGCACCGCCAGGGCACCGACGCGATGTTCTGTGCCCTGCTGCGGCGCCGCTGACACGGCACGCTCCGGCCCGACGAGCCCGGGCCGGGCCATAGACTCGCTGCGTGTCGCACCCCGGAGCCGCCGAGCCGATGATCGCCCCGAGCATCCTGTCGGCCGATTTTGCCCGCCTGGGCGAGCAGGCCGATGCGGTCTCGAACGCCGACTGGCTGCATGTCGACGCCATGGATGCCCATTTCGTCCCGAATCTGACGATCGGGCTGCCGGTGGTGCAGAGCCTGCTCAACGCGACCGATCTCCCCCTGGACTGCCACCTGATGATCGAGGATCCCGATCGGTGGGCGCCGCAGTACGCCGATGCGGGCGCCGCGAACGTCACATTCCACGTCGAGGCGGCCCGCGACGCGGTGGCGACAGCTCGCGCGATCCGCTCGGCTGGCGCACTGGCCGGGCTCGCGGTCGACCGGGACACACCCCTGGACCCGTACTTGGAGCTGCTGCGCGAGTTCGACACCCTGCTGGTGATGACGATCAAGGCGGGATTCGGCGGCCAGGCGTTCATCCCGGAAATGCTGGACAAGGTGCGACTGGCGCGCCAGGAGGTGAACTCGGGGCACCTGCGGCTGTTCATCGAAGTCGATGGAGGCATCTCGGCCGACACGATCGGGGCCGCCGCCGAGGCCGGTGCCGACGTCTTCGTGGCCGGCACCGCCGTCTACGGCGCGGACGATCCAGGGAAGGCTGTCGAGGCGCTGCGCGTTCTGGCCCGTGACCGGATGCGGGCCTAGTGGTCTGTCTGGTGGTCTGTCTGGTGGTCTGTCTGGTGGTCTGTTTGGGATATGACCTGGTGGCGCCTGTGGCGCCCCGACGTCGCCTCGCTGTGTTGTCGTGGTCGTCCATAGGACACCGGTATGGTCTCCTTCTCCGCCTTGCCAGCCACCGTCT
>QHCC01000061.1 GCA_003243915.1 Pseudonocardiales bacterium | reverse complement strand
TTGCCGGTGAGCAGCACGTCGCGCAGGCCAGGGGCCAGCGTGGTGACGAAGTCGACGGCACCCATCTTCTTCAGCCCGCGAGCCGAGCGCTTGAGGCCGTAGAACATGTCGAGGTACTCGATCATCGCCTCTTCGGCGTCGATTGCGAGCCCCCACAGCTGCCCGCCGCGTGGCGTTGTGGCAAGGCGGTGCTCGCCGTAGGGCAGGGCCGGGACGTCGAAGAGCTGGGCGATCGCCTGGCGCCCCTCGACCTCGACGAGCAGCACCTTGCGCCGGTTCGACGCGAGGGATAGCGCCAGAGCGGTGGCCACGGTCGTCTTGCCGGTGCCGCCCTTGCCGGTGACGATGTGCAGCCGGGCCGCGGCAGGGATGCCCTCGGCGAGCTGCGCGGACGCGGCGCGGGCGGCGTCGAGCCGCGCGGACGCCGCGCGGGCAGCGGTCGAGGCGGCGGTCGAGGTGGCAGCCATCCCTTTACGGTAGGAGACGCGGCGCGCCCACTTCGAGCCGCCCGCCTCCGAGCCGACCCAGATCACAGTGAGCCGATACCGTCCCTGGCATGGCTACTCCCCTCGCCAGGCTGGCTGAGCTCGGCATCGCACTGCCCCCCGTCGTCACGCCGATGGCCGCGTACGTGCCGGCCGTCCGGTCCGGTTCGCTGGTCTTCACGGCCGGTCAGCTGCCGATGACGGGCGGCCAGCTGGTCGCCACCGGCAAGGTAGGCGCGACGGTGAGCGCGTCGCAGGCGTCGGACCTGGCGCGTATCTGCGTGCTGAACGCGCTCGCCGCCATCGACGCGCTGGTGGGGCTGGACTCGGTCGTGCGGGTCGTGAAGGTCGTCGGCTACGTCGCGTCGGCCCCCGACTTCACCGGCCAGCCTGCCGTCGTCAACGGCGCCAGCGAGTTTCTCGGTGACGTCTTCGGTGCGGCCGGCGCCCATGCCCGCTCGGCGGTCGGGGTGGCGTCGCTGCCGCTCGATGCACCCGTCGAGATCGAGCTGGTCGTGGAGGTCGGATGACGGACGTTCCGGTGCACGACGCCGCGACGGTCGTGTTGCTGCGCGACGGCGTCGACGGTGCGGGCGTCGAGGCGTGGCTGCTCACCCGCGTCACCCAGATGGCGTTCGCGGCGGGCATGACCGTCTTCCCCGGCGGTCGGGTCGACGCCGCAGACGCCGACCTGCCGTTTCTGGGCACCGCCTTCACCGCGGTCGCCGCGCGCTTCGGCTGTGACGAACCGCTGGCGCGTGCACTGCTCGGCGCCGCGGTACGCGAGACGTTTGAGGAGACCGGCGTGCTGCTGAGCACGCCGGGCGCCGACCTGTCCGCGTTGCGCGGTGACGTCGAGGACGGCCGCATCGGGTTCGGGGGGCTGCTGCGTGAGCACGGGCTCGCCGTCGATGCCGATGGCCTGCAGCCCTGGGCGCGGTGGGTCACACCCGCGGGGGAGACGCGCCGTTACGACACCCGCTTCTTCGTCGGGGCACTGCCGCCGGGCGCCGAGGCGCAGGACGTCACCAGCGAGTCGTCCTCGGCGTCGTGGGTCGGCGTCGGCGCGGCCCTCGAGCAGGCGCAGCGCGGCGAGCGGGTGATGCTGCCGCCGACCTTGGCGACCCTTGCCTCGATCGTCGCCCACCCGACGGTCGCGTCGGTGCTCGCTGCGGCCGGCGTGCGCTCGCTCGAGCCGGTACGCCCGCGGATCCGGACTACCGACGACGGTTCGGTGTTCGCCGACCTGCCCGATGGCTCGTCCGTGTCGATCCCCCGCACGATGATTCGGTGACACATCCGGCGTACGAGACGCTGCGTCCGGTCACGCCGCTGGCGTCGGTGGTGCTGGCCGCGAATCCGGGTCCGATGACGCTGACCGGCACGAACACATGGCTGTTGCGCGCCCCGGACTCGGCCGAGGCGATCGTCGTCGACCCCGGGCCGGATGACCCTGTGCATCTGGCCGCCGTCGCCGGTGCCGCGGGCCGGGTGGCCGTCATCCTGCTCACCCACGGCCATCCGGACCACAGTGACGGTGCCCGGCGGCTGCACGAGCTGACCGGGGCCGGGGTGCGCGCGCTCGATCCGTTGCACCGGCTCGGTGGCGAGGGTCTGGTCGAGGGCGACGTCGTCGCTGCTGCCGGCGTCGAGGTCCGGGTGTGGGCGACGCCGGGGCACTCGTCGGACTCCCTGTCGTTTCTGCTGGACCCCGGTTCCGATGGCGCGGGGGGTGCCGCGGGTGCGGGTGCGGGGGGTGCCGCGGCCGTGCTCACCGGCGACACGATCCTCGGCCAGGGGACGACCGTTGTCGCGTATCCCGACGGCGATCTCGGGCAGTACCTGGCCTCGCTGCGGCGGCTGCACGAATTGGGCGCGGCGACCGTGCTCACCGGGCACGGCCCTGAGCTGCCGAATGCGGGCGAGGCGGCAGCGACGTATCTGGCGCACCGCTCGCAGCGCTTGGACCAGGTGCGTGCGGCGCTGAGCGACCTCGGTCCGGACGCCTCTGCGCGCGCCATCGTCGAGCGGGTGTACGCCGACGTCGACCAGGCGGTGTGGTGGGCGGCCGAGCTGTCGGTGCGGGCCCAGCTGGCCTACCTGCGCGAGCGGGCGTAGCGGGCGCGGCGTCCGCGTGGCAGGACGCGGCACGGCGTGGTGGCGGGACGCGGCTTGGCACACCTGAACGCGGCTGAGCCCACGCCCACGCCACGAGCCCACGCTCGAGGCCGCGCCCACGCCCGCCACACCCGGGCGCCGAGGCCCACGCTCGAGCACTGGGACCGCGCCCGAGCACTGGGACTGAGCCCGAGCACTGAGCCCGCGCCCCGCGCAGGCCCAAGTCAGCGCGCGCGGCGGGCCAGGCGTTCGCGGTCGAGGATGACGACGCTCTTGCCCTCCAGGCGCAGCCAGCCGCGTGCGGCGAAGTCGGCCAGCGCCTTGTTCACCGTCTCGCGCGAGGCGCCGACCAGCTGCGCGAGCTCCTCCTGGGTGAGGTCGTGGGTGACCCGGAGCTGGCCACCGTCGACGGAGCCGAAGCGCTGCGCGAGCTGAAGCAACTGCTTGGCCACCCGGCCCGGCACGTCGACGAAGATCAGGTCGGCGAGCATGGTGTTCGTCCGCCGCAGCCGCCGGGCCACGACCCGCAGCAGCTGCACCGCGATCTGCGGACGGTCGTGCACCCACTTCTGCAGGGCCGCCTTGGGCAGCCGCGCCAGCCGGGCGTCGGTGACAACCGTGGCGGTAGCGGTGCGGGGCCCAGGGTCGAACAGCGACAGCTCACCGAACTGGTCGGACGGGCCCATCACGGCGACGAGGTTCTCCCGGCCGTCCGGCGAGCGCCGGCCCAGTTTCACCTTGCCGGACAGCACGATGTAGAGGCTCTCGCCCGGCTCGCCCTCGGTGAACAGCGTCGTACCGCGGGGGGCGTCGATGATCTCGAACTCGGAAGACAGCGCCTCGACCGCGTCCGGGTCGACGCCCTGGAACAGCCCGGCCCTCCGGAGGGTCTCGTCCACGTGCGCTCCTGTTGTTCGACTGCGTTCGGCTATGTTCGGCGTCGTCCTGCGGGCTCTGCGATCTCGGTCACAGTTGCGCGCGAGTCTAAGCCACTACGGCACCGGGCGAAGATCAGGACGGCGAACGGTTTCTTCGCAACCGGCCGAAGCCCAGCCGCTGCCTGAACCGCGACAGTGCCGAATCGGTGCCTTCGCGCACGAACGTATCGAGCTCGTCGGGGCTCGCGTCGTCGAGGAACTGCTCGATGTCGCGCTCGACGGCGACCTGGCTCAGCGGTTCCTCGACGCGCCCCATCAGCAACATGAACCCGAGCAGCACGAACGGAAACAGCAGGAACAGGAAACCGATCATCGTGCGTCCATTGTGCCCCAGTGTCGTCGTCGGACGGCAATCGTAGGCTGGCGGGCGTGCCGCCTCCCGAGGAATCCGCGCTCGCCCTGACCCGCCGCGCCCGGCGGATCAACCGCGAACTCGCCGACCTCTACCCCGACGCGCACTGCGAGCTGGACTTCACCAACGCGCTCGAGCTGTCGGTCGCGACGATCCTGTCCGCCCAGTGCACCGACAAACGCGTCAACGAGGTGACGCCGGCGCTGTTCCGCCGGTACCTCACGTCGGCCCACTACGCCGGCGCCGACCGGGCCGAGCTCGAGGACATGATCCGCTCCACCGGCTTCTTCCGGAACAAGACGACCTCGCTCATCAAGCTCGGCCAGGCGCTCGTCGAACGCTTCGACGGCCAGGTGCCGCATACCCTGAAGGAGCTCGTCACGCTGCCCGGATTCGGGCGCAAGACCGCCAACGTCGTGCTGGGAAACGCGTTCGGCATCCCCGGCATCACGGTCGACACGCACTTCGGCAGGCTGGCCCGGCGGTGGGGCTGGACCACCGAGACCGACCCGGTCAAGGTCGAGCACACCATCAACGGGCTGATCCCGAAGAAGGACTGGACGCTGCTGTCGCACCGCGTCATCTGGCACGGCCGGCGGGTCTGCCACTCCCGCAGGCCCGCCTGCGGGGCCTGCCCCATCGCGCGCCTGTGCCCGTCCTTCGGCGAGGGTCCCACCGAGCCCGCAGTCGCCGCCAAGCTGATACGCAGCGCGTCGCAGGTGAGGGAGTCGCTCGTGTGAGCGAGCTCCCCGAGCCGGATCTGTCGGCACTGCCGGACTGGCTGCGGCCGCTGGCCTCCGCGGCCCATCGACTGCGGCCCGCTGACCTGTCCCGCTTCCTGCCACCCGACGACGGCAGCGGGCGCGCCTCGGCGGTGCTGATGGCGCTGACGATGACGCCGGACGGGCCGGGCATCCTGCTCATCGAGCGGGCCGCGGACATGCGCACGCACGCCGGGCAGGTGGCGTTCCCCGGCGGCGCCGCCGACCCCGACGACCCGCACCGGGTCGCCACCGCGCTGCGAGAGGCCGAGGAGGAGGTCGGGCTCGACCCCGCCAGCGTTCACGTCGTCGCCGAACTGCCCGCGATCTACCTGCCGCCGTCGGGATTCGTGGTCACTCCGGTGCTCGCGTGGTGGTCCGAACCGCACCCGGTGACGGCCGTCGATCCGGCCGAGGTCGCGGCCGTAGCCGTCGTCCCGATCGCCGAACTCACCGACCCGGCCAACCGGTTCCGCGTACTGCACCCCTCGGGCTGGCAAGGACCGGGGTTCGCGGCAGGCGGGCTGTTCATCTGGGGTTTCACCGCCGGCCTGCTCGACCGG
>QHCC01000060.1 GCA_003243915.1 Pseudonocardiales bacterium | reverse complement strand
TGAACGCGTCGAACGCCGACACCGGATCGAGCAGGTCAGCGTCGTTGCCGTCGGCGCGGTCAAGGTGCTCGCGCGCCAGTTCGAGACGCAGGTCGCGCGCGAAGCGGCGAGCCCCGTCACCGAAGCGGTCGACGCTGCGCGGTTCGCGGTGGTCGAGCTCCTCGTCCAGCACGGCGCAGGACAGCTCGGAGTCGTGCGTCCAGGACCGGCGGTTGACGTTGTCCGATCCGACCGATGCCCACACGTCGTCGACCACACAGATCTTGGCGTGCACGTACACCGGCGTGCCGGCGTGGTTCTCGGGCCCGTAGACCGCGACACGATCACCGCCCGCGTCTCGCACCAACTCCAGTGCCCGCTGGCGGCCCACCAGATTCGGCGGCATCGCGATCCGGCCGTCCTGATCGGGGTAGTGCGGAATGACAGCGATCAGGCGCAGCTGCGGGTTCTCGCGCAGCGCGTCGGCGAAACAGCGTGCGATCGCGCCTCCCCAGAAGTACTGGTCCTCGACGTAGATCAGGCTATGGGCGTTGCCGATGACCTTCTGCAGAGCCCGGGCGATGCTGCGCTCCCCGTGCGGCGCGAACGGGAATCCCCGCAGCCGGGCCGGATAGGTGCGCAATACCTGGACGGTGTGGGTGCCGCGGGCGGGCGGGTCGGGCAGCTGATCGGGCAACGGCCCGGCTTTCCCGTCCTCGTGCCGGACCTTGTCGACGAGGCGGTAGTAGGGGTTGCGCGTCAGCGGGGTCGGGTCCGTCCAGCGCTCCCGGAAGCAGGCCTCGACGTCTCCGACGGCCGGCCCGCGGATCGCCAGCTGCGCGTCGTGCCAGGGCGGCCGGTCGCTGTACACAGCCGCCATCGGCTGGTGCTGCACATCGCCGCGGTGGCTCGCGTCGTCGCGGCGGCTGTGACACAGATCGATGCCCCCGGCGAAAGCGACATCGAGTTCGGGCCGGTCGCGATGGCGCAGCACGACGTATTTCTGGTGGTGGGACCCACCGGGGCGCACCCGCATGTCACGCAGGCACTCACCGCCGGCCGCCTCGATCGCCTCGCCGAGGTGCCGATTCTCCTGCTCGCTGAAGGCGAAGCGGTCCAGGTGCGAGCGCCACACCAGACCCTTCACGACGACACCGCGCTCCGCGGCCGCACACAGTACCCGGGACACCTCGGTGCCGAGCCCCGCGAGCCGCTGGTCCGGGTCGCCGCGCCAATCGGTGAACATCAGCAGGTCGCCGGCGTGCATCTGCGTGACGCAGCGCAGGAGTTCGGCGAAGTACACCGCGCCGTGCACGAGCGGACGGACCTCGTTGCCGAGCGTCCACGGCGTGCCGCCGTGCCGCCGATCGATCTTCGTGTGGGGATTGCCGCGCTCGCCGGGATCGAGCAGCCAGTGTTGACGTTGCACCCTCTATGTTTAGCCCATGTTGGCTAGGTTGAGCAGGTGAGCCTCGCAGGGAGGTCCGGGCAGCAGGTTCGCAGCAGTCGAGCGATGGAGGTTGCCGCCCGCGTGGGCCTGAGCGCCCGCGGCGTCATCTACCTGATGATCGGCGCGCTGATCCTCGCCCTCTCGTTCGGGCACAAGCGCAGCGAAACCGACCAGCGCGGCGCGATGCAGGAGATTGCGGCCCAATCCGGCGGGGCGGTCCTGATCCTGGCCATCGCGGTAGGGCTGGTCGGCTACGCGCTGTGGCGCTACGCCGAAGCCGCGTTCGGGGCTGCGGACGGGGGCAAAAAGGCAGGTCCGCGGCTGAAGTCGCTCGGTCGCGCGCTGGCCTACACCTCCCTGGCCAGCTCGGCCTTCGCCGTGTTCGCCGGCCGGCACAAGAGCCAGGCCAAGGAGTCCGGTGATCTGTCGGCCACGGTCATGGCACATCCCGGCGGCCGAGTGCTGGTCGCGGTCGTCGGCGTGGTCCTGATGGTGCTCGGTATCGCGCTCGTGGCCGAGGGCGTGCGGCGCAAGTTCGAGAAGCACCTGCAGCGCGGCGCGATGAGCCAGACGGCGCGCAAGGTCGTCATACCGCTCGGTGTCGTCGGCACCACCGCGCGCGGCGCTGTCTTCACCCTCGTCGGTGTCCTGACAATCGACGCGGCCGTGCGCTTCGATCCGGACAAGGCCTCGGGCATCGACGCGGTGGTCCGCACCCTGGCCGGCCAACCGTTCGGCCGGTTACTGCTCGTCGTGACCGCGCTGGGGCTGCTCGCCTTCGGGGCGTACGGGCTGGCCGAGGCGCGGTGGGCGAAGACCTGATGGTGAGCGATCCCTCGGTGTGACGTGTGCCGCAGGCCGTCGTTGGGCCTGTAAACGCTGTCAACGACTAAACTTCTCCGAATCCCACGTGACACGCGACGGCTTTCGGCCGGCGCGCAGTCATCGTTGACTCGCGAGGAGATCCGAATGACGGCAGGCACGATTCCGGGTCTTGATTCGGCCCCCACCACGCACGCCCGGCTGCTCACCTGGGTCCGCGAGACCGCAGAGTTGACCATGCCCGACGCGATCGTGTGGGTGGACGGCTCCGCGGAGGAGTGGGTCCGTATCACCGACCTGCTCGTCGCCAACCGCACCTTCACCCGGCTCGATCCGGACGCCAAGCCCAACTCCTTCCACTGCTGTTCAGACCCCTCCGACGTGGCCCGCGTCGAGGACCGGACGTTCATCTGCAGCCGCGACTCCCGCGACGCCGGCGCCACCAACAACTGGATGGACCCAGGGGACATGAAGGCCATCATGATCGAGCGGTTCCGCGGCTCGATGAAGGGCCGCACCATGTACGTCCTGCCGTACTGCATGGGCCCGCTCACCGCCGAGGAGCCGATGCTCGGTGTCGAGATCACCGACTCGCCCTACGTCGTGGCCTCGATGCACATCATGACCAGACTGGGCACCAAGGCCCTGGCCCTGTTCGATGACGAGCGCCCATTCGTGCCCGGCCTGCACTCGGTGGGTGCCCCGCTGGACGCGGGGCAGGAAGACGTGCCATGGCCGTGCAATGACACGAAGTACATCGTGCATTTCCCCGAGGAGCGGCTGATCTGGTCCTACGGGTCGGGCTACGGCGGCAACGCCCTGCTAGGCAAGAAGTGCTACTCGCTGCGCATCGCCTCGGTTAAGGCGCGCGACGAGGGCTGGCTGGCTGAGCACATGCTCATCGCCAAGTTGACCTCCCCGGAGCAGACGGTGCACTACATCGCGGCCGCGTTCCCGTCGGCCTGCGGCAAGACCAACCTGGCGATGCTCGAGCCGACGATCCCGGGCTGGAAGCTGGAGACGCTGGGCGACGACATCGCCTGGATCCGCATCGGCGACGACGGCCGCTTCTACGCCGTGAACCCGGAGAAGGGTTTCTTCGGCGTCGCGCCCGGCACCGACTGGCACACCAACCCGAACGCCATGCGCACCATCGCCAAGGGAAACTCGATCTTCACCAACGTGGCGCGCACCGACGACGGCGACATCTGGTGGGAGGGCATGGGCGAACCGCCCGCGCACCTCACCGACTGGAAGGGCCGTGACTGGTCGCCTGCCGGGCTGGACGGTTCGGGTCGCAAGCTCCCCTCGGCAGGCGAGCTGAGCAGCCACCCGAACTCGCGGTACTGCACGCCGATCGAGCAGTGCGACACGCGGGCGCCCGAGTGGGACGACCCGGACGGGGTTCCGCTGGACGCGATCTTCTTCGGTGGCCGCCGCCGCGACACCGTGCCGCTGGTGACCGAGGCCCGCGACTGGCAGCACGGTGTGTTCATGGGCGCGACGCTGTCGTCGGAGACCACGGCAGCCTCCACCGGCACGGTCGGCGTCGTGCGCCGTGACCCGATGGCCATGCTGCCGTTCATCGGCTACAACGCCGGCGACTACTTCTCGCACTGGATCGAGGTGGGCAAGGGCGCCGATGCCGTCAAGCTGCCGAAGATCTTCTACGTCAACTGGTTCCGCCGCGATGCCGACGGCGGGTTCCTGTGGCCGGGCTTCGGTGAGAACATCCGCGTGATCAAGTGGGCCCTCGGGCGGATCGCCGGCACTGCAGCGGCAATCGACACCCCGATCGGACGCGTCCCGACATCGGACGCCCTCGACGTCGCCGGCCTGGAACTGTCCGAGGAAGAACTACAGGCCGCGCTCGCCGTGGACGTCGAGGAGTGGAAGACCGAGATCGACGGGATCGAGGCGTGGTTCGACAAGATCGGCACGTCGCTGCCGACGTCGTTGCGCGACGAACTCGACTCACTGAAGCTGCGCCTTACCTGAGCGCCAAAGACGTGACCGTTCACGGGCGGGCGTAGAGGGCCTCGATCTCGGCGGCGTAGCGCTGGACGACCGGGCGACGCCTGAGCTTCATGGTCGGCGTGAGCTGCTCGCCGCCCGGCTCCCACACGTCGGGCAGGATGGCGAAGTTCTTGATCTGCTCCACGCGGGACAGGCGCTGGTTCGCCTGCTCGACGGCTGCCTCGACCACCGCCCGCAGCTCGGGATCGGCGGCAAGTTCAGCCATCGGTGTCCCCGCGACACCCCGCTTCGCGGCATAGGCCGCCGCCGCGTCCGGGTCGAGGGTGAGCAACGCGACGAGGTAGGGCCGGTCGTCGCCGATGACCGCGACGGGGCCCAGCAGTGGGCAGCTGACCTGGATGACGCCCTCGATGTTGGCCGGGGACATGTTCTTGCCCGCGGCATTGATGATCAGCTCCTTCTTGCGGTCGACGATGCGCACATACCCCTCGGCGTCGATGGATGCGATGTCTCCGGTGTGCAGCCAACCCCCGGCGTCGACGGCCTCGGCGGTCCGGTCCGGGTCGTTTCGGTAGCCCTTCATCACCAGCGGGGCGCGCACAAGCAGTTCGCCGTCCTCGGCCACCTTCAACTCGACGCCCTTGAGGGCCTTGCCGACGGTGCCGATCCGGATCGCGTCGACCGGGTTGATCGTCGCCAGGGACGACAGTTCGGACATGCCCCAGCCCTCGCAGCACGGGATGCCGAGACCGAGGACGAACTCGAGCGCGTCCTCGGAGATCGAAGCGGCACCGGACGCCGCGAAGCGGACCCGGTCCAGGCCGAGCTTTGCGCGCACCGCCCTGAGCACCAACCGTTCGGCGATGCGATGCTGGGCACGCAATGCTGCCGGCACCGGCTTGCCGTCGGATTCCAGGCGCACCTTGCGACGGCCGACGGCGATGGCCCAGGTCGCCAGGGCGCGTTTGATCCGGCTGGGCTCGGCGGCGAGCGCCTGCTCGATGGCGGCCTTGACCTTGTACCAGACCTGGGGCACCGCCCCGAAGAACGTGGGGCGCACCTGCGGCAGGACGGTGACGGCCTGCTTGATATCGGCCAGCGTGATGATCTGCACGCCCGCGACGAGGTTGGTGTAGTGCGCGCCCCAGCGGTTCGCCACGTGCGCGTCGGGCAGGTAGGAGATGAGCGAGTCGGTGTGGTCGACCTCGCAGATGTCGCGCACGCTGTCGATCTCGGCGAGCATGTTGGCGTGGGTGAGTTCCACGCCCTTCGGCGGCCCGGTCGTGCCTGAGGTGTAGATGATGGTCAGCACGTCGTCGGGGCGTACCGCGCGCCAGGACGCGTCGAAGTCGAAGCCCGCCGCGGGCTCGGCCTCGAGCTGCGCGAACGAAATCGTTCCGTCGGGGCTGCCGTCGACGCAGACGAGGTGCTCGACGGTGCTGCCGCGGCAGGCCTCCCGCAGGCGTGCGACGAACTGCTCCTCGCAGATGACCACGCGGTTACCCGCATTGCCGAACAGGTGGGCGATCTGTTCGGGTGCGAGCGTGTTGTAGATCGAGAACGGGGTGGCGCCCGCGTGCAGCGCGCCGGTGTCGGCCAGGTGGAACTCCGGGCGGTTGGTGAGCATGAGCGCGACGGTGTCACCGTGGCCCACACCCAGGTTGGCCAGCCCGGCTGCGATCGCGCGGACGCGCTGTGCGTACTGCCGCCAGCTGACGGCGACCGAGCCGTCCGGGGTGCGCAGCGCAACCTCGTCCGGATACCGCACGGCCGTCGCCTGGAAGGCCGCACAGAGTGTGCGAGGTGCCTCGGAGGCGGTCATGGCGGCACCCTAGCAACTTGTTGACGATGCGCCAATAGCGTCCTAACCTGCGGGCGGTGACCTACACACAAGTCAGCTACGCCGTGCACGAGCGGATCGCGACGATCACCCTCGACCGCGCCGAGAGCCGCAACGGTTTCACCGTGGTCATGGCCGACGAACTGGCCGCGGCGTTCGGCGCGGCCGAGGCGGACGCCGACGTGCGGGCCATCGTGCTGGCCGCGAACGGCAAGGACTTCTGCGTCGGCATGGACCTCGCGGCCGGCGGGCTGGCCGACGTGGAGCAGCCGGACTGGATGGAACCGGCCACCCGCGTGACCCGCCCGATGTATGCCTCGACCAAGCCGGTGATAGCGGCCATCCAGGGCGCAGCGGCCGGCGTCGGGGTCACCATGACCCTGCCTGCCGACTACCGCCTGGCCACGCTTGATGCCCGGTTCGGCTTCGTGTTCGCGCGACGCGGCCTCTATCCCGAGGGCGGTTCGACCTGGTTCCTGCCGCGCATCGTCGGGCTGGGCCGGGCAATGGACTGGATGGTCAGCGGGCGGATCTTCGGTGCGCAGGAAGCGCTGACGGCGGGCTTGGTGCACAGCCTGCACGAGCCCGCCGAATTGCTACCCCGCGCCTATGACCTGGCGCGCGAGATCGTGACGCAGTGCGCGCCGGTGTCGGTGGCCGTCATCCGCCAGGCCCTCCTGCGGATGGGCGGCGTCGACTCGCCCGAGGCGGCATTCCAGCTGGACTCCAAGCTGATCGCCGGCTGCGCACAGAGTCCAGACGCGGTAGAGGGAATCGTGTCGTTCCTGCAGCGGCGCCCGCCGGAGTTCACGCTGAACACGCCACGTGACCTGCCGCCGTTCCTGCCTTGGCTGGAGCCGCCAGGGCAGGAGCCGCCTTGGCCGGGGCCGCAGTGAGTGCGGCCGCCGCACCGCTTCGGCGCCGCCTGGCACCGGACGAGCGACGCGAGCAGATCCTGTGCTGCGCGGTCCGGTTGTTCGGCGAGCGACGCTATTCGGCCGTGTCGACGACGGAGATCGCGGCGCAGGCCGGGGTGACCCGCGGCCTGGTGAACCACTACTTCGGCACCAAGCGGGAGCTGTACCTGGTCGTCGTGCGGCGGATGCTCCGGGTCCCCGGCAGTGCCGTGACCGCACTGCCGACCGGGTCACTGCGCACGCGGGTGTCCACGAGCGTCGACTGGTTCCTCGACTCGGTGAGCCCGCACGCGCGGACCTGGGTCGCGGTCACCGCAACCGAGGGCGTCGGCCGCGACCCCGACGTCGAGGCGATCCTGGCCGAGGCCGACGAGGTGGCGGTCGAGCACGTGCTCGCGGCCGTCGGCCTGGACCGCACCCTGCCGGGCGACGAGCAGCGCCGGGCGATGATCAGGGCGTACGGCGCGATGGTGAAGGCGGCCACCCGGGAATGGCTGTTGCGTGACACGCTCAGCCGCGACGAGCTGCACCTGCTGCTGACCCAGTCGCTCGTCAGCCTGGTCCGCGACACCTTTGCACACCTGGCCGTAGCCGCCGCCGCGAAGTAGCGAAAGCGGTTGCGCGGCGCGGGTAGCGTTGACAAACCGTGAGCGACGACCCGGTTCTGGCCGCAGAACGTGCCCATCTGGACACCGCCAGCCGTTGTCTGGAGCACATGAAGGTCCGCGCATCGGCGATCGCCGACTATGGCGTCGACGAACTGGCCAGCCAGTCCCTCGGGCGGCTGCGCGCCAAGCGACTGCGCTCGCTGGCCGCCGATCCGGACGCCCCTCCGTTCTTCGGCCGCACCGACCGTGACCCCGACGCCGCGACCGGCGCAGGTGTCGAGGCGTTGCACATCGGCCGACGCCACATTCGAGACGACGTCGGCGATCCGGTCGTCATCGACTGGCGCGCGCCCATCGCGCGGGCGTTCTACCGGGCCACGGCCGCCGACCGCATGGGGGTGCGGTTGCGACGCCGGTTCGGCTTCCATTCCGGTCAGCTGACCTCCTTCGAGGACGAGCATCTCGCCCGTGGCGAGGCACTCGGCCTTCGCTCGGACCTGCTGCGCGAGGAGATCGAACGGCCTCGTGTCGGCCCGATGCGCGACATCGTGGCAACCATCCAGCCGGACCAGGACGACCTGGTCCGCGCCGACCTCGACACGTCGCTGTGCATCCAGGGCGCGCCCGGGACGGGCAAGACCGCGGTCGGGCTGCACCGCGCGGCCTACCTGCTCTACACCTACCCCGAGCGGCTGCGGCGCTCCGGCGTGCTCGTGGTCGGGCCGAACCGGGCATTCCTGCACTACATCGCCCAGGTACTGCCCTCGCTGGGTGAGGGCGGCATCGAGCAGAGCACGGTCGGCGAACTCCTGTCGTGGGCCGGACAGGGCGAGGAGCCGCCCGAACTCGCCACCCTCAAGGGCGACGCCAGGATGGCCGACGTGCTGCGGCGCGCCGTACACAGCTACGTGGCCAGACCGGCGCAGGACGTCGTCGCGATCGTCGGCACGAAGCGGTACCGAATCGGCGCGCACCACCTGCGTCGCTATGTCGACGACGCGCGCCGCGCCCTGTCCGACGGGCTGCGCTGGTCGATCGCGCGCGAGCGGCTGCGGATGCAGGTGGCCGAGGACGTCCGGCGCCAGCGGGAGGACGCCGGCGGGGCGCCGAGCGACGCGGACACCGCAAGAATCGCTCGGTCGCAGGCGGTGCGGCAGTTCGTCGATTCGGTCTGGCCGGCCCTCTCGGCGCCGGTGCTGCTGGCCCGCCTCTACGCCGACCCGGACTTCCTGCGGCGCTGCTCGGCCACGACCCTGGACGACCAAGAGCGTGCTGCGCTGGCGCGTCCGGCCGCGCGGTCAGCGGCTGCCACCCGCTGGACGGCCGTGGATGCGGTACTGCTCGACGAGATCGAAGGCCTGCTGGCCGGTGGCCCGTCCTACGTCCACGTGGTCGTCGACGAGGCCCAGGACCTGTCGGCGATGCAGTGCCGTGCCGTCGCCCGCCGGTGCCCGACCGGCTCGGTGACCGTGCTCGGTGACCTGGCCCAGGCCACCAGCCCGTGGGCGCCCGGCGATTGGCGGATCACGCTGCGCCACCTCAGCCACGACGGCGCGCAGATCCGGCCGCTGACGGCCGGGTACCGGGTGCCCGGCGAGGTGCTCGAGGTGGCCAACCGGCTGCTGCCCCACATTGCCCCCGGCGTGCCCCCCGCGACCTCCATCCGGCACGGCACAGATGCGCTGCAGTACGCCCAGCTGGCCCGGCTCACCGACCAGGTGCGGCGCTGCCTGGCCGTCGAAGGGTCGGTGGGCGTCATCGTCCCCGACGATCGGGTCGCGGGCGTCCTGCGCGAACTGCTCGACGCGGGCATCGACGCCGAACTTCTCGACGCCGACGCCGATCCGCGGGTGTCCGTCGTGCCCGCGACCCAGGCCAAGGGTTTGGAGTTCGACTCGGTCGTGCTGGTCGAGCCCGCCGCGATCGTGGCCGGCGAAACGAGCCGCCCGCCGGGCTACGGCGCCTCTACGTCGTGCTCACGCGCGCCGTCTCGCGCCTGGCCGTGCTGCACGACGAGCCGCTGCCCGCCGAACTAGGCGCGTGATCAGGGCGTCGGGGAGTAGGTGAACGTGGGGATGTGCCGGACCGTATCGGCGACGAAGGCCAGGACGACGATGAACCAGACGACTATCAGCACCATTAGGACCACACCGATGATGACCCCGATCAGGCCGAACTGCTTGGCGCTGTGCGAAGCGCTCTCGGCGCCCGCCCGGTCGCCCATGTTCCAGGCATTGTCGACCTTGCCGGAAAAGATGAACGCCGGGATCGCCATCGGCCAGAACGTGAAGATTGCCGCGATGGCCCAACCGATGTTGGTCGAAGGCTTCTCGTGCGGCGGCCCGGCCGGACGGGGCACATATCCGTAGCCGGGCGGGGGGTAGCCGTATCCGGGTGGCGGCCCCGGTGGGTACCCGTAGCCCTGCTGTGGCGGCCCGTACGCCGGGCTGTAGCCCTTTGACTGCCCGTACGCGGGGCCGTAGCCCGGTGGCGGGCCGTACGCGGGGCCGTAGTCGTACGGCGAGGCGGTGCTCGCCGGGGCGACCGACGGTTGGTCACCTCCCGGCTGGTCACCGGTCGGCTGGTCACCCGTCGGCTGGATCATCGCAATCTCCTCGCGTTGGTCGGTAGCCCGTGACGAACAGCGCGTTCGGGGCGGCGGCGCAGCGCTGCACTGATCATGGGGCCCAAGACTGCTCCTGGCGGCCCCGGACCGCCACCACGGATATGGTAGGGACCCCTGGGCAATTCGTCGGTGCGCCACCCCTGTACCAACGCTTAAGCGCCCAGGCGCCAAGTAACCCGCCCGGCGTGGCAACCCCACTCCGCGCGTCGTATGCGAGGAGTGCCGATGACCGAACACGTACGAGCCGTGCAGCCCGAGCCGGACATGGTCCAGCTGCTCACGCCCGAGGGCCAGCGCGTCGAGCACCCCGACTACCCCCTCGACATCACCGACGAGCAGATCGCCGCGCTCTACCGTGACCTCGTCCTCGTGCGCCGCATCGACACCGAGGCCATTGCGCTGCAGCGCCAGGGCGAGCTCGGCCTGTGGGCGTCGCTGCTCGGCCAGGAGGCCGCCCAGGTCGGTGCCGGCCGCGCGCTGCGCAAGCACGACATGGCCTTTCCGACCTATCGCGAGCACGGCGTGGCCTGGTGCCGCGACGTCGACCCGATGTCGCTGCTGGGCCTGTTCCGCGGCACGAACCTCGGCGGGTTCAACCCGCACGAGCACAACTTCAACATGTACACGATCGTCATCGGCGCGCAGACGCTACACGCCACCGGCTACGCCATGGGCGTCGTGCGCGACGGCGCCGTGGGCACCGGCGACCCCGAGCGCGATACCGCCGTGCTGGCATTCTTCGGTGACGGCGCGTCCAGCCAGGGCGACGTCAACGAGGCGTTCGTCTTCGCCGCGGCCGGCAACCTGCCGGTCGTCTTCTTCTGCCAGAACAATCAGTGGGCGATCAGCGAGCCGGTCACGACGCAGAGCCGGGTGCCGCTCTACAAGCGCGCCAGCGGCTTCGGCTTCCCCGGCATGCGCATCGACGGTAACGACGTGCTGGCCAGCCTGGCCGTTACCCGCAAGGCCCTCGACGACGCCCGCAACGCGCAGGGCCCGACGCTCATCGAGGCGTTCACCTACCGGATGAACCCACATACCACCAACGACGACACCCGTCGCTACCGCCTCGGCAGCGAAGCGGAGACCTGGAAGCTGAAGGACCCGATTGCGCGGGTGAAGGCCTACCTGCTCCGCGAGGCGAAGATCTCGGCCGACTTCTTCACCGACCTCGAGCAGGAATCGAAGAGGCTCGCCGAGCACATCCGGGCCGGCTGCCGGGCGCTGCCTGACCCCACGCCCGAGTCGGTCTTCGAGCACGTCCACGTGGACATGCCCAACGAGCTGCGCGAGCAGCGCGACGACTTCGCCGCCTTCGTGAGCTCGATCGAGGAGGTCTCGGCATGACCGCGCTGACGATGGCCAAGGCGCTCAACGAGGGCCTGCGCAAGGCGATGGAGGACGACCCGAAGGTCCTCATCATGGGCGAGGACGTGGGCAAGCTCGGCGGCGTCTTCCGGGTCACCGACGGCCTGCAGAAGGACTTCGGCGAGGACCGCGTCATCGACACGCCTCTCGCGGAGTCGGGCATCATCGGCACCGCGGTCGGGCTGGCGATTCGCGGCTACCGGCCCGTGTGCGAGATCCAGTTCGACGGCTTCGTCTTCCCCGGCTTCGACCAGATCGTCAGCCAGGTGGCCAAGATGTACAACCGCTCGGCCGGCCTGGTGCGGATGCCGATCACTATCCGCATCCCGTTCGGCGGCGGTATCGGCGCGGTCGAGCACCACAGCGAGTCACCGGAGGCGTACTTCGCGCACACCGCCGGGCTGAAGGTCGTGGCCTGCTCGAACCCGTCGGACGCGTACTGGATGATCCAGCAGTCCATCGCCTCCGACGACCCGATCGTCTTCTTCGAACCCAAGCGCCGCTACCACGCAGCCAAGTCCGAGCTCGACCCTGAGCCCTACCCACTGCACCAGGCACGCGTGGTGCGCCCGGGGCGCGACGTCACGCTGCTCGCGTACGGCCCGATGGTGGCCATGGCGCTCGAGTCGGCGGCGGCTGCTGCCGAGGACGGCCGTGAGCTGGAGGTCATCGACCTGCGATCGATATCGCCGCTGGACATGCCGAGCGTCATCGAATCCGTCGAGCGCACCGGCCGGCTGATCGTCGTGCACGAGGCGCCGCACAGCTTCGGGGTCGGCGCCGAGATCGCGGCGCGCGTCCAGGAGCAGGCGTTCTACTCCCTGGAGGCGCCGGTGCTGCGGGTGTCCGGTTACGACACGCCCTACCCGCCCAGCCGCCTCGAGAACGAGTGGCTGCCGAACATCGACCGAATCCTGGACGCCGTCGAGCAGAGCCTGGGGTACTGACGTGAGCGAGATCAAGCAGTTCAAGCTGCCCGACCTCGGTGAGGGGCTCACCGACGGCGACATCCTCAAGTGGATGGTCGCGGTCGGCGACACCGTCGACGTCAACGACACCATCTGCGAGGTGGAGACGGTCAAGGCGGCGGTGGAGCTGCCGTCGCCCTTCGCGGGAGTCGTCACGGCCCTGCACGCCGCCGAGGGCGAGACGGTGCCGGTCGGGACGGCGATCATCTCCGTCGACGTGTCTCCAGGAGCAGTGGCAGCTGCGAGTGACACCGAGCAGGCCCCGGCTCCGACGGCCGGCAGTTCGGCCGAGGACATGGTTCCGACGCTCCCGGCTGCGGCCAGCGGTGCCGAGATCGGTGCGGCCGAGGAGCGGCAGATGACGCTGGTGGGCTACGGCCCGCAGGAGGGCGGTTCGCGCCGTCGCCGCAAGGTCACGCCGAGCGCTGCCGACCCGGCCGCGGCGCGTCTGGTGGCGCACCGGGTGCTGGCCAAACCGCCCGTGCGCAAGCTGGCCAAGACACTGGGCGTCGACCTCGCATCCGTGCCGGCGAGCGGGCCCAACGGGACGG
Source organism: Pseudonocardiales bacterium (assembly GCA_003243915.1). Taxonomy (GTDB): domain Bacteria; phylum Actinomycetota; class Actinomycetes; order Mycobacteriales; family Jatrophihabitantaceae; genus QHCC01. The sequence continues at coordinate 11,545 of QHCC01000060.1, read as the reverse complement.
TGTCACGCGAGGACGTCGCGGCTGCCGCCGGGTCTCGAGTGGACACGTACCCGTCGAGTGGTCAGTCACAAGTGACCACTCGACGCACAGGTGACCACTCGGTGCGCGAGACGCGCATTCCGATCAAGGGCGTGCGCAAGCACACCGCCGCGGCGATGGTCGCGTCGGCGTTCACCGCACCGCATGTCACCGAGTTCGTCACCGTCGACGTCACCGCGACGATGGAGCTGCGCGACCGGGTGGCGGCCCGCCGGGACTTCCGCGACGTCAGGGTCTCGCCGCTGCTGTTCGTGGCCAAGGCGGTCATCCTCGCCGCCGGCAAGACCGCGCAGATCAACGCCACCTGGGACGACTCCGCAGGCGAGATCGTGCTCAAGCACTACGTCAACCTGGGCATCGCCGCGGCCACCGAACGCGGGCTGATCGTGCCCAACATCAAGGACGCCGACGCACTGTCACTGCGTGAACTGGCCGAGGCGATGAACTCGCTGACCGAGACCGCCCGCTCCGGGCGTACCTCGCCCGCCGACATGTCCGGCGGCACTATCACGATCACCAACGTCGGCGTCTTCGGCGTCGACACCGGCACCCCGATCCTGAACCCCGGCGAAGCCGGCATCGTCGCATTCGGGGCGGTGCGGCGGATGCCGTGGGTGGTGGGTGCCGGGCCCGGCGAGCGGATCGAGCCGCGCTGGGTCACCCAGCTGGCAGTGTCCTTCGACCATCGAGTCGTCGACGGGCAGCAAGGGTCCCAGTTCCTGTCCGACGTGGCCGCCGTCCTGACAGATCCCGGGCTCGCACTGTTATAGACGGGGGTGACGTTAGCCACAGGTGGGCATAGTGCCGCGGTTCATTCGGTTGTGACGGTATCGTTCTTAACGAATCGATTACCGAAAGAAGGCTCATCATGTCCCGCACCGCAAACTTCTCCCGCAAGCTGCGCCAGCGCCGCGACGACCGCGACTTCTCCCGCGTGATGCGCGACGCCTCGCCGGCCATGCAGCAGGAACTGCTCGCCGCCGCCGCGCACCGCAACGGAATCAACCGCTGACCCTGCCCCGCACTGCCCCCCGGTTGAGCGATTGCGCGGCGAGGTAGCGTCGAAAGACGTGACTACTCATCGCATTCGCATTGGCCTGCAACTACAACCCCAGCACGCCGACTACGCCGCGATTCGCCGCACGGTGAGTGAGGCCGAAGACCTCGGCGTCGACGTGATCTTCAACTGGGACCACTTCTACCCGCTCTACGGCGAGCCGGACGGCAAGCACTTCGAGTGTTGGACGATGCTCGGCGCCTGGGCCGAACAGACCAGCCGCGTCGAGATCGGCGCCCTCGTCACCTGCAACACCTACCGCAACCCCGACCTGCTCGCCGACATGGCACGCACCGTCGACCACATGAGCGACGGGCGGCTCATCTTCGGTATCGGCTCCGGCTGGTTCGAGCGCGACTACGACGAGTACGGCTACGAATTCGGCACCGCGGGCAGCCGCCTGAACGAGTTGGCCGAGTCGCTGCCGCGCATCGAGGCGCGCTGGGCCAAGCTGAATCCGGCGCCGACCCGCAAGATCCCGGTCCTTATCGGCGGCGGAGGCGAGCGCAAGACGCTGCGTATGGTCGCCCAGCACGCCGATATCTGGCACTCGTTCAGTGACGTCGACACGCTGGTCCACAAGTCCGGCGTCCTCGAGGCCCACTGCGCCGACATCGGCCGCGACCCGGCAGAGATCGAGCGGTCGGTCGGCACTCCCGGCGGCGACCCGGCCGAGGTCGCGCAACCGTTGCTGGACGCGGGCGCGACGCTGTTCACCGTCGGCCTGGGCGGGCCTGATTACGACCTCACCCGGCTGCGCAGGTGGCTGGACTGGCGCGAGTCCCGGTGAGCTGATGGCCAGAGCCGCCTGGTTCTTCCCCGTTCCGGCCGAGACTGCGCTGCCGGAGCGGCTGCAATCGCTGTTCGCCAAGGCCCGCGAACGCATCGGCTTCGTGCCGAACGTGTTTCGCTGCTACTCCTACCGGCCCGAGCGGTTCTCGGCGTGGTTCGGGCATTACCAGCAGCTGCACGAGCCGACAGAGAACCTCAGCGTGGCCGACCGCGAGATGATCGCCGTGGTCGTGTCGTCCTACAACCGGTGCACATACTGCATCGTGTCGCACGGCCACGCGCTGCGCGTCGCGCTCGACGACCAGGTGACAGCCGACTACATCGTGGCCAATTGGCGCCATGCCAACCTCGACGAACGGCGCTACGCGATCTGCGCGTTCGCCGAGAAGCTGACGGCCCGTCCGAACGAGATGACCGAGGCCGACCTGGAGCAGCTGGCGAGTCTCGGCCTGAGCAAGGACGAGGTCTGGGACGTCATCGAGGTGGCGGCGATGTACAACTTCACCAATCGGATGGCCCTCGCGACCGGGCAGCTGCCCAACGAGGAGTACCACCATCTCGACCGCCCCAGCGGGTGATCACCGCGACGCGATGAGGGCCCCGCCGAAGCGGAGCCCTCATCGGTGCTGCGGACGAACTCAGATCGGGCGGACGTTCTCCGCCTGCGGGCCCTTCTGACCCTGCGTGATGTCGAACTCCACGCGCTGATTGTCGTCCAGACTGCGGTAGCCGTCCGATGCGATCGCCGAGTAGTGGACGAACACGTCCGGGGCGCCTCCGTCGGGAGCGATGAAGCCGAAGCCCTTCTCGCTGTTGAACCATTTGACCGTGCCCTGAGCCACGTCTATCTCCTCATGCTGCAAGGAATCCGCACCGTGCGAGTTCCGAGGTCACCACCGGGCGAACACCATTTCCCGACAGCCAGGAGAAGGCAAGATCAACCGGTTACCTGACCCGTTACGGGGTCATTTGCGGCAACCGGGCAAAGACTAGCAAGGGTTACCGCCCGTTCCGCAAGCCCGGCGGGCAGACTGGCCCGCGTGAGTTCACCGGTGCAGATGGGGACAGCCCGCGGCCGGGGCGTGCTCGCCGCCACCGTTCTGGGGTCCGGAATGGTTTTTCTGGACGGGACGATCGTCAACGTCGCCGCCCGTCGCATCGGCGCAGACTTCCATGCCAGCTTCGGTTCGCTGCAGTGGGTGCTCAACGCCTACACGCTCGCCCTGGCCAGCCTGATCCTGCTGGGTGGGTCACTCGGCGACCGGCTGGGCCGCCGCCGCGTCTTCCTGGTAGGCACCGCCTGGTTCGCCGCGGCCTCGCTGCTGTGCGCGCTGGCTCCCAACGTCGAGACGCTCATCGCCGCGCGGGCCCTGCAGGGCATCGGCGGGGCCCTGCTGACGCCGGGCAGCCTCGCTATCATCTCGGCCACCTTCGTCCCCGGTGACCGTGCCGCCGCCGTCGGGGCCTGGGCCGGCCTGGCCGGAGTGAGCACCGCGCTCGGGCCGCTGCTCGGCGGTTGGCTCGTCCAGGACTTCTCGTGGCGGTGGGCCTTCGCCATCAACCTCCCGATCGCGGCTGTCGTGGTCTTCATCGGCCTGCGCCACGTGCCGGAGACTCGCGCCGCGAACAACCCACCCCATCTCGATGTCGTCGGCACGCTGCTCGTCGCGGTGGCGCTCGGCTGCGTCACGTTCGGCACGACGCTGGCCGGTTCGACGGGCTGGACGCCGGCCTCGCTCGGCATCACCCTCGCCGGCGTGGTGATAGGCGCCGTGTTCGTCGCCGTCGAAGTGATCGTCCCGGAGCCGCTCGTGCCGCTGGACCTGTTCCAGAGCCGGACGTTCAACGGGACCAACGTGATGACGCTGCTGACCTATGCCGCCCTCAGCGCCGTGATCTTCGTCCTGGTCCTGCACCTGCAGGTCTCGGCCGGTTACGGAGCCCTGACGGCGGGTCTGGCCACGCTGCCCATCACAGCCGTCATGCTGGGCCTGTCCGCGCGCAGCGGCGCCCTGGCGGCCCGCATCGGTCCGCGCCTGCAGCTGACCGCCGGTCCGCTGGTCGCCGCGGCTGGGCTCGCCCTGCTGTTGCGCATCGGCCCCGCGCATCACGACTACCTCACTGTCGTGTTACCCGGCGTGCTCGTGTTCGCGGTCGGACTGACGACGCTCGTCGCCCCGCTCACCGCAACGGTGATGTCCTCGGCGCCCGCTGACGAGGTGGGAATCGCGTCGGGGGTGAACAACGCGGTCTCGCGCGTGGGTGGGCTGCTGGCCATCGCGGTGCTGCCGCCGCTGGCCGGACTGCACGGTGAGACCTATCGCCACGTGGGCGCCATGGTGCACGGTTATCGGGTGGTTACCGTGTGTTGTATCGGCCTGCTCCTCATAGCGGCCACCGTGGTCGCTGTGACCGTACGCAACCAGAAGCTGGAGGTCGCACCCTGATGGACGACGGCACGATTCTCGAGAACATCCACGACCTGGTCGCCGAGGAGAAGCGGCTGCGCGACAGCCACGCCGGGCGCGGCCTGACCGGACCTGACCGCCAGCGGCTGGAACTGCTGGAGCGCCAGCTCGACCAGGCATGGGACCTCCTGCGCCAGCGCCGTGCCCGCGAGGAGCTCGGCGAGAACCCGGACGAGGCGAAGCCGCGGCCCATCGACGAGGTCGAGTCCTACCTGCAGTAGGCCGGCCGTCGCCCGCTCCCGGCGGTACTGGGTCGGAAGCCTCGTGGTCTGCCCGCATCCGTGCGGGTGTGCACCTGGGCGCAGCTGAGTCACGCGGCTCACTGGTGCCGCTCCCGGCGGTACTGGGTCGGAAGCCTCGTGGTCTGCCCGCATCCGTGCGGGTGGCATCTGGACGCAGCTGAGTCCCGCAGCTTGATCAACATCCCGTGGGCATGGCTCAGGCCATGCGCACGGGATGTTGATCACCGCCTAGCCGCCCCGCACCGCCCCGCACCGCCCCGCACCGCCCCGCACCGCCCCACGTCACCGCCGCAGTGCCACACCGCCCACGTCACCGCCGCAGTGCCACGCCGCCCGCGTCACGCCGCAGTGCCGCACCGCCGCTGAGTCACTCAGCCGTTTCACACGCTCAGCGGCTCAGCCGGCTAGCTGGTGACGTCCTTGCCGCTGAAGCGGGCCCAGGCCAGGGACAGGAAGATCAGGACGTAGGCGCTGCTGACGAGCAGGCCGTGTCCGACAGCCGCGGTCGCCATCGGGTCGCGTAGCAGGTCGACCCACTGCAGCCAGTAGTGCGTGGGCAGCCACGGGTGCAGGGCGGAGAGCTGCGGCACGGCGTCGAGCACTTCGCTCACAATGGTCAGCGTCAACGTCGCCGCCATCGCCGCGACCGGCACCTCTGTCATCGTCGACACGAACAACCCGAGCGCGCCGACCATGGCCAGCGAGAGGGCGACATACCCAGCGACGAGCAGCAGCCGGTACCCACCCGCGGCATAGGACACGGTGCGGCCCGACAGCAGCGTCAGCTCGCCGGACGGGAACAGGATCGCACCCACGATGACTCCGCAGGCCGCGACGACGGCGACGCTGGCCGCACACCAGACGAGGATGCCGCCGAACTTCACGGCCAGCAGCCGAGTGCGGCTGACCGGCACCGTGAGCAGGTAACGCAGCGTGCCGGTGTTCGCCTCGCCCGAGACCGCGTCGCCGGCGATGACCGCGACGCCGAGCGGCAGGAACAGCGGCATGACCACCAGGAACGCAGCCAGAGCGGCGAACAAGCCGTTGTCGGTGATGCCGCCGAAGATCGAGTCGCCCCGTGCGGAGTGGCCGCTGGCCTTGACCGCCACGGCAATGAGGATCGGGACGGCGCCGAGGACGACCAGCAGCGCCAGGTTGCGGCGCCGCCGGAACACCATCAGCAGCTCCGAGCGGAGGAACCTGGCCCGGCCCCCGAGGCGGGGCGCGGCCTGAGCGGGCAGCGCAGGCGCAGGCAGCGTCTCGCTGCGGTGAGCGTCCGGTTCGACATCAGCCCGAGACATCGAACCCGGCTCCGGTGAGCTCGACGAAGACGTCCTCGAGGTTGGGACGCTCCACGCTGAATCCCCGCACGCCCACTCCCGCGGCGACCAGGGCGGTGACCACCCGTTCGGGGACCGCCTGACCAAGTACGCCCGTCGCGGCATCGTCGTCGGTCGCCACCTCGGCCAGCCCCATCCCGCGGAGGACGGTCGCCGCGTCGGAGGGGCGGCCCGTCACGACGCGCACCCGTACCCGTTGCTGCGCCGCGAGCTCGGCGAGGGCGCCCTGCCACACCATCCGGCCGACGCTCATCACCCCGACGTGGCTGCAGACCTGCTCGACCTCGCTGAGCAGGTGCGAGGACACGAACACCGTCACACCGTCGCGGCCGAGCTGGGTGATCAGGTGACGCACCTCGCGGGTGCCCTGCGGGTCCAGGCCGTTGGTCGGCTCGTCCAGGACGAGCAGCTCGCGGGGCTGCAACAGGGCAGCCGCGATGCCCAAACGCTGCCGCATGCCCAGCGAGTAGTTGCGGTATCTCTTGCCCGCGGCCGCACTGAGCCCGACTCGCTCGAGCGCCTCGCCGATGCGCGCACGTGCGGTGCGTGCCGACGCGCGGCTGTCGGCTGCGTCCAGCCGCGCAAGGTTGGCGCGTCCGGACAGATACGGGTGGAAGGCCGGACCCTCGACGAGCGCGCCGACGCGGGGCAGCACATCAGCCGCCGACGCCGCGAAGTCCTTGTCCAGCAGGGCGTGCGTGCCCGCGGTGGGGAAGACCAGCCCCAGCAGGATCCGGATGGTGGTGGTCTTGCCCGAGCCGTTCGGACCGAGAAATCCGTAGACGGACCCCGCGGGTACGTGCAGGTCGACTGCGTCGACGACGAGCTGCTTACCGAAGCGCTTGCTCAGCCCGGCCGACGAGATCGCCGCCGCCACCGTCACTTGTGTGCGGTGGCCGCCGCGTACAGCGCCGACGGATCGACCGCACCGGCGAACACGCGGCCGTCGTCGGTGACGAGCACCGACACCAGCGCGGACGTCAGCAGCCGGCCGCTGCCCCATGCACCGTGGACCGCCTTGAGGCGTTGCAGCATAGGACCGGTCGCCTTGTCGATCTGCGCCTGGCTCGAACGGAATTCGATGATGGCCGTCCAGCCGGAACCGATCGTCGTCGGGGCGGTAGCGGCGGGCTGGGGTGTCGGGGTCCGAGGCGTCGGGTGGCCGGGCGCCCGGGTGTTCGGAGCGTCGGGCTTGCCCGGCATGCCTTCGTGCACCGTCGCTCCCGGCGGTGGGGTGAATCGGAAGTTGTCGGCCGAGGGCCTCTTGAACGTGACGTGGGAGAACGAGACATCGATGGCCGCTGCCTTGCTGCCGCGGGGGTACACCTGCACTCCGAGGGGCATCTTCGTCGACCCGTCGATGGCGATGCGGACGCTGCCGACCCGGGTGGCGCTGTCGCGCGGTGTCAACACCAGCTCGTAGGCGGAGCGGTCGGCGACCTGGCGGTTACCGGCGACGCTCACCTGCGTGGACGGGTTGATGGCGGCGATGGCGCGCTCGGCGAGCTGTTGCGGTGTCAGCTCGGGAGCCTTCGTCGGTGCCTCGTGGCTCGCCGCGGGCAGGACGCTGTGGGTGGCGACGTGCCCGTCGCTGTCCCACTGCCACAGGTCACGCCCGCTGTGGAAGAGGTCGGTCTCGTTCGTCGTGCCCAGCAGGGCGACCCGCTGCCGCTCGGGCCCGTCGTACCAGATCCGCATCGAGTGCGAGCCGCTGAGCAGCGCCGTCACCGACGCCTGCCCGGGGCCCCCCGCCAACCCTGGCAGGTCAGGCAGGCCGAGGGACATCTGCGCGACGATCGTGCCGGAGAAGCCGGGAGCCTGTGCGGACTGGACGTCGGCGAGCAGGGCGGCCGGTGTCAGCGCCGGCAGCGACTCAGGGGAGGCCTGCGCGGAGAAGGCGCCACCCGCAGCGAGGCCGACCACACCGGCCACGCACATCGGGACGGACCATCGCAGTGCACGGTGCTGGCGGAAGATCGACGGGGCGCTCACAGCACCCAGAGTGCGTGCTGGGCACTGTGATGGGGCTGAGCCGGTCACAGCCGAGCGACCGGCCACAATGGCAGGGTGCAGGCAGACTGCGCTCCAGGATGCGAGGAGAGACCGTGCGACTGCTGATCGTCGAGGACGAGATCCGACTGGCGTCGGCGCTGCAGCGCGGCCTGGCCGGCGAAGGGTTCACCGTCGACCTCGCGCACACCGGGCCCGACGGCCTGCACGCCGCTCAGGAGACGACCTACGACGCGGTGATCCTCGACATCATGCTGCCGGGCCTGTCCGGCTACCGGATCATCGAGGCCCTGCGCGCCGGCGAGAACTGGGTGCCGATCCTGATGCTGACAGCGAAGGACGGCGAGTACGACGAGGCCGACGCCCTCGACCTCGGCGCCGACGACTACCTCACCAAGCCGTTTTCCTTCGTCGTCCTGCTGGCCCGGATCCGGGCGCTGATGCGTCGTGGCGTGACCCCACGCCCGGCTTCGCTGAGCGTCGACGACCTCGTCCTCGACCCGGCCGCGCACACCGTGATGAGGGGCAAGACCCCGATCGAGCTGACCCCGCGCGAGTTCTCGCTCCTGGAGTTCCTGATGCGCCGGGCCGGGGACGCCGTCAGCAAGGCCGACATCCTGCACCATGTTTGGGACGCGAACTACGAGGGTGACGCCAACGTCGTCGAGGTCTACGTCGGGTACCTGCGGCGCAAGATCGACACCCCGTTCGACCGGCAGAGCGTGCAGACCGTCCGTGGCGCCGGCTACCGGCTGACCGCCGAAACCGGCTGATGCTGCGGCGCAGTTGGCCGCTGCGCTGGTGGGCGCGTCAGTCGCTGCGCGCCCGGCTGACCGTGCTCGCCACGGCCCTGTTCACGTTCGCCGTGGGCACCGGAGCCGTGCTGGTGCTGGTGCTGCAGCGCAAGGCACTGGTGCGGGTGCTCGACGCGTCCGCGCAGAAGACGGCGACCGATATCGCCCAGCAGATCGAGCAGGGCAAGCAATCGACGACGGTGGTACCCACCGCCGGTGGCGTGCTCGAGGTGCAGGTCCTCGACGCCGGCAACCGGGTGATCGCCACCTCGCCGGGCGCGGACCGATTCGTGCCGGTCCTCAACCCGGACCAGGTGCGCAGAGTCCGCGCCGGTGCCCGGCTCGAGATCGCCAACCCGATCGCCGACACCCGGCTGCGGGTGCTCGCGGCCACCGTCGGGCCGGAGACCGTCCTCGTCGTCACCGACCTCAAGCAGGTCGACGACAGCGTGCGGATCCTGGGCCAGGTCGCGCTCATCGGCAGCCCGCTGGGCGTGCTGCTCATGGCCGTGGCCACGTACAGCGTCGTGGCGCTGACGCTGCGGCCGGTGGCGTCCCTGCGCCACGGCGCCGCCGACATCACCGCGGCCGGGCTGGCCGACCAGCGACTGCCCGTGTCCAGCGCGCAGGACGAGATCCATCGGCTGGCCGTGACGCTGAACGCGATGCTCGACCGCATCGACACGGCCACCAAGCGCCAGCGCACCTTCGTCGGCGACGCGGCGCACGAACTGCGCTCGCCCATGGCCTCGCTGCGCGTGCAGCTCGAGGTGGCCCAGCGCCTGGGGCCGGCCGAGGACCTGCCCACGCTCATCGACGAGGTGCTCGTCGACGTCGGGCGCCTGGACCGCCTCGTCGACGACCTGCTGGCCCTGTCCCGTCAGGACGAGGCGGGCGGCGCCGTGCGCCGCAGCGAAGCGGTCGCCCTGGACGAGCTGGTGGGCACCGTGGTCGGCGGCTACCTGCACGCGCGAGTGCCGGTGACCGTGACCGCATCGACGCCGGTGACCGTCGACGGCGACCTGGACGGGCTGCGCCGGGTCGTGATCAACCTCGTCGACAACGCCGTCCGGCACGCCCGCACCGAGGTCACGGTTGCCGTGGAGACCGGGACGCTGGCCGGCCGGGCGACCGCCAGCCTGCGCGTCACCGACGACGGCGCCGGCATCCCGCCCGCCGAACGCGAGCGGGTCTTCGACCGCTTCTACCGCCTGGCCGCGTCGCGCTCGCGGGAGTCCGGCGGCACCGGCCTGGGGCTGTCGATCGTGCGCGACCTGGTCCGGGCGCACGGCGGCAGCGTGCGGCTCACCACCCGCCCCGATGGCGAGACAGGGCTGCAGGCGACGGTCATCCTGCCGGCCGGTGCCGCCCGCTGAGTGCGCTCAGGACGACGACGTGCACGGCGGCAGGCCACTGCTCGTGGTCGCCGAGCCCGTCGGCGTGCTCGGAGTGATCGGCGTGCTCGGAGTGATCGGCGTGCTCGGCGAGGACGGAGGCGGAGTGGTGCAGGTGGGTACCTGCGCCTTGAACTTGTAGATCGTCAGGGTGATCGGCGTCGATTGGGCGTAGGCGAATCCCGGTGTCGGGCTCTCGTCGGCCACCGTGCCGTCCTTGGTCCTGTCGGGCGTGTCGACGGTCTTGCTCGTGTCGACGTTGGTCCAGTTGGCCGAATTCAGCAGCGCCTTCGCGTCGGCCGCCTTCTTGCCCTTGACGTTCTGCAGCCGCACCTTGCCCGTGGAGACCTTGAGGATGACGATCGAGTTCGGCGCGACGAACGTGTAGGGCAGCGGAAGCTGATCGGTGACCGTGCCGGCCGGTTTCGCGCTGTCGACGTCCTGCTGCTTGGCCTTGAGACGCTTGCTGTTCAGGTCGTTGCTCGCGTCGCCGAAGGTCTTGTTGATCTCGTAGGGAACCTGCACCTTCTCCGGTGAGAAGAGCCGGTAGGTGACGACCGAGCCCTCCTTGGCCTGGGTGCCGGCCTTGGGTTCCAGCGTGCAGACCTTGCCCTGGGCCACGGTCGCGCCGTTGTCGCACGGTCCGATCGAGTCGTCGCCCTTCTGCGGCTTGAACTTCGCCTTCGTCAGCGCGTCGGCCGCCGCAGCCGGGAGCTGCCCCACGACCGACGGGACACTCACCGTCTTCGTCTTGTTGTCGGACTTGCCGAGAAACAAGATCGCGTAGGTCGCGGCTCCAATGACGAGCACCAGCGCGAGGACCACGGCAGCCCAGATGAGGCCGGTACGCCGCTCGTCGGACTCGTGCCGGTAGTCGTTGTCGCGATGCACGATCGCCACCGGCGGGGGCGGGGTGCGCGCGATGAACTGGGTGCGCTCGGTGTCGGACATGATCGACTCGGCCGAGACGGGCTGGTTGGCCAGCGCCCGCTGCAGGTCGGTGCGCATCTCCCCGGCCGACTGGTAGCGGTTCAGCTGGTTCTTGGCCAAGGCCTTCATCACGATCGAGTCGACGGCGGGAGGTACCTCGGGGTTGCGTCCCGACGGTGGCATCGCGTTCTCGCGGACGTGCTGGTAGGCAACGGCCACCGGGGAGTCGCCTTGGAACGGTGGCGCACCGGTGACGAGCTCGTAGAGCAGGCAGCCGGTGGAGTAGACGTCGGAGCGGGCATCGACGGCCTCGCCGCGGGCCTGTTCGGGCGAGAGGTACTGCGCGGTGCCGATCACGCTGGCCGTCTGGGTGACGGTCGCCGCATTGTCGGCGAGGGCGCGGGCGATGCCGAAGTCCATCACCTTGACCGCGCCGGACTCGGTGATCATGACATTGGCCGGCTTGATGTCGCGGTGCA
>QHCC01000059.1 GCA_003243915.1 Pseudonocardiales bacterium | reverse complement strand
GCTGGACGAGCCTGCCGCCGGGACGAACCCCGCCGAGAAGCGCGACCTCGCCGAGCTGATCTCGCGTATCAACGCCGACCGCGGCATCGGCGTGCTGCTCATCGAACATGACATGAAGCTCGTCATGTCAGTGGCACATCGGATCATCGTGCTCAACTTCGGCGAGAAGATCGCCGAAGGAACCCCCCACGAGATCCAACGTGATCCGGTGGTCGTCGCCGCCTACCTCGGTACCTCGGCCGACGAGGCACGCGACCAGGCCGAGCATGCGCCCGAACTTCAACTGATCGACACCGATGCCATCTCACGCGATGAGGAAGTCACCGATGAGTGAGCCAGTCAACGTCTCCAAGGGGCAGGAGCCGGCGGCACCCACGATGCTCGACATCGCCGACATCGAGGTGCGCTACGGCGCCATCCGTGCCCTCAAGGGAATCAGCTTCCACGTCAACCAGGGTGAGATCGTCGCCCTGCTCGGTGCGAACGGGGCCGGCAAGACGACCACGCAGAAGACGGTGTCGGGGATGCTGCGCCCGACACTGGGCTCGATCACCTATGAGGGAAGGCGCATCGACGGAATCCCGGCGCATGACCTTATTCGCTTGGGGATCTGTCACGTGCCGGAAGGGCGGCACGTGTTTCCGCGGATGACTGTCCGCGAGAACCTGGAGATGGGCGCCTTCCGGTTCAAGAAGATCGACCAGAGCGACCTCGACAAGGTGCTGGAGATGTTCCCGCGGCTCAAGGAGCGCTACAAGCAGCAGGGCGGCACGCTCTCCGGCGGCGAGCAGCAGATGCTGGCCATCGGCCGGGCCTTGATGGGAAAGCCGCGGCTGTTGCTGCTCGACGAACCGTCGATGGGTCTGGCGCCGTTGGTGGTGGCGCAGATCTTCGAGATCCTGCGCGACATCAACGCCGGCGGGGTCACCGTCCTGCTGGTGGAGCAGAACGCGGCACAGGCGTTGAGCCTGGCCGATCGTGGCTACGTGCTCGAGACAGGCGAGATCGTGCTCGAAGGAACGGGACGCGATCTGCTCGCCGACGACCGTATCCGAGCCGCCTATCTGGGGGAGGAAATCGCGGCATCTTAGCCAGCTTGTCCGTATTCAGCCAACCCCAAGTACAAGTACCTGCCAGAGAAGGTATCCGGCTGCGACGAGTGGAGGCCATCGGCCTAGGGTGGCGCGATAGGCCGCAACAGCCTCGCCGAGCTCACGTCAGAGACTGGGAGTCAATTGCCGTGACGCGAATGAACGTGCGTGTGCGCCCTGCTGACCTCCCTGATGTAGCCGGGCTCGTCGCGCTCACCCAGTCGTTCGATCTGTCCGCCGGGATGTTCAGCGGTCGCCCGCTGATCAGCACCGCGGCCGAGCACCTGGCCGATCGCTTCGCCGAGATCATCCGCGAGGGCATGCGCACGCTGCTGGTGGCCGTCGACGACGCGGGCAGCATGGTCGGCCTGCTGGTGGCCCGCCAGGATGAGATCGGCGCAATCGACCTGACCCCCGTGCTGCACGTCAGCCACCTGATGGTGACCCCTAAACACCGCCGGCGCGGGGTGGGCCGCATGCTGCTCACCGCCGCCGTGCACCTCGCCGACGAGCGCGGGATGGACCACGTCCTCGCGACCGCCGGCTCTGGGTCCCGCGAGGCGAACCGCTACCTGGCCCGCCTGGGCTTCGCGCCGCTCGTCGTCCACCGGATCGCCGCCACGAGCGTGCTGCGCCGCGCGCTGGGCATGGCCGATGCCCCCGAGCAGATGGCGGTGTTGCGTCGGGCCCGGCTGGTGCGCGCGAACCGGACCGGATTCGCCGCCCGGGTTCGCCGCGGCGCCTGAACGCCAACGCACCAACCCCCACGCGCTGTCGGTAGCTACCCCTAAACTCAGGGCCCGTGACGGCCCTGCAGACCCAAACCGCGAAGCTCCTGCTGATCGACGGGCATTCGGTGGCCTATCGGGCCTTCTATGCGCTGCCCGTCGAGAACTTCTCGACGACAACGGGTCAGCCCACGAACGCGGTGTTCGGCTTCACGTCGATGCTCATCAATGTGCTGCGCGACGAGGAGCCCACGCATCTGGCCGTCGCGTTCGACGTGTCCCGTAAGACGTTCCGCAACGAGGTCTACGCCGAATACAAAGCCGGCCGGCAAGAGACGCCGAACGACTTCCGCGGGCAGGTCACCCTGATCCGCGAGGTGCTCGACGCGCTGCGCATCCCGACGGTCATGGTCGAAGGCTACGAGGCCGACGACGTGATTGCCACGCTGACCACTCAGGCCACCGCGGCCGGGATGCAGGTGCTCATCTGCACAGGCGACCGCGACGCCTTGCAGTTGGTCACTGACGACGTCACGGTGCTCTACCCGGTGCGCGGCGTCAGCGAGATGACCCGCTTCACCCCAGGCGAGATCGCGACCAAGTACAACCTGTCGCCGTCGCAATACCCGGACTACGCGGCGCTGCGCGGTGATCCCAGCGACAACCTTCCCGGCATCCCTGGGGTCGGCGAGAAGACCGCCGCCAAGTGGATCCGCGAATACGGGTCCTTCGACGCGCTGGTCGAGCGGGTCGACACCGTGCCCGGCAAGGTCGGCGACGCGCTGCGCGAGAACCTGGCCAGTGTCATCCGCAATCGGCAGCTCACCGAGCTCGTCCGCGACGTCGAGCTCGACGTCGTTGTCGACGAGCTCGAGCGCAAGCAGTGGGACCGCGACCAGGTGCATGCCCTGTTCGACGACCTGCAGTTCCGGGTGCTGCGCGAGCGGCTCTTCGCCACCGTCCAGGCCGCCGAGCCCGAGGCCGACGAGGGCTTCGACGTCGCCGCCACCCGGCTCGGTGTCGACGACGTTGAACAGTGGCTGACCGAGCATGCGCGCAGTGGGGGAGGTTCCCGGGTCGGGCTGGCCTTCCGTGGCCAGTGGGGGCGGGGCACCGGCGTGCTCACCGGCATCGCGCTGGCGGCCAACGACGGCACCGCGGCCTTCATCGACCCCGCGGTGCTCAGCCCCGCCGACGACGCCGCGCTCGCCGCCTGGCTGGCCGACCCGGCCATGCCGAAGGCGGCGCACGACATCAAGGGGCCGCTGCTGGCACTGCGCCAGCACGGCTGGGCGCTCGCCGGGGTCACCAGCGACACCCAGCTCGCCGCCTACCTGCTGCGACCCGACCAGCGCTCCTTCGACCTGGCCGACCTCGCGCTGCGCTACCTGCACCGCGAGCTGCGCAACAACGTCGAGGAGTCCGGGCAGCTCACCCTCGACGGCGGGCTGGACGAATCCGACGACGCTATAGCTGAGGTCGAGACTGTCCGAGGTAGTGCGGTCCGGGATCTAGCCATCGAATTCGACACCGCACTCGAGCGCGACGGCGCCGCAAAGCTGCTGGCCGACATGGAGCTGCCGCTGACCTTCGTCCTGGCCGACATGGAGGCGGTGGGCATCGCCACCGACACCGACGCGCTGCTGAGCCTGCAGGCCGAGCTGGGCGCGCACGTGAAGGCGGTCGAGCAGGACGCCCACCAGGTGGTCGGGCGCGAGTTCAACCTAGGCTCACCCAAGCAGCTGCAAGAGATCCTGTTCGACCAATTCACTCTGCCCAAGACCAAGCGGATCAAGACCGGCTACACCACCGACGCCGACTCGCTGGCCGACCTCTACGCCAAGACCGAGCACCCGGTGCTCGAGTTGCTGCTGCGCCACCGCGAGGTGGCCCGGCTAAAGTCCGTCGTCGACGGGCTGCTGCCGCTGATCGACGACTGCGGCCGCATCCACACCACGTTCAACCAGACCATCGCCGCCACCGGCCGGTTGTCCTCGACCGACCCGAACCTGCAGAACATCCCGGTGCGCACTGCCGAGGGCC
This sequence comes from Pseudonocardiales bacterium, assembly GCA_003243915.1. GTDB lineage: Bacteria > Actinomycetota > Actinomycetes > Mycobacteriales > Jatrophihabitantaceae > QHCC01. Next base: position 3,000 of record QHCC01000059.1, on the reverse strand, counting down.
GGCGCATCCGCGAGGCGTTCGTCGTCGGTCCCGAGTTCGAGTCGCTGATGACCGCCGACTACAGCCAGATCGAGATGCGGATCATGGCGCACCTGTCGCGCGACGCCGGGCTGATCGAGGCCTTCAGTACCGGCGAGGACCTGCACACGTTCGTCGCGTCGCGGGCCTTCGACCTGCCGCCCGACCAGATCGACGGCGAGCTTCGGCGCCGCGTCAAGGCGATGTCCTACGGGCTGGCCTACGGCCTGTCGGCGTTCGGCCTGGCCAAGCAGCTCAAGATCACCCCGGATGAAGCCCGCGCCCAGATGGAGGCCTACTTCACCCGCTTCGGCGGGGTGCGCGACTACCTGAACTCGATCGTGGCCGACGCGCGGCAGACCGGTTACACCGAGACGATCATGGGCCGACGCCGCTACCTCGACAAGCTCAACAGCGACAACCGCAACCTGCGCGAGATGGCCGAGCGGGCAGCGCTCAACGCGCCGATCCAGGGCAGCGCCGCCGACATCATCAAAGTGGCGATGCTCGGGGTGCACCGAGGCCTGGCCCAGGCCGGGCTGCGCTCGCGGCTGCTGCTGCAGGTGCACGACGAACTGGTGCTCGAGATCGCGCCGGGGGAGCGCGAGCGGGTCGAGGTACTGGTACGGCGCGAGATGGGGGGCGCCTACCAACTCGACGTGGCACTGGACGTGTCGATCGGCATCGGGCGAACATGGCACGACGCCGCGCACTAGGCTGCGTCCGTCGATCCCATGCGTTGCACGCGAAGCCCGGATCGGCGCCTGCTCGCTGTGGGGCTAGGAACGCACCGTGCAACGTTGGAACGGTGAGGCGGGTCGGTCACGCTCGAGCGCCGGGACACTCGCAGACGTAGATCGCGGTGCCGGGCAGGATCGCCCCGCGCAGCGGTGACCACTGCCCCCATTCCTCGACGTGCCCGGCCGGCCATTCCGGTTCGACGATGTCGAGCAACCGGAAGCCCGCCGACGCGAGTTCGCGCACCCGGTCGCCCAGCGTGCGGTGGTGCTCGACGTAGGTCGCCTCGCCGGATTCGGCGCATTCCACATAGGGCGTGCGGTCCCAGTACGGCATGGTGGCGCTCAGCCCGGCTGGGCCGGGGTCGTCGGGGAATGACCAGCGCAACGGGTGGGTGGTCGAGAACACCCAGCGGCCGCCCGGGCGCAGGACCCGGGCGACCTCGCGCATCACCCGCGCGGAGTCCGCCACGAAGGGCACGGCGCCGAACGCGGTGAACGCGATGTCGAATACGCCTGAGATGAACGGCAGGTACTGCGCGTCGGCCTGTACGAGTGGGACGGCGATGCCCGTGTTAGCCGCACCCTCGCGGGCATGGCGCAGCATGCCGGCGGAGATGTCGAACGCGACCGGCCGGGCGCCCGCCTCGGCCAGCCAGCGCGAACACATCGCCGCGCCGCAGCCGACCTCGAGCACCAGCGTGCCCGCGATGTCGCCGAGCAGGTGCGCGTCCGATTCGCGCAGGCGCTCCGGGGACCAGACGAAGTCGGCGGCGCCCAGAAAGGCACCGTGGGTCGCGTGGTAGCTGTCCGCGTCGGCGTCCCACCAGCGCCGGTTGGCGTGCACGGTGCTGGCGGCGTTCTCGTCGCGGCGGGTCACCCCCGCTGCCTTCGGTGTTTCGGCCACAACAGAGATCCTGCCAGTGCAGATCCGTTACGGTGAGCGCCCGGCAGCACGGCTCGGAGGTGTCAGGTGGCGATCCCCCTACGGTTGCGCGCGTTCTGGCGCGTCGTGTCCCTGATCGATCGGTCCTCCGCCGGCACGTTGACGCCGGAGAACGCCCGCGCTGCGAGCAACCGTCGCCAGCGGCTGAGCGCCCTGCCCGGGATGACGATCTTCCTGGGCCGTACCGACCGCGGCGCGCGGGTCCAGAACACCGCCGCGGTGCTGCCGGACGGCACCCAGCTGCCCGTCCGCATCTACCGGCCGCGGAATGCATCCCTGTCCCTTCCGGTCGTCGTGAACTTCCACGGCGGCGGCTGGGTGTCCGGTGACGCGCGGCAGTCGGAGTGGTGGTGCAGCTCGGTCGCGGCGCGGGCCGGCGTCGTCGTGGTGTCCGTCGAGTACCGCCTCGCGCCGGAGCATCCGTTCCCCATCCCGCCGCAGGACTGCTTCGCGGCGACGGTGTGGGTCGTCGAACACGCCGGCGAGCTGGGCGTCGACGCGAACCGGCTCGCCGTCATGGGCGACAGCGCCGGCGGCAACCTCTCGGCCGTCGTGTGCCTGATGGCTCGCGACCTGGGCGGTCCGCAGATCGCGCTGCAGGTGCTGCTCTACCCCTCCGTCGAGCTCGTCGCTACGTTCCCGTCCGAGGACGAGAACGCACGTGCGCCGGTGCTCAACAAGGCCGATCTCGAGGTGTTCACCAGGCTCTATCTCCGCGGTGGCGACGGCAGCGACCCCTACGCCTCACCGCTGCGCGGAAAGCACCACGGGCTGCCCACGGCCTTGATCCAGACGGCCCAGCACGATCCATTGCGCGATCACGGGGCGGCATACGCGGCCGCCCTGCGCGAGGTGGGGGTCGAGGTCCGCCTGACGAACTACGTCGATGCGGTGCACGGCTACATCTCCCTGCCGGGTGTCGTGCCGATGGCCCGGCAGGCCCTGGCTGAGGTGTGCGACGGTCTGCGGGATGCGCTGTCGGCGCGAATTTCCCCGTGATCCTTGCTCTGGAGTAAGCTGTCGCCTGCGGAACAGGTCTGTGGCCTCGACATGGAGTAGGCCGCTCGTCGTTCATCCTCGATTCGGCGATTCGGGCATGTCCGCAACCGCTCGAGAATCTGTCAGGACCCACCTACTCAATGACGTCTACCGCCGAAGCTCCGACCACGACCACCCCGCAAGTTGCGATCAACGACGTCGGCTCGGCCGATGACTTCCTCGCCGCCATCGATCTGACGATCAAGTACTTCAACGATGGCGACATCGTCGAGGGCATCATCGTCAAGGTCGACCGCGACG
>QHCC01000058.1 GCA_003243915.1 Pseudonocardiales bacterium | reverse complement strand
GCAGGGCCCGCACCGCCCGACGCAGGGTGCGCATGCCGGCCGCGGTGGCCAACCCCGCTCCCGGCACTGGCGGCAGCCGGTACATGCGGCGCGCCCAACGCGGCAGCAGGCCGACGGCGAGTGAGCTGACTGTGCTCCAGCCCAGGCGGGCCGGCAGGACGTAGCGGCCGGGGACCGGCATCGGGGGGGCGAGCACGTATCGGGCCGCTTCGCGTGCCTCGGGCGTGCTGGCCAGCCGGGGCCGGATCGCGGCGAAATAGTCGGCGAGCTGTTCGACCGAGCGGGGCGTCAGCTCCTCGGGCACGCCCACCAGGGCCGCGGCGCGGGCCTGCTCGTCGACGTAGCGGTCCGCGTCGGCACTACTGATCCTGATGCCGGCCGCGCGTGCGGCGCTGAGGAACGAGTCGACCTCGCAGGCGTGCACCCAGGCCAGCTGGGCGGGATCGGTGATGCCCAGACGCCGGTGCACGGCGCGCACATGAGCCGCCGCGGCATCGACCTCGGCCGTGGGCGCGAAGGTAAGCGTCGCGACGTATCCGGCCGTGCGCTGCAGGCGGGCCCACGGGTCGTCCTGGAACGCGGACTTCGCGTAGAGCAGCGCCATCGCCTCAGGGTGCAGCGCCTGCAACAACAGGGCGCGCACCCCACCGACCAGTGCCACCGGCTCGCTGTGGATCCGCCAGGTGATGCTGTCGGGGCCGAAATAGCCGGTGTCTGTGGTGGACATGGCTCCAGGTTGCCACCTGCAGGCCGGCTGCTGCCGCGCGGACCTTGTTTACCTGCGGGCCGGGTGGTTGCTGCGCCAGAACCGCAGCAGCGCCGTTGCGGTCCGGTCCGCGCTCTCGATCGCCGGTGAGTGTGCGGCGTCGTCGATGACCACGTACTGCGCGCCCAGCCGACGGGCCATCTCCGCCTGGACGGCCGGGGGCCAGGAAACGTCCTGGGCGCCGTGCATGACCAGGCACCCGATCCCGCTGGCCCGCAGTGCGGCGATCCGGTCCGGCTCGGCCCGAAGTGCGTCGGCCATGCCATGCAGCATCGCCGGCGAACTGGTGAGGAAGCGGTGCTCGAGAAACTCCGCCAGGGCGGCAGGCGGCGCGGCGTAGCCCGGGGTAGCGATCTCGAGCGCCTGCATGGCCGCGTATATCGCCGGCGCGCCCAGTTCGGCGAAGACGGGCGCGAGCTGGTCCAGCCGCAGTCGGCGCAGGCCCTCGATCGCAGCCGGTCCGGAGCCCATCAGGACCAGGTCGGCGAAGCAGGACGGGTCGCCGATCACCGCCGATCGGGCGACCAGGCCACCGAAGGAGTGACCGAGCAGATGCACGATCGGCCCGAGACCACCCGCTATCTCGCGCACACAGGCGCCGAGGGAATCGGTGGTGTATGCCGCGGGGTCGGCCGGCCCGGGGGATTCGTACTGTCCGGGCAGGTCGATGGCCGTCACCTGGAAGCCGGCGTCGGCGATCGGGTCGATGATCGGACCGAAGTCCTCCTTGCTGCCGGTGTAGCCGGGGACGAGCAGCACGGCCGCAGCGCCGTCGGGTCCGGCCCGCAGGGCGGCGATGGGACCGCAAGACAGCTGGATCGTCAGCGAGCGCGCCGTCCCGAGGCCCAGCTGCCCGATTGCGGTCATCGGTAGACCGTCGTCGACGGGCCCGCCACCACGAAACCGGTGCCGAACGGGTAGACCACGCTGCCCGCCGGCGGGGCGGCCACGGCAATTGTCCGGGCGGTCTTTCCAGTGCCCGGCTCGAGCAGGGCGATGCCGGCGGCGCTGGCCACCGCGATCGTCGATGCGCGCAGATCAGGCAGGCCCGCCTCGGACAATGGCGTCACCGTAGGCGGCGCGGGCGTCGGAGCCGTCCAGAGGAACTTCGTGCCCGCAGGATTGACGGCGTAGGTGGTACCGGAGATCCACAGCAGTTCGGCGCTGCCGATCTCCAGCGCGGCGATGCCCTCGCTCGAGGCCAGGCCGCCGGTGAGCGCGAGGCGGGCGATCGGTGCGCCGTGGGCCGCGCCGAACACCTCGAGCTGGCCGAGAACGGAGTCCACCGCCGAGATCCTCTGGTCGGCGGAGGCCGGGACCGCATTCGTCCCGAGCTGGTTCCAGATGATCCGGTCGGGGTTGGTCTTGTCGTCCTCGTTGCGCGGCGCGCCGGCGTCGCGAAGCAGCAGCTGCACGCCCGGGCCGCAGAACTTGATCCCGTCGCACTTCGGGCGCACGCACGTCTGACTGATGAGGGCACCCGCAGTGCCGATCACCGCGCCGTGGATGGCGCAGCCTTCGGGGTGGTAGGCCCAGCGATCCAGCCCGCTGACCGGGTCGACGGCGTAGATGACGCGAGATGTGGTGAGCATGACCGCGTTCTGGCTCACGCTGTAGGTCGGGCGGCCGTTGAGCGGCTGGCTGTCCTGACCCTCGGCCTTGTCGAGGGTGCGGTCCCACCGTCGCTCGCCGGTGCCCGAATCCAGGCCGGTGACCTGGTCGCAGTTTCCGTTCAGCTCGAAGACCGCGACGGTGATGCCCTGGTCCTGGATGGCCTGGCACACCGTGCGGTCGGTGCGGGTGTATGACCAGGTGATCTTGCCCGTCGCGGCGTTTCGGCCGCGCACACTGTCGGCTGTGTAGGTCACGACGGTGCCGCCCCAGTACGGCGTGCCGATGGCGCTTCGATCAGCGCTCTGCCACGCCCGCTGTTGAGTGGCGGACAGGCTCTGCAACGCGACGGACGGGGCTGCCTGGCCGGCGGTGTGCAGACGGCTGTGTGCGGTCTCGCCGTGCGCCCACACGATGCCGACCGTGATCCCTACCGCAAGTATCACGGCGCCGATCACACCGAAATAGATCGCCCGGCTCCTGCGCATCCGGCGGCCGTACCGATCGAGGGCCGCCTGCGACGCTGTCCGGGCGGCGGGGGCGACGGCAACCGTGGGGGCAGCTCCGTCGGGCGGCTCGCCAGCCCCGTGCTCGTCGACCGTCACACGATCAATCCTGGCCTATTGCTCCTGCGTCACTCGGCAGCGGGGGCGGCGCCGGCATTCCTGTTGATCGCGGCGGCGCTGGGACGGCCGACGACGCGTTCGTGCGGATGGGGCGTCCTGAGTTGGCGCGGCCTCGGCCTCGGCCCGGCCGGCGTGCGGGTAGCGGCGTCGCCAGCCCGTTCGGGCCGGGATTGACAGTCACTAGCCCGCCGTACCGGCACGGCCGGTTCTCACCCGGTTGCGGGGGTGCCCGTCCATCAGCAGGCCACCGGCCGCGGCGTGGATCAGCTCCTCCCGGCCGGCGGCGCCGATCTTGCCGGCGAGGCTGGCGACGTGCTTTTCCACCGTCCTCGGCGAGATCGAGAGCCGGCTGGCGATCTGCTTGTTGCCGAGGTGCTCCCGCACGAGCTCGTAGACCTCGTACTCGCGGACCGAGACGCCCAGGTCACGCAGGTGAACGGGTACCGCGTCGATGCCCTGACGACGCTGTCGCACCGGCGCGCCGAGGCGGCGCAGCATCCCGCGACAGGCGCCCGCCGCACTCGCGACACCACCGTCATGGAAGAACGCCTCGGCGTCGCGGAGCCACTCCTCGGGCGCGCCCCAGCCGTCGCGGGCCGCGGACTCGGCGACGAGCATCCGCCCCAGATGGCCGCCGAGCGGGTACGGCTGTGCCGCGACCTGCGCCGACTCGGCCGCGTGCTGCGCCTGCTCGACGGCGCCGCGGCGGCCGTGCACCGTTGCCAGGGCCAGCCCGACGAACTGCTGGTTCCACCGCATCCGGGCCGGGGTCGAGGCGGCGCGAGCTGTGAGCACGTCGTCGGGCAGGCGCCGGTCGAGGGCAGCGACCAGCAACCGAAGGCCCTGCCCGCCCGCGAGACAGAACGTGCCGGGGCCTCCGTGCTCGTCCTCGTCCAGCCGGTGCAGATCTCGCCATGCCCTCTCCCGGTCCTGCTCGAGCAACGCGAGGACGGCCGCGCCGAGGCCGACGACGAGCGAGTATTCCGGTGACGACTCGCCTCCGGCGGCGCGGAACTCGTCGAGCGCGGTGGCGAAGCCGGGCCGGTGGCCGCGGTGGGCGGAGCTGACCACGCGCGTCATGAGCAGGTAGGGCAGCAGGCGGTGCAGCCGGATCCGCATAGTTTCGCTCAGCGCGGCCGCGAGCTGGTGTTCGGCGTCGACGTAGTGCCCGGTGAGCACGGCGTGCAGTATCAGGTTGGCATCGATTCCGAGGGCGACGGGCACGATTCCCAACCGCCGCGCCAGCACGCCGGCGACTCCCATCGCCACGGTGTCGCCGGTGTCGAGCCACGCATTGCCTGCGCTGCCGGTGAATCCGTAGACGTGCCAGGCCGGCAACTGCCGTTGTGCTCCGATCTGCGCGATCTGTCCGAAGCAGGCGCCGGCTTCGTCCAGGTCCCGATTTCGCGCGATCCGGCCGAGGACGTGCCACGCGCGGCACGCTGCCTCAGGGTCCCCGCCGTCGTGCAGCCCGGCCAGCGCGCGGCGGGCGAGCGCCTCTGCCCGGTGCAGGCGGTCCGGACGATCGCTGTCGAGCACGATCGCGGCGTTGACCGCATCGATCTCGGCCTGCGCTGCTGCCGACCGATCGGCACCGAGGCATAGCTCGGCCGCGGCGAGCTGAGCGATCGCGTCCTGGTGGCGCCCGACGATGTGCGCGGTGTAGGCGAGATGGACGTGCAGCGCGGCGAGTCGAGAGTCATCGGGGCGAACGGGGTCGAGCTGCATCTCCTCGACCAGCGCGAAACCCTGCTCGAACTCGCCGGAATCGGTCAGCGCCCGAACCAGGTGCTGCACGACCTCGGCGAGCTCGGACGAGCCGTCGGCGCCGGCCGGCGACTGGCTTTCGGCCGCAGCGAAACGGTGCAGTCGCAACGCGTGGCGAAGCTCCAGGACCGCGGTCTTCACGCTGCCACCGCGCAGCGCCCGATGCCCGGCCTCGGCGCGCAGCGACGCGGCGGCGCGCAGTTGACCGGCCGCTTCGCGCAGACCGGCGGCAACCTGGCACCACTCGTCGGGCAAACCCGGGCGCTCCGCCTGGACGCTGTCGGCCAAGCGCCGGCTTAGCGACTGGCGCTCCGCGGCCGACACCTGCGCAACGAGGGCGGCAGCGATCAACGGATGGTGGAACGCGTACCAGTCCGGCCGGTCGTCGCCGACCAGCAGTTGCGCGGTCACCGCCCCGCGGACGTGGCGGAGCACGGTGCGGCTGTCGAGCCCGACCGCGTGCTGCACCATCGGCAGCGGGAACCGGTCGCCGAGCAGGGCAGCCGTGAGAAGGACCTCCCGTCCCTGCGGGCCCAGCCCCGAGGCCCGGTTCGCGATGCTGCGGACCAGCCCGGGGGGCGGTTCGCGCACGACGTCGGCGACCAGCCGCCACCCGTCCTCGGACGGGATGAGCTGGCCCGCGTCGACCATCGCGTAGAGCAGTTCCTCGGCGATGAGGGGATTCCCGGCGCTGTACGCCCAGACGACGGCCCGCGCCTCGTCGGGCACCTCGTCCGGGGCGGCGTCCAGGCAGGCGGCGGTGAACTCGCCCATCGTCTGCCGGTCGAGCGCGCGGACGTCCAGCAGCTCGCCGGCTCCGCGCTGGGCCATCGTCCGCACCAGCTCGAGAGCCGGCGACGCCGCGCTGCGGATGGTGGCCACTACGGCGATCTTGAACGTCGCGAGGTTGTCGACGAGGTACTCGAGCACCGCCAATGAGTCGTCGTCCGCGTCGTGCAGGTCCTCGAGCGCAAGCAGGCAGCCCGCGTCGGCTCCGACGTGGGCGAGCACCCGGAGCACCGCCTCGGCGACGCCGACCGCCGACCCGCCGCCGACCGACACCGGCTCGGCGCCGGTTGACAGGACCTGCGCGAGAAGCGGCCAGTAGCCGCCGAGGATCTCTGGTCCGGGCAGCTCGCCGCGCCTGCTCAGCGCCGCCAACGCCTCCGTGAACGGGCGCAGCGGAGCGGTCGCGCCCATCGCGCTGGCCCGGCCGCGGAGCACCACGAGCTCCTCCGCGTACGCCCGCGCAACGATGGCCGCGACGAGGCGCGACTTGCCGACTCCCGGTTCGCCGACCAGGAAGATCGCCGCACCTTGGGCGGCCTGCGCGTCGGCGATGCCGTCGGCCAGCCGCGCCATCTCGACGCGCCTGCCCACCAGATGCGGTGCCCGCGTGTGCACGCGATCACGCTAACGCGAACTCCGCCCCGTGAACGTTCGGGTCAGGAACAGATTCAGTGCGTGTGACTCGTCGGCCAGGTGTACATGCCTATCGTCAGTGACGTCGCCCCGAACCCGGCCAGCGCCATGGTGCGGGCGCCGACGCTGGGCGGCTGCGGCAGGGTGATTGCCCCGATGCTCTCGTCGCGGGGCTGCTTGGTCTCGTGCTCGGTCGTGCGCATGGTGACTCCTTTACTCGTTGTCTGCCGGCGCGGTATGCGTCGGCACCAGTTCCAGGAACAGTGCGGAGGGGACGGTCGTCGGTGCGGCGAGGCGCAGGCTCAGGTAGCCGATGCCGGCCAGTCCGCTGAGCAGCCCGGGTGTGGGCACACCGTTCGGAGTACCACAGCGCGAGCCACGCCGCGAGATGGTGCCCACGAACGCGGCTGTCCGTTTCCGCAGCACCCGAGCCGCCGGCGTGTGCCCGCGCTGGGACAGGACCAGCAGCGATTCGAGCACCCCCAGCTCCCCGTGGCACAGGCTCGACTGCGCCAGCGGCCCGAACGCGTCGAGTGCGGCAACGGCCGCGGTGGTATCGGATCCTGCCGCGGTCGACGCCACGGCGTGTCCGGCGAGTCCGTGGCACCAGCTCGGGTCGTCGGCGCGCGGCGGGTCCAGCGCTGCGAAGCGGCGTGCCGCGGTGAGCGCCTCGCGCTCGCCGCTGACCTCAGCGTGGCGCCCGAGCGCCCACGCCGGGCCGGCCGCACCCGCCAGCAACCCCGGCGGCCCGTCCCAGGCCTGGTCGAGGTCGATCAGCCGGCCGGCGAGGTGACGCGTGAGCGTGTCGACGCCGGGCAGCGGATCGCCGTGTCCGCCGAGCGAGCTCAGCGCGGCCAGCGCGCCGGCCATCCCCGTCCCGTACGAGCGGTCATCCGAGTCGGCGGCCAGCCCGCACGCGCGGACGGCGGACTCGAGCGGCTCGCGCAGACCGGGCTCGTCGAGCAGGACGCGCAGCCGGGCCAGTGCGTAGGCGATGCCGCCGAGCCCGTTGAATCCGCCACCGACAACAGCCGCGAGTTCGGCGTCGTCGGCCAGCCGCTCGAGCAGGCCCGGCACTGCGACGAGGCAGCGGTGCGCCAGCTCGCGGTAGCGCGAGATGCCGGTCAGGTCGGCCAGCTGGGCCAGGAACAGGGCTATCCCGCAGTAGCCTTCGCCCAGCGCGCAGCCGCTCGGCATGAGCATCCACTGCCGGGCGTCGACGAGCTCGAGACCGAGCCAGTTGGCCCGGCGGGCGTCGCCGCACGCGCTGGCGACCAGCTGGTCGCCGATCTCGCACGCGCGCGAGATCAGCCGATCGGGGTCTGGAGAATCGTCGACCCGCGCCCACTGCGCCCGGTGCGCCACGTGGTCCGGCGTGCCGTCGCGCACCGCGAACGACGCGTCGAGCACCCACTCCTGCTCGAATCGGTCGGATTCGCCGAAGCTCGCGACCTTGTCCGCGATCGCGGCTGTGGGCGCGACCGGCAGCATCGGGCCGCGGTCGGCTCCCCGCGCGCTCCACACGTGTCGCTGCCCGGCGCGCGCGGTGAACAGCGGCACGTCGCCGGCCCACAGGTCGCCGACCTCGTCGGCCAGCAACGCTGCCACGGACGGGTGCGCGGCCTGCCGAGTGAGCGCATCGAGGAACAGGTTCTGCCGGGCAGCGGCGTCGGCGAGGACGTCGGGGTGCGTCGACTCGTCGAGCACGGCCGCGTAGAACCGGGTGTCCCGGACGACGACCCGGACGGTGTCCTGCGCGCACCGCTGCACCAGCGCGAGCAGGGCGTCCCGGTCGCGCAGGATGGCGTCGTAGCCGAGCCGGAAACCGGCGCGCAGGCTCACGAGGTAGTCGGCGGGATCCGCGCTCGCACCCTCGGCCGCCGGACGGTTCTGTGCACCGCGCGACATCGCCGGGCGCCGCACCAGTCGCATCGTGTCGGTGCCCGCGTCCACCCAGTCGACGACATCGTCGGGACGCAGCTGCTTCGCGCCGCCGCCCAGCCCGGACATGTCCACCCGCCCGTGCACGCCGTCCACCATGATCGGTAGCAGCCCGGTGCGGGCGACCGAGGCGGCCAGCCTGTCCAGCGCCGGATCCGGCCCGGTGCTGGCGGCCACCACGAAGCTCGGGTGGAACAGCGTCTCGACGTCGACCACGACCGGCTCGTCGCCGGCGGCGATGAGGTTCTCGAGGTGGATGTCGGTGCAGTCGAGCGCGTAGAGCAACGCGAGAAGGGCGCCCTGCCTGCGGTAGAAGCGCTCCACGCCGCCGCGATCGGCGCACGGGGCGGCGGCGACGAACTCGGACCAGCCGTACCCGTCCCGGGTGAGCGCAACCGGCGTGCGCAGGGTGACGTCGCCGAGCTTGGTCGAGTACCACTGCAGGATCTCGCACAGATGCTGCTGGATGCTCAGCGGCCGCGGCTTGTACACGACGGCCGATCCGCCGGCGAAGCGGAGGACGGCGACTGTTCGGCCGCCCTGGTGAGCGTCCCCGGTACCGAGGTCGATGGCCGCCAGCGGCGACGCCGCGTCGGCGAGCTCGGTCACCGCCGCGCGATCGGCCTGCAGCCGCACCGCCAGCTCGGCGAAGGCGTCCGTCGCTGACAGGCACGCCGTCGCCAGGACCCGGGCCAGGACGGGATAGCGGATCACCAGGTCGGCTAGCCCGGCCGGCGAGGCAGCGCGTCCTACGAAGTGCGCGAAGCGCTGCTCGCCGTCGGTGCCGACGAGGCCGGCGGGGTCGCGGTGCAGCTCCCGCACCAGAGTGCGGGCAGCGAGCCGGGTCAGCCGCCGGCCCAGCCACGACAGCAGATCCGGGGTGCGCGCGGCGATGTCACTCGACACCCGGTTGTCGATCAGCGAACCCAGTCGGGTAGCGCTGTGCCGCAGCAACCCGGAGAACACGGGCAGGAAGGCATCGAGTGCCTCAGCCGGTTCGGCGGCCGGTACCACCGGAGCCGGGTCGGCGCTGGAGCCCGCCAACGCGGCGCCCACGAAACTCGCCCACTCCGGCGGCGTCGTGGCGCGCTCGGCCGGGTCGCAGCCGAGCCGCCACCAACCGATCGGAAGCGTCACGCCGACGAGCGTCGCGCGTCGGCGGCGCCGCCACATGGGGGATCGGCCCCCATTTTCGCTTCATCGGCTTCGCGTCGAACGCGGCCCCCTCCGCTCTGCCCCGCGAGAGCACGCTGCGGCGGCCGGATCGCGTGCCCCAGCGCGACAAAGCGGCGGGTGAGTCGGGGTGACCGTAGCCCGGCGGCCCGAAATTGGGGGCCGGTACCCCATGCGGCATAGCCGCGGACGCTGCACGCTCGGCGCAGCGAAGCCAACCGATGGCCGCGTGGAGGTGCCCGTGGCGCACGCACTTGCCCCCGTCGACCCCGACCTGCACACGCCGGGCCGCGCGGGCCTGACGATCACCATCCCCGACCACGTTCTTGCCCGCATGGACTTCGATCCGGCCGGCGGCGTCGCGCTGCTTCTCCACATTCTGGACGCTGCGAAGGTGGCCGATTCCGGGTGCCCGGCCCCGGCGCTGCATGTCGTCCCGCACCTGTCGCCGCAAGAGCGGGTCGTGCTGGTCCACTACGCCTCGGGCCTGACCCTCGCCGCGGCGGCGCGACGCGCGGGGGTGCAGCCGGCCACCGCGAAGAAGTACCTCGACCGGGTCAAGGAGAAGTACGCCGCGTGCGGCCGGGTGTCCTACACCAAGCTCGATCTCGCGGCCCGCGCGCGCGAGGACGGGGTGCTCAAGACTCCGTAGTGGTTGTCCCAGACAGACCACCAGGGTCGCGGGCACTGCCCAGCGGGATCAGGTACTGCACCGACTCGCCGACCCCGTCGATCCCGAGCAGCTCGTGCACGACGTCGTCGTAGAACCCGCCGATCGTGATCGACGCGAGCCGCGCGGCGGCCGCGACCAGCACGAGGTTCTGGGCCAGGTGGCCGGCCTCGAGCAGTGCGAACCGCAGCGCCCGGACGCCGTACTTCGCGCGAGCCCGATCGAGGTCCACGGACAGCACGAGCATTGCCGGCGTCCGCGAGATGTCGATCGCCCCGGCGTCGACCGCGTCGCTGGTTGCCGGGTCGGCGACGAACCAGGTGGAAGTGGCGGCGAGCTCGTCGAGGGCAGGATGCTCGCCCAGCCGGTGCAGTTGCGCCTGGATCGGATCGACCCGGTAGTCGCCCGGTTCGATGCCGTCGACATCGGCAACGAGCAGCCGGAGCTGGGTGAGGTACATCCCTCCGGCGCTGGGGTACCCGCGCAGCGGGAAGGTGACCGAGCCCTCGGGCCGCCGGATCGTGCGGGCCCGCCGGGCGGCGAACGCGGTCCGCACCAGCGTGCCGATCTCCGCCGCCCGCACCGGTCCGACGAAGCGACGCGCCGACTGGCGTAACTCGATCGCCGCACCGATCGGCACGTCCGGCGGCGGGCCGCCGGGCAGGTCGACGACGGCCTGCGCCGGCCACTGCGACGTCGCATCGGGCGGCGACGTGGCCGGCGGGACCTGACCACGCAGCCCCGGCAGCAGCTTCGACCGCTCGAGGAAGACCCGATCGGCGCTCGTCGCGGAGTCCGCGAGGAAGGCATCGGGCTCGGTGTGGCCCAGCAGGGCGCCCGAGATCAGCCAGCACAGCGCCCGTTCCTCGTCGGGTTGGACACCGAGACGGTTGCAGAGCATGTGCGCCTGTGAGGCCCACGGGATCAGCCAGCGGCCATCTGCCGGTGTGTCCGAACCGGCCAGTTCGCCGTGGGCGTCGGCGACCACCCGGGCCCATCTGCCCTCGACACCGCCGTGGCGGTCCCAGCCGCTGCGCAGTGCTGCCAGGCGGTCCCGCAGCCCGTCCGCGTTCGCCGACAGCGTCCGCGTCGCGTTGCCCAGGACGGTCGCGGCCGGCAGCATCGGGACGTCAGTGCTCCACCGCCACGCGCCCGCGGCGCCGCGCAGCCAGCGGGCGGTAGCCAGGTCGTCGAGGCCGAGCCCGAGCGCGGTGGCATACACGAGGCCGAGCGCGGCCGTGAGGCGGGACTGCGGCGCGGCCGCCAGAGCGTCGAGCGCGATCTCGGTCGAGCGACAGAACACCCGCTCCATGACGGGCAGCGCGTCGGGACCGCCGTAGCGGCGGGTCTCCGGCCGGTACTCGATCTCCTCGACGGCGCCGTGCGAGAACCACGCGGACTGCCTTCTCGCGGTCGGCGGGAACGACTCGCGGGTGAGGTCGAGCACCGGCCGCGCACTGGCGGCCACCCGGCGGGCAAGCAGGCAACGCATCCGGTGGGGGTCGCGCACGTCGCGGGCCCGAAGCCGCAGGTGCGGGCCGCCCTCCCAATAGCGGATGTAGAACCAGTCGGCGAGCGCACCGTCCGCGCGCGCGCCGTCGAGGACCGGACGCACGGAGCCGGTGAGGAACTCGTCGAAGTCGCGTGCGGACCAGTGCAGGAAGCAGTGCAGGCTGGTCCAGCCGGCACGCTCGAGGGTGGTGCTCACGGATGCCCCCTTCTCGATCAGGGAAACGGGTGCGGGTACAGGGGAAGGTCGGCGTAGCGCAGCGCTGCACTCGCCCGCCCGAGCGCGGCCGGGACCTCGAGCAGGCGTGGGAGGCCGCGGGTACGCCGGTAGACCTCCCCGAAGGTCATCGGCAGCGACCCGGGCACGATCACCTTGGCCGCGTGCAGGCCGAGAAGCTCGCGGCTGACCGACTCGCTCTGGTCCACCGCGATCACGTCCAGTCCCGCTGCGGCCAGCCGTCGGACCGTCTCGGCGAGGTAGTGGCCCAGATCGGGGATCCAGGGCCGGTCGGGCCAGATCTCGTGCCAGGCCTGCGACTCGCGGCTGTCGAGCAGGAACGCGTACCGGTCGCGCGCCTCCGCGAGGCCGTTCACCGCGACGTGGTCGTCCATCGTCCGGACGAGCGTCGGGTTCTCGAGCATGGGCCGCAGCCGCTCGGGTTCGAAGCGGCCGATCCGCGAGTCGGCGGCGTTGCGGGCGTCGAGAACGACCTCCGCGACCGCCGAGCGGATGGCGACCCGCGGATCGGGGTGCGCGCCCGCGGCGAACAACGCATTCGGACGATCGGGGTCACGGGTCCGGCGCAGCGTCATGCTGATCACGACCGGGATGCCGAAATCGTTGGTGGCGTCGAACAGGAGCAGGTCGTGGTCGAGCGCATCGAGCTGGTCGGCCAGATCCGCGACGTCCAGGTCGTCGGTGGGCACCGCGATCGCCGGCAGGGCGGTCTGCGCATACCAGGCCATCAGGAACGCGTCCCGTTCCGCGACCTCGAGCAGGCCGTAAAGGATCGCCTCCGCGAGGCTGTTGCCCAGGCCGCAGCCGTTCGAGGACTCGTAGAGCATCCGCACCCGATGGCCGCCGACGCTGCGGGGCGCGTGCCAGTACGCAACGTGCTCGGGAACCAGCACCGAGCGGCCGTCGGGCAGCGCGCAGCCGTGCACCCACTGGGTCGGCGTCTCGGGCGAATAGGGCACCAGGTCGAAGGCGGGATGGTCGTAGTACTGCTCGTCGTGCAGCCCGAGACGCTCAGGGTCGACCGCGCCCGGCGCAAGATCCCGGTAGGCGCCGAACACGGTCGAGCGCCGCCCCCGCGGTGCCATGCCCGTGACACGCTCGAGCGCCTCGAACAGCGCGACCCGCTCCGCGGCGAGGAAGTCGCCACCGCGGCCGAACCCGGCCTGGCGGCGTCCGTGGCCGTCGCCCACCTCGGCGCTGACGAGCGCCATCGGCGCGCCCTCCAGCCGGTGCAGTTGCCGGATCGGGCCCTGCCGCCAGTCGACCAGCACGGCGCGCATGGTTGCGGTGTCGGTGCGCGGGTTGGCGGCGCGCAGAACGGTCGGGTCTGGCAGCGGCTGCGATCCCATCGACAGCGTCCACCGCGCATCGTCGGGCACCGGCGCGCACACCTCGCATCCGCCGAAAGGCCGCACCGGGTGCTCGGAGGCGGTGAAGTCGTCGCAGCGCACCGCCCATTGCACGCCCGGTCGCATCGACTCGATCGCCTCGCGTGCCAGGGTGTCGATCAGGTCGAGGGCGGCGGGCGCAACGACGCCGGTCATCGCGATCGTGTCCGTCTCCGGGAGCGTGCCGGTCAGCCCGGCGATGCGGGCGCGTTCGGCGCAGGCGACGCAGCCGGCGATGCCCAGCCCGGTGAGCGGACCGATCAGGACGAGAGCACCGTCCCCGCGGATCGGTAGCACGGTCGTGCCGTCGCGGTGCGCTCGAGCGGCGAGGTCGACGAGGTCGCCGGGCGTCCAGTCGGAGAGCACCACGACGTCGGGCGGGCGCTCGGTGACTTCGGTGGCGAAGCGCGCGAGCGCGGTCACGGCGCCACCTCGACCACGGCGAGCCCGGCGGCGCGGATCGCCGTCGACGCCCGCCCGGCCGGACGGTCGACGCGCACCGGCCCGGCGCCGGTGATCGCGATCATCGCTTCCTGCAGCGCCGGCTCGTGCCGCCGGGTGCGGGCCGGCCACATCCACCGGCCCAGGTCGCCCTCGAGATCGGAGGGGTCGATGTCCGGCGGCGGGCAGGCGCCGGTGATCGCCGCGAAGCGGGCGCGGGCGCCCGTGCCGGCCTGCGCAATGCCCGCAGCGTGCAACGCGGCGATCGCCGCGGCCGTGCCGGGATCGTGCTCGACCGCCCAGCCGAGGCGAGCAGTCCCGCCGTGCACCTCCGCGTGCCAGGCGCCGGGTAGCGCCCGCAGGCGCATGGCCGCGGGCACTGCCAGGGCGACGGTCAACGCCCGCCACCAGCGCCGGGCCGCGGGATCGCGGTCCCACGACGCGGTCTCGGGCAGGCCGGCGGCCCCGGTGCGCACGAGCGTGTCCACGCGGTGCCGGAGCACGGTGCCCGCAGCGTGGGTGAGGTCGGCGCCGACCGCACCCACGGTGGGCACGAGCCCGAGGACGGCGCCGGCGGCTGCGAGCACGGCCTGCAGGTGCGCGGTCTGCCCGGTGCTCCCGATGCCGATCACCGTGGTGTCAGAGCCGCTCTGGCAGGCGGCGAGCGCGGCCGGTCGTTGCGGGAGCTCGCCGCAGACCGCGTCGGGCAGCAGGCCGAGCTCCGGATCGGTCAGCACGGCACATCCGACGAGCGCGGCGTCCACCGTCGTCGAGTGCCCAGCTTCGTTCGCGGCAGCTCCCGCGATCGGGTGGTAAGTGGCGCGCAACGGATCGACGCGGACGACGAGGCAATCCGGTCCGCCAGCCGGGCCGGGGAGCTCCGCCAGGGCGCTGAGCAGTCGGTGTACCGCCGCTCCGGCCACCGTGGCGAGCAGCGCCGCCGATGACGGCATGGTCGTGCGGGTGATGCGGCGGGTGGCGTCCCCGGCCCGCGCGGGCACCCGGGCGCGGGCGCCGGCGGGGGGTACCAGGCCGTCCT
>QHCC01000057.1 GCA_003243915.1 Pseudonocardiales bacterium | reverse complement strand
GGGTGATGCGGCGGGTGGCTTCCTCGGCCAGCGCGGTCACCCGGTCGCGGGCGCCGGCGGGAGTCACCAGGCCGACGTCCCCGAGCGCCCGGGCCACGATCGCGACGCGCCCGACCGTGAGCAACACGCCGTCGGGGCGGGCCGGGCGGGGGCGCGTGGGCAGCCCGCAGGCGGCCGCCGCCACAGCCACGCGCGACACCAGCTCCGCAGGGCCGCCCGTGATAGTGATCGGTGCGGCAAGCACCGCCTGGGCCCCTCGCGGATCGGGCGCCGCAGCGTCCAGCCACGGCGCGGCCGGACCGTCCGCGCGGGTGGGGACGAGGAGATCCGCGGCGTGCAGCTGCTCGACCACGGCGTCGACTGCGCGCTGCAGCTCGGCCCGGTCGGTGAGCGCGCCGAGCCGGTCGGCCGCAACGCCGGCGGAGAGCTGCGGCGCCAGCCAGCGCCACACCTGCCACAGGCTCCGCCCGCCGTCGATCGTCATGCTGCTCCGCCAACCGCGCAGGTGCACGCCGGTAGGCATCGGGGTCGCGGCCACGCCGGCGCGCAACCGCAGCACGTCTGGCCCGGTCACGACACCGCCGCCTGTGCTGCGGCGTACGCAGCCAGCCGTTCGCGCCACGTCCTGCCGTCGATCTCCTCCACCGCGTGGACGAGTAGGTGCGCGGCCAGGTAGCGCTCGATCGGCGCCAGGTCGCAGACGAGCAGCAGCTGGTAAAGCATGTTCGTGCAGAAGCGGTAGATGCCGAACATCCGGCTGCGGGCGATCTTCTCGAATCCGACGGTGTTGAGCACGGTGTGGTAGTCGCTGAAGCGGCGTCGGCTGAAGTCCCAGCGGAGTTCGGTGGCGCCACCGAAGGTGGCCGCGGTGGTGGTGTGCGCGGTGTTGACGCCCGTGAGCGTGTCGGTGTCCATCGTGGCCTCGGCGTGTGCCCATGCCGCCCGTGACCAGTCCCGCCACGCGTCGATGACCGGATCGAGGTCCGATGGCAGCGAAGTACCCTCGGTGACGGACCGGAGGAGACTCACGGTCCCGGCGCGGGCGGAGTGCCAAGCTCGGTCGAACGCCGCCAGAATCGCCCCGTCCGGGTCGTCGTGGACGAGGAAGTCCTCCAGGTGCGACAGGAACGACTGATGGCCGCTGCCGATCCCGTGGGGGTAGTTGGCCGCGTGCGCAGCCATCGCCGCGACCCCCACCTGCACCCGCGACTCGACCCGGTTGCCGTGGGCGTCGAGATAGGCAGCGGTGGCCGAGACCGGCGCGACGCCCAGGCGCAGCAGTGCGTCGCGTCCGTAGGCGGCCTGCGGTGAGCCGAGCAACGCGGTGATCCGCCGGTGGTCGCTCGGTTCTACGTAGACGGTGTTGTCCGCGTTGATGGGTGTGTAGGGGCCGACGACCAGCTCGGCCTCGCCGGCCCGCCGAGCCTCGCGGAGCATCCGGGCGACGTCGACCTGCACGGTGGACGGATGGTCGCGCAGGTAGGCCCGGATGCGATCGGCGACCGCGTCGGCCGCCGCCTCGGGCTCGGCAGCCGTGACCCGAACCCGGAGGTGCGGGCCGTGCAGCCAGTGCCGCTCGACGTGCGCCGCACCGCCGGACGCCTCTACCTCGGCGATGGCAGGCAGGACGGCCGCGCGGAGCAGCGGGACCTTGCGCGGTTCGTAGTAGTGGCAGACGACGTCGATCATGGTCTCTCCGGGTGGTCTGGTGCCGGCGGTGGCCGGTCGGCTCGCATCGCTCACCGGCCGGCCACCGTCTGTCCTGAGCGGTCTGCTACAGCAAAATGCAGCAGGACGACGAGCCGCACGTCGAGTGCGAGTCGCAGCTGGACGAACCGGACGACGCGCCGGTCTCCGGCAGTGCTGCAGCGTCGGTCATGACCGTGACGCTCACCGCAGTGAGGTCCAGGTCGCCCAGGTCGAAACCCAGGTCGATGGCCTGATCGATCATCGCTTACCTCCTTTCCTGGAATCGACGGAAGTGCGCGCACGGCGGTGACCATATCCGCATCCGCGGCTTAGCAAACGTCCCCTGTTCGGGGGGAGTGCTGACCCCTTTTCGGGGGTATTGACGGCGCCCCGTCGGGGCGACGAATAATCGATGTCGCATTCCGACGAAAGGGGGTAGAAATGTGCGCGGTAGAAGCGCGCGAGCTCGTCAAGGTCTACAAGAAGAACCCACAGCCGGCGGTGAACGGCATCGATTTCGCGGTCCGCACCGGTGAGGTGTTCGGCCTGATCGGCCCCAACGGCGCAGGCAAGACCACCACGATCGGCATGCTGACGACGCGAGTCCGGCCGACGTCCGGGCGGGTGGTCGTCGGCGGGGTGGACGTGGTGCGCGACCCGGCCGCTGCGCGTGCGTCGTTCGCGGTCGTCCCCCAGCGCAACAACCTCGACCGCTCGCTCAGCGTCCGGCAGAACCTGCTGTTCCACGCGGCCTACCACGGCGTGGGCCGGGCCGAGCGCAACCGCCGGGCCGACGAGGTGCTGGAGCGCATGGGCCTGGCGGTCAACGCCGACGACCGGATCGACCATGTGTCGGGCGGCCAGTCGCAGCGGGTGATGATCGCCCGCGCTCTCATGCACGCACCTGGTGTGCTGTTCCTCGATGAACCGTCCAGCGGGCTGGACCCCGCTGCCCGGCGGTTCGTCCACGAGCGCATCATCGAGCTACGCGCCGACGGGACGACCGTCGTGCTCACCACGCACCAGATCGACGAGGCGGAGAGGCTGTGCGACCGCATCGCGGTCCTCGACCACGGCAGGCTGCTCGCCGTCGACACCCCGGACCGGCTCGTTCGCACCCTGCCCGGCACCACGACCGTCACGATGAGCCTGCGACTGGGTCACGCCACCGTCGACGCGGTCGTGGCAGCGCTGTCCGCGCTGGACATCGTGGAGCGGCTGGAACCCGTGGGGAACGGGCGGATCCGCCTGTACACCGACCACGAGCTGGGCGCGGTCGTGCCCGCCGCGCTGAAGGTGCTGGAGGACGTCGGGGCCGAGCTCGCCGACCTGGCCGTGGGACGGCCGAGCCTCGAGGACGTGTTCATCCACCTGACCGGCCGGGAGCTTCGATGACGACCATGGCCCACCCAACGCCCAGCGCGTGGCACATCTTCGGCGCGGTGCTCTACCGCGACATCTTCGTGACCGGCCGCGAGCTCGGATCCTTCCTCGCGCAGGTCGTCATCCAGCCGTTGTTCATCCTGTTCATCTACGGCAAGCTGCTGCGCGATCTCGGTTACACGGGGGGCAGTTTCGGGGTCGTGCTGCTGCCTGGCATCGTCGCGCTGAACGGCTTCCTCGGCGGCCTGCAGAACACGGCCCTGCCGCTGGTCATGGACTTCTCCTACAGCCGGGAGATCGAGGACCGGCTGCTGGCGCCGATGTCGCTCCGGCTCGTCGCTGCCGAGAAGATCGTCTTCGGTGCGTTGCGCGGAATCCTCGCCGCGGTGGTCATGGTGCCGATCGGGCTGGTGTTGTTGCCCGACGTGGCGTGGCCGGTCGGCGCGCTGCTGCCGGCGTTCGGGTTCATCGCGCTCGGCGCGTTCACCGGAGCCGCGATCGGCATGACGGTGGGCACGCTGGTCGAAGCCCGGAGGATCAGCATTCTGTTCGCGGTGATCCTCACGCCGCTTATGTTCACCGGAGCCACGCAGTTCCCGTGGCCGGCCCTTTCTCGGCTGCGCTGGTTCCAGACGATCTGCGCGGTCAACCCGCTCACGTACGTCAGCGAGGGGACGCGCGCATTACTGACGCCGAATGTCCCCCACATTTCGCTGTGGATCGACGTCCCGGTGGTTATCGCGGCCGCGACAGCATTCTTCCTTATCGGCACGGCGGGATTCCTGCGCAAGGCCATGGATTAGTCACGCGACTACCGGAACGGGGAACGAATCGATGAGAGACACCAGCGGCCTCGCAATCGATATGGACGAGCTCCGCCTAGACGACATCTCGGTGATCCGGATGCACGACGCCATCGCACTGCCGGAGACCGGAGCGTCGCCGGCGTCGTCGATGGCGAGCAGTTGGGCGTGCCATTCCTGCGGATCTTGCTGCTGCCAGGAATAGCGGTGACCACTACCCTGCCCGCGCGGGCTCCGGCCGCGCCGCTCACGCTGGAAACCGCACCGTACGCACTCGTCCGGTTGGCGGCGATTCCCTACCCCGCACCCCCGCCCGGGGCCGCCGGCTTCCGCACGGCGCTCGCGCAGCTGACCGCGCTGCTGCGCGACCTCGACGGGGTGCGCACGGGTCTCGCCGATGCCCTGCACGACAGCGCGGCCAGCCATCCGGCCGAGTTCCACCGCTCTGTCGTGCTGCCGCTGCGGCGCGCGGTGTTCAACGGCCGCCTTCCCCGTTCCGCCGTTCTCGACGAGCTGGGTGACCTGCCCGAGCGGGTGCCAGCCCTCGCGGCATGGCTCGAGAACATGGCCCGGCGGGCGGAGGCGGAGCAGCGCGTCCGCGCCCTGACGCCCGCCGCGCTGGCCGCCGAACGAACCGTGCTCGCCGGTCTCTGTCAGGACGAGCGGCTGCGCAAGGCGGTCACCATCACCGGAGCTGACCTGTTGCGCGGGATCGACCGGACCGCCGCCGCGGGCGGCGACCCCGACGCCCGTACCCGCAAGGCCGAGCCAAACGTCCTGCGCTACGCCTTGCGCGCCTGCGCGAAGACCAGCCCGCTGTCCTGGTACACGCATGTCGCCTGGGGCAGCTGGACGGGCGGCAGCTCGATCGAGCTCGCCACTCCCGTCGCGGCTTCGCGCCCGAACCGACTGCTCGTCGCAAAGCTGGTCGCCGGGCTCCTGGGCGACGCGCGCCGGCGCGAGCGGCTGCCCCACCGCGCCGCCCCCACCATCCGGGAGCTCGACAACCAGATCGTCTTCCGCCGCGACGTTCCCGTCCGCAGCACCGGCCACGTCTACACCACGCGCGAGGAGCAGGTCGTGCTGCCCGCGACCGGGGCTTTGCGGTTCCTGATCGCCACCATCGGCGAGGCGGACGGCCGCGGCGCCGTCCCGGCCGAGCTGATCGAGGCGCTGGCGGCCCGGCTCGGCGCCGGTGCCGAGCAGGCGGCGACCTCGTATGTGCGCCACCTGATCGACATCGGGCTCCTGGTAGCGGTCGAGCCGGTCGAGCCGCAGACACTCGACGTCCTGCTCGATCTCGCCTGCTGGCTCGACGGTCTCGGCGAGCCGGCGCTCGCCGGCCGGCTGCGCGCGATCGACCGGCCCACCGCGGAGTTCGGGGACCTCCCTGCGGCCGAGCGGCCCGGCCGGATCGAAGGTCTCGCCGAGCAGTGGCGGGCGCTCGGCGACGTGGCCGGGGTCGACCTGACCGGGGTGGCGCCGGTGAACGAGGACAGCTTCGTGCGCGCGCCCGTCCGTCTCGACGCGGGCTCCGGGCTCGACCGCGCCGGGCAGCTCGCCGAGTTGACCCCGTTCCTCGCCGCGTTCGACCAGCAGCTCCTGCTGCGTCGGCTGGCCCGCGACCGGTTCGTCGACCGGTACGGTGCCGGCGCCTGCACGCCGGTCGCCGACTGCGTGGACTCGCTCGTCACGGACTGGGTCGAGGTGTTCGCCGTCGGCGCGGACGGTCGCGTCGCCGACGGCACCGTGGTGAGTGCCGAGGCGCAGGCGCTCGCCGCGGCCCGCGCCGAGCTCACCCGGATCGTGCGGGCGAGCGGCGATCCGGACGCGACCGACGCAACGATTCCGCCGGCCGCGGTCCGGGCGGCCGCGGACCTGCTACCCGGCTGGGCCCGCGCCCGCCCGACGTCCTATTCGTTCTTCGTGCAGCCCCTCCACGACGAGGCCGCAAGCACGCTCGTCGTCAACCATGTCTACGGAGGGTTCGGCCAGTTCACCAGCCGTTTCCTGTCCCTGCTGGACCCGAGCGCGCTCGCGGCGGTGCGCGCGCGCGTGGACCGGACCTTCCCCGGAGGGCGCACCGCCCAGCTCCGGCCGGTCCGGGGATTCAACCCGAACCTGCACCCGATGGTCGCCGCCCTGGAGATCGGCGAGGATCCGGCGTGGGCCGACCTGGCCGTGGACTCGTTGGAGCTGTGGCACGATCCGGACGCCGATCAGCTCCGGCTGCGCGTGCGCGGCACCGACGACGTGCTCGACGTACTCTACCTGGGCTTCCTCGTCCCCTACGTTCTGCCGGAGCGGCTCGCGCCGCTCTACTCCGACCTCAGCTGCGGCATGCCGCGCATCGCGCACCTGGCCCCGTCGACCGAGTCGGACGCGGTCGTGCGGCGGGGCCGGCTGCGCTACCGCGACGTCGTCCTCGAGCGCCGATCCTGGCGGTTGTCCAGCGAGCGGGTGCGGGCCCTGCGCGCGGAGGTCGAGGCCGAGACGCCTGGGCCCGCCGTGGCCGCGGCGCGCCTGCGGGCGAGCTTCGGCGTGCCGGGACAGGTCTTCCTGGGCAGCGGAGACACCATGACCTCCCGGGAGGACTACGAGCGCTACCTGAACCGACCCAAGCCGCAGTACGTCGACCTCGACAACGCCCTGCACCTGCGCTGCCTGCCCCGGTTGCTGGCCCGTCACCACGACGGGATGATGCTGACCGAGGCGCTTCCGGTCCCTGGCTCGCAGCGTCCGGGAGGCCGGGTCACCGAGCTGGTCGTCGAGACCTACTGGACGCCGTGATGGGCGACCTGCTCCGGCTGCGACCCGTCGTGCACTGCGTCGCGACCGGCACGGGCCTGACCCTGCGCGGCTGGACGTCCAGTGTCACGCTTGCGGGCGGCGCGGACCTCGTGCGGCTCTGGCAGCGCCTCGCGCTCGCGCTCGCGGCCGGCGTCCGACCGGACCACTTGACCGCCGGGCCGGCACCCGTCGCCCGCGCCCTGGAACTGATCATGACCCAGCTGCGCGAGCACGACATGCTCGTCACCGTGCCGTCCGGCTGGGGTGAGCCGGGCTTCGCAGGCCCGCCGCCGGACGTCGCGCGCTGGCTGGAATCGACCGCTGCCGAACCGGCCCGGGCGTGGGACAGGCTCACCGCGGCGACCGTCACCGTCCACGGTTCTGGTGCGGTCGCCGCCGCCGCGCTGCGCAGGCTGCGCACCGCCGGAATACTCGCGGCACGTGGCACCGGAGCGCGACGCGGCCGGGCGATCCTCACCACCGGCAGGACCGCCGTGATCGTCGGATGGCGAGGCGAGATGGGCTACCTGCTCCCGCCAGGCCCGATCGAGTCCGTCCGTGCCGCCGCGGACGGCCTGGACGAACGGGTCGCCGCCCGCCACGCTGCGCAGCTCCCCCTGCCGGACGTCGTCGGCGCCCTGCTCGGTGGCGCCGCGGTGCACCGACTGCTCTGTGCGGTCGCGGATCTGCGTGATCCCGGCCTGGACGCGCATGCCTCGGACGTCTCCGACCTGCCGCCGGTGCTCGTCGCGCGGTGCGATCCGCTGCGGTTGGAGCCGCGTCCCGGCCTGGTCGCGACCGGCCCGGGCCGCCCGGCCGCGCATCTCGTCGTCGACGCGGTGACCGACCCTGACTTCGGGGTCGTGGCGCGACCGGACGAGCTCGACGTGCCCCAGACCCCGGCGTGCGTCTCGCGATCCGGCTCGACGACCGGGGTCGGTCCGACCGCCGACGCGGCCCGACTGGACGCCGTCCTGCGCGCCGTGTCGGTGGGGCTCCCCGAGCACGTCGCGGTCGGCGTCGGGGACGAGCATGCGCGCGGCGTCGCCCTGCGCCGGGCGGCGCACCGGAGCCTTCGAGGTGAGCCGGTCGGCGACGCGCAATGGTGCGCGGACGCGACCGCCCGGCACTGGTGGAAGGCGTTGACCCTGCACTTCGCCGTGGCGGCCGAGGTCGAGGTTCGGCGGATCGCCGCGCATGCCGTGCACGCGGAGGTCCGGGCCACCGGTCATGTTCTCGGCTGGGCTGTCGAGCCGACTGCCAGCTGCGCCGTTGCCTTGGCGGCGCTGGCGGCCACCGGGGCGGTGCAAGGCGGCGTCGACGCGGGGGAGATCCCGCTGACGGGCGCGGCACCGGCACCAGACATCTCCTCGCTGCGCCCGTGGCTGTGGCCGGCCGACGCCGGCACCGACGAGGCAGCGCTGCAGGACGAGTTGGCCGCGCTGGTGGGCGCGTCCGTCCCCGTTCGCCTCGAGCCCGGTCTCGCGACGGCCGGGCTCCGAGGCGCCACGTGACGGTGAGCAGGGTGGACCAAGCTGTCGACGAGCGGCTGAGCGCGGGCGTCCTCGCGACGGCCTACGCGCACGGCCCGGGCAAGGACGTCCGCGTCCACGCCGCGTCGAGCGCCCCCCGCGGCCCGGCTGGGCGGATCCCCCTGTCCGCGTTGGCGGACCTCGGCACGTTCGGCGCCACGCTCGCGTCAGTGCTGGCCGAGGCGCTGACCCCGCAACGTTGGGAAACCTGGAACCCCTACAACGACCACCGCGCCTACCCCTCGCCCCGTGCCGCGTACCTGGTGGACACCGCCGTCGTCGTCGACGGTGGCCGCTGGCCGGTCGACGCGGTGCGACGGGCCCTGGTGGGGTCGACGCCGCCCGTCGTCACGGATCGGGTCCGAGTCGAGCTCAGCTGCCACCCGGCCCGGCTGCCGAGCGGCTACGGCGCGCTGGGCGATGCCCTGGCCGAGCTGGAGCTCGGCCACCTGCGCGAAGCGCTCGTCGAGGCCGCGGAGCGCCACCACCTCGCGTCAGCCGTACAGGCCGCTGGCTTGTGGCTGTGGCGGGCGGAGCGGCTGGATCGCCGGCCGCCGTGCCCGCTGCCCCGGCGGACGTCCGGACTGGGCCCTTGCGGCATGTCGGCCGACCCCCGGCCACTATCCGCTGGTGCCGCGCACGCCGTCGCCGACGCTCTTCGCGCCGCGGCAACCGCGCGGCACCCGGCTCTTGCCGCACGCGTGGCCGTGCACAACGTGTCGGGTCTGGCGGACGGCTGGTATGGCGTTGGACCGCTGAGCCTGATCAGACGCTGCGCTGCGATGGATGAGGTCCAGGCTGCGTTCGGCTACCCGCGCACTCTCGTCGACGTAGCGAGCATGAACCTCGCCTGCGTCCTGTCCGCGGATCTTGCTACCGCAGCGTCCGCGGATCCCGGCGCCTACGTATCGGTACTGCGCGCTGCCGGCGGAGCCGCCCAGCGGGCCTCAACCGCTGCCGCGGCGGCCGGTCTGTTCTGCCGGCCGGTGCGCAGCGTGCACGAGCCTGTGCTGGAGGGCGCGGCGCAGCTCGCCCCGCAACACGATGTGATCTACACGCTCCTCGTCGGCCGCGACCGGGTGATCGACTTCGGGTACGACCTGACCTGACGACGCGCTCGCCCGTCGCTCATCCGCTGCGACGTTCGCCAGCCCGGAGTGGCGCGGACCGTGCCGACCGACGGCCGGCTGTATCCGCGCGACTCGCCGCCGCGCCTGCGTCACTCGGCGGCGGGGGCGGCGTTGTCATTCCTGTCGAGCGCGGCGGCGCTGGGCCGGTGGCGTCGCCGGCGGGGTCGTGAGGACGGGCCGTCGCCCGACGTGGCCTTGGTCTCGGCTGCCGTGCCGGTGCCGGTGCGGGTATCAGCGGCGGTGCTGATGCCGGCGGCGGTGCTCACGCCGGCGGCGGCACCAGCCACATCGTCGACCGATGCACCGGCTCGGGTACGGCGGCGGTGCCGCTCGCTCGCCGGCCTGGTCGGGCGCTCGGGCCGGGTGCTGCGCTCGCCGCGCTCGCCACCGCGCTCGCCGCGCTCGCCACCGCGCTCGCCACCGCGCTCGCCACCGCGGGAACCGCGCTCGCTGTCGCGAGAACCGCGCTCGCTGCCGCGGAAGCCGTCGCCAGCCCCGCGACGCCCAGCCTGGCGCGGGGCTGCACCACGCTTGGCATCGCGGCCGCCGATGTCTTCGATCTCCTCGGCGTCCAGCCCGGCGCGGGTGCGGTCGGACCTCGGAAGTGTCGAACCGGCCTCGGTCGGAATGTCGAGTTCGAGGTAGAGGTGCGCGGAGGTCGAATACGTCTCGACCGGAGTGTGGAACGGCAGCCCGAGCTTGTCGCAGATGAGCTTCCACCGCGGGAGGTCGTCCCAGTCGACCAGGGTGATCGCATTGCCCGACGCACCGGCACGTGCGGTGCGACCGATCCGGTGCACGTAGGTCATCTCGTCCTCGGGCGCCTGGTAGTTGATGACGTGGCTGATGCCCTCGACGTCCCATCCACGGGCTGCGACATCGGTGGCGACCATGACGTCGACCTTGCCGGAGCGGAACGCGCGCAGGGCCTGCTCGCGGGCGCCCTGGCCGAGGTCGCCGTGCATGGCCGCGGCGGCGAAGCCCCGCTCGAGCAGGTTGTCGACCACCTTGGCGGCGGTGCGCTTGGTGCGGGTGAAGATCAGCGTCAGGCCGCGGTTGCGGGCCTGCAGGATGCGTGCGAGCACCTCGGTCTTGTCCATCGCGTGCGCACGGTAGGCGAACTGGTCGATGTGGTCGGTGCGTGGTGTCTCGGTGCCGTGCTCAGCGCGGATCTGGATCGGCTGGTTCAGAAACGTTCGCGCCAGCGCCACGATCGGGCCGGGCATCGTCGCGGAGAAGAGCATGGTCTGGCGTTGGACGGGCAGCATCGCCATCAGCTTCTCGATGTCGGGCAGGAACCCGAGGTCGAGCATCTCGTCGGCCTCGTCGAGTACCAGGATGCCTACCGCCCCGAGCACCAGGTGGCGCTGCTGGACCAGGTCGAGCAGGCGGCCGGGGGTGCCGACGACGACGTCGATGCCTTTGCGCAGCGCATCGATCTGCGGTTCGTAGGCCCGCCCGCCGTAGATGGTGAGCACGCGGGCGCCCAACTTCTTTCCAGTGGCGGCGATGTCACCGGACACCTGCACCGCGAGTTCGCGGGTGGGGGCGATGACCAGGGCCTGGGGCGCGGCGGCGGGGCCGCCGGGCAGCCTGAGCCGGTTCAGCAGCGGGACGCCGAAGCCCAGCGTCTTGCCGGTGCCGGTGCGGGCCTGGCCGATCAGGTCGTTGCCCGCGAGGGCGATCGGCAGCGTCATTTCCTGGATGGCGAAGGTCCTGACGATGCCGACCTCGGCCAGGGCGTCGATGATCTCGGGCTTGATGTCGAAGTCGCTGAATGCGGGGCTGTCGGTGCTGACCGGGGCGCGGGCCGCGAGCGGCGCGATCTCGGCGTCCGGCGGGACCCCGATGAGCAGCTCGGATGTGGAGTTGTCGGTGGTCATTTACGTCCTCAGTACAGGTGCGTCAACCGATGAGGAAGTCGTGTCTCTGGTGACGAAGATGCCTGCGACCCGATTCGGAGGGAGGCGTCAGGGTGACCGCGGTCAACGCGCAGATTCGTGGTGCTCTTGTGGGCCCAGTCTAGCCGCCGCTGTCGGCAATCGGCTCGCTACCCTGCGCAGGTGCCCGCCGATGCCGCCCTTGTCGACCTGCTCGCTGCTCTGGCCTACGGAGAGCTGTGTGCCTTCGACCGGCTGGCCGCCGACGCCCGGATGGCGCCCACGCTGGTCGGGCGCGCCGAGATGTCAGCCATGGCCGCCGTCGAACTGGGGCACTATCGACGCCTGGCCGAGCGCCTGCGCGATCTCGGCGTGTCGCCGCAGGATGCGATGGAACCGTTCGTGCCGGCCCTGGAGACCTACCACTCGCTGACCGCGCCGTCGACCTGGCTCGAGGGCGTCGTCAAGGCCTACGTCGGTGACGGGATGGCCGGCGACTTCTACCGCGAGGTGGCCGAGTTCGTCGACGCCTCGACGCGGGAGCTGATCCACGAGGTGCTCACCGACGCGGGTCGGGCCGAGTTCGCGGTGCGCGAGGTGCACGCGGCCGTGGCTGCGCAGCCCGCGGTCGCCGGACGGCTGGCGCTGTGGGCGCGCCGGCTCGTCGGGGAGGCGATCAGCCAGACCCAGCACGTCCTCGCTGACCGCGACGCCCTGATGGTGCTGCTCGTGGGCGGCGCGGGGGACCTGGCCGGGCTGGCCGGATTGATCGGGCGCATCACCGACCGTCACGAGGAGCGCATGCTCGCCCTCGGACTGAACAGCTGACGCGGCATCCATCGATCGGCACGCTGCTACCACGCGATCTCGCTCGGGCCGGGCCGGGCCGGGCCGGGCCGGGTCTGGCCGAGGCTGCCCGTACATGTGCGGGCAGTCCACGAGCAACTCGACCTGCCCCTCGCCGCGGACGCCCGCCGCACTCAGCCGGTGGAGAAGCCCACCCGCCGCACGTCGGACTGGGCGATCTCGACATAGGCGATCAGGTTGGCCGGGACGATCGCTTTGCGGCCACGTTCGTCGACCAGCGAGAGCTGCCCGTCGACGCTCTTGAGCGCCGTCGCGACGAGTTCTTCCACCTCCGCGGGGGTCTGCGAGCTCTCGAGCACGATCTCGCGCGGCGTGTGCAGCACACCGATCTTGACCTCCACGCGGTCCTCCTTGCAGTCGTTGCCAGCTGTGCTCGTCACGGTAGTCGAGCCTGCCGCGCCGTGCGGTCAGAGCCCCTGCGCCCACAGCGAACTGAGGCTCAGTGCCCGGGTTCGCCCTGGCGTGGGAAGTTCGAGATGCCCCGCCAGAGCAGGGATTCCAGGAGCCGGACCGCGTCGTCCTGCGAGACCGGCCGATCGCTGGCCAGCCACCACCTGGCCGCGACCTGCGCCGCGCCGGTCAGCGCCGTCGACAGCAGTTCGGCCTGCGCCCGATCCAGGCCGGTGTCGCCGGCCACCGTGTCGGCGACGGCCTGCATGGTCCGCTGCGCGACGGCCTCGACGCGCTCGCGCACGGCCGGGTCGTTGCCGAGATCGGTCTCGAAGATGAGCCGGAACGCGCCGTCCTCGTCGCTGCGGCCGATGAACTCGAAGTAGGCGCTGAGCACGCCGTGGATGCGCGCCCGGTTGTCGTCGGTGGCGGCCAGGGCTTTGTTCACCGCGGCGCCGAGCATCTCGGCCTGGGTGTCGAGCAACGCGAGGTAGAGCTCGAGCTTGCCGGGAAAGTGCTGGTACAGGACGGGCTTGGACACCCCGGCGCGCTCGGCGATGTCGTCCATCGCCGCGGCGTGATAACCGTTGGCGACGAAGACCTGCTGGGCCGCGGCGAGCAGCTGCTTGCGCCGCGCCGAGCGGGGCAGGCGGCCGCCTCGCCCGAGTTCGGACGAGTCCGCACCAACAGCGATCGACATCGCGTCCTCTCCCGAAACCGACGTCGCGTCAAGAAGCCGGAGACCAACCACAGACCAACCAGCGAAGTCTACTAGCGAGTAGCCATCGACGGCGTGACTCGGGAGCGGGTGGCATCCTCGAGCGCCCCGGCGAACAGGTCGCCGTCGGCCTGCACCCGATCGAGTACCTCCGTCGCCGTGAACCGCAGCACCTCGCCCGAGGCCACTTCGCCCCAGCTCACCGGGGTCGACACCGTGGGCTCCTCCCGCGCCCGAAGCGAGTAGGGCGCGACCGTCGTCTTGGCCGGGTTGTTCTGGCTCCAGTCGACGAGCACCTTGCCAGGTCGCAGCGACTTGGTCATTCGCGACACGATCAGGTCGCTACGCTCGGCCTCCAGCTGTTCGGCGAGCGCCCGCGCGTACCGCGACGGCATCTCCGGGTCCACCACGGAGACCGGCGCGCTGACCTGCATCCCCTTGGAGCCCGACGTCTTCGCTACCGGTTCCAGCCCGTCCGCGGACAGGAGCTCCCGCAGCGCGAGCGCCACTTCGCAGCACTCGCCGATGGCAGCGGGGGGGCCCGGATCGAGGTCGAACACCACGAGGTCGGTGCGCGGCTTGCGGGTCCGGGGCCGCAGCCGCCACTGCGGCACGTGCAGCTCG
>QHCC01000056.1 GCA_003243915.1 Pseudonocardiales bacterium | reverse complement strand
CACTGGCCGGCCAGCGCTGGACGTGGACGCCGCCGGAGGCAGCACCCGGTGAGCCGGTGCCGTCGGTGGTGGGCCAGGACCTCGCGGCGGCGCGGCTGACCCTCACCCACGCGGGATTCAAGCTGGCCCTGGTCGACCCTGGCAACGAGCAGCTGCAGTGCCCCAGCAAGGTACCGACCAGCAAGGTCGCCTACGCCGGGCCGCAGATCGCGCCGAAGGGAACGGCGATCACCGTCTGCCTGAGCAGCGGCACGGCACAGCAGGTCTTTGTCCCTGTCGTGCCGAAGCCGAAACCGAAGCCGAGGACGAGCCCGGTACAGCCGACGACCCGCCCCCACGGGGGCGGCCGCGGCACGTCAGGGCCNNGGGGGGGGGGCCGGGGGCCGGGGGGGGGGCCCCCGCCGCTAGCGCCGAGGCGACGCACCTGCGGCACGTGGGCTTCGGGGTGCCGCCCGGCGCGACCCGACGTCGAGTGGCTCCGGGTGTGCCAAAACCGGTACGGCTGCGCTAGCCCGGCGCGGTGAGCTGCCGGCGTACCTCGTCGCTGACCCGCTTACCGTCGGCGCGGCCGGCAACCAGCGGTTGCACGAGCTTCATCACGGTGCCCATCTGCTGGGGCGAGGCGGCGCCGGACTCGAGGACCGCAGCCCGGACCAGCCGGCTCAGCTCGTCGTCACCGAGCTGCGCCGGCAGGTATGCGTCGAGCACGGTGCCTTCGGCGCGCTCACGCTCGGCCAGCTCGGCGCGGCCGGCGGCGTCGAAGGCCTCGGCGGCCTCGCGGCGCTTCTTGGCCTCGCGGGTCAGCACCCGCAGCACCTCCTCGTCGCTCAGCACCCGCGACTGCTTGCCGGCCACCTCCTCGGTGGTGACGGCCGTGAGCGCCATCCGAAGCGTGGCCACCGTGAGTTCCTCGCGCGCCTTCATGGCGGCGTTGAGGTCGGCGTGCAGGCGCGTCTTCAGCTCGGGCATACCGGCCACGCTACCGACCTCCACCCACCGCTTTGCACCTTTCAGCGCCGCGATCCAGCCCGAAATTGGGCGCTGAAAGGTGCAAAGCGGTGGGTGGGAGCGGGCCGTAGGGTGATCGGCATGCCGAGCCTGCCCCGCGCCGCAGCGCTCACCGTAGGCGCCGGGGCGGCGGCGTTGGCCTACGGCGGCCTGATCGAGCGCAACGCCTACACGCTGCGACGTTTCGACATCCCGGTCCTGAACCCGGGCGCGCGCCCGATCCGGTTGCTGCACGTCTCCGACCTGCATATCACCGCGGCCCAGCGCCGTAAGCACGCCTGGATCCGCGCGCTCGCCCGCCTCCAGCCGGATCTGGTCGTCAACACCGGCGACACGATCTCCGACCCGGACGGCATTGCCGCCGTGATGCACGCCCTGGAGCCCCTGTTCGCGTTCCCGGGCGGGTTCGTTCCCGGGAACAACGACTACTACGCGCCGCGGCCGAAGAATCCGCTGCACTACTTCGTCCCCGAGCAAGGGGTGGTGCGCGGCGATCCGCTGCCGTGGCCCGCTATGGCAGCGGCCATGGCAGGCGCCGGCTGGCTGGACCTGACCCATGTGCGTACCGGCCTGCCGATACACGACGGGCAGGTGGCCCTCGCGGGCACCGACGACCCGCACCTGCGCCGGGCCCGCTACCACCGCATCAGTGGCAGGGCCGACCCGAGCGCAACCGTGCGGATAGGCGTCATGCACTCCCCCGAGCCGGGCCTGCTGTCGGCTTTCGCGGGGGATCGCTACGACCTCGTCCTGGCCGGCCACACCCACGGCGGCCAAGTGCGCATCCCGTTCGGCCCGGCGATCGTGACCAACTGCGGCATCGACGTACATCGCGCCCGCTGGCTGCACGCGTGGGACGAGCACATGTACTTTCACGTCTGCGCCGGTCTCGGCACGAACCCGTTCGCGCCCATCCGATTCGCCTGCCGTCCGGAGGCCTCGCTGCTCACCCTGGTGCCGCGTACGCGCTGACGCGGCGGTCAATCCAGCACGCCGTATTCGCTATGCTGGGCCGGTTGCCACGGGGTGTGGCGCAGCTTGGTAGCGTGCTTCGTTCGGGACGAAGAGGNNNTTCGAATCCCGCCACCCCGACCCAATGAATTCGGCCCCTCTGTGAGTATGAGAGCCGCTTTCGTGCGCCGAAGAGGCGGCGTACAGCAGCAGAAGTACAGCAGCGCGTCTCTTCGCTGCAGTCTCTCCGCGGCTCCCGTGTTGGACCGCGACAAGCCCACCGTGGCCGTGGGAAGGCGCATTGGCCCGTGCTCAGCTGCGTTGTTGGTGCTGTACGGCCTGCCGAACACCGGGTCCGGGTCGTGCCGAGCACTGCGTGCATCCCGCTCGGATCTCGCGCCCCCACCATCACGCAGAAGGCGCGGTGAACGCCCTGGGTTCGGTTAGAGGCTGGGATCATCGAGAACCGGCCGCGGTGAGTTCCGATGTTGAACGTGTAGTACGGCTTCCTTGTCCGCCGGTGGGATCAGTCCGATCTCGCCGTGCAGGCGGTGGTCCACCAATCGAGGTACTCGAACAAGGCGAACTCGAACCGCTCGACGGTTCGCCACGGTCCGCGGCCGTAGATCAACTCGGCCTTGATCTGGCCATGGTCGACTCGGCGGCTCTGTTGCGTTAACCGAACCCGTGATCTTGATGCCGAAAATAGGTCGGTGGAGCCGCTTCGCCGTGGGTGCGATCGCCGAGATCCCGGCTTCGACGGCGCTGCCGAGCAAGCCCGAGCACGAGTAGTGGCATCGAAACAGGAAGAATTCCGGGTCAAGATCACCTGATCGCTCAACGCAACAGACCCCCTCGAGGAAACAACTCCGGACCCGGATCCGGCGCGGGGACGCGCCCAACGCGACAATTGCGGACGTTGCTCAGATTGCGTGCGGTCGACAATGACTCCCTGTCAGGGGCAATTTTCCCCGCTGTTGACAAGGCTCAAGGGCCGAGTCAACGGATCAGCCCTGCCGATCCAAGCCGTCTCCGTCCAAAGCCGTCGCGCACTCCCTAGTGTTGGGGCCCTCCCGGGTGTATTTTCATGGCCGCAGTAGACGCTGCGCGACACATCAGAGGGGACATGCAATGCCGCATGCGCTGGTAATGCAAGTCAAGCTCCTTGACGGAGGCGAGTCCGAAGAAGGCATGCGGATTCTCAAGGAGATGGTGGTCCCGCAGGCCAAATCACAGGCGGGCTTCCAGCGGGGTACTTGGATGAACCACGGCGGCGACGGCATGGGTGTCGTCGTATTCGACTCGGCCGAACACGCCCAGGCCGCCCAGGAGGATCTCAAGCCACCGCCCGGAGGCCCTGAACTGGTGTCGAGCGTAATT
Source organism: Pseudonocardiales bacterium (assembly GCA_003243915.1). Taxonomy (GTDB): domain Bacteria; phylum Actinomycetota; class Actinomycetes; order Mycobacteriales; family Jatrophihabitantaceae; genus QHCC01. Next base: position 28,099 of record QHCC01000056.1, on the reverse strand, counting down.
TACGAGGTAGGGGCGGAGGCCTAATCCTCCGGCGCCCTCGGCCGCCTCGGACTTCCGGGGCGAATGATTCACCGAGCGTCGCCGCCGTGCCGATCAGCGGCAAAAAGGTGATGGTCCACTCGATATCCGGCTCTTCTCTTCGCATCGTTCTGAGGAGAGGCATCGTACAACTCTGTGGTGGCTCGCCCTGGATGATGGCGACACGAAGTGTGCCACCGTCGGCCTGGAGGCGTCTCACCATGACGCCAACCGAACACGCCGTTATTCATATACCCGGTGAAGGCCGCCTGATCGAGATGGGGTCCTTTCGCATGACCGTGAAGGCGGACTCGGGCGACACCGCGGGTGGTCTGTCAGTCATCGAGGCCGATGAGCCACCGGGGTTCGGGCCGCCCATGCACGTCCACCGCGACGCCAGCGAAGCGTTCTACGTGGTGAGTGGCGAATACGTGATGTTCGTCGATGACGAAGAGCACATCTGCAAGGCCGGCGCATTCGTCTACATTCCGCCGAGGTACCCATGGCTTGCGCGTCGGGGCGTCGCCAAGCCGCAAACTGAACATTTACGTGCTGATGTGTTCGACGATCCACGAAGTCGACTCGGTCATCTGGACAGTGTCTCGCTTGCAGAACGTCTTTCTATGTCGACGAGCGTCGATTGTTAGGCACTGACCTTGTGGCATTTGCCCCCGCGGTCGATCAACTGGGGCGGCGCCAGTGCGATCCCAGTCGTCCCGCCGGTGGGCAGAGCTCCACCCAGCGGTGGCTGGCGACGCCATCTGCGGCGGCACGCTTCATTCTGAATGCGGCGGCCGTACGCCGGTGGCAGCCCAGGCGCCGAGGACGGCGGAGCCGGCGATCGGGTTGGGTGGGCTCGTGATCCTCTCCCACCATCGTGCTAATGATTCGCGCGGATCAACGGAACCAGAGTTGCCAGTTCCGAGGGAGTCGGCGTGCGGTCCACGGTCCCAGTGCTCATTCGGACGGCTAGGCGGCGCCAGTCTCTCAACGGTCAAGTCGGGAGAACGAGCCCATATCTAACTGTCCGGGAGACCGTGGTCAGCTCAGGCGAGAGGGGAACAGTTCGCCGAGCATGGTCCGCTGCGACCATTCGCTCCACTGGCGGATCGTCCAGCCACGTTCGTGTACGAGCATGGCGAAGGTGTCTTCGCTGTGCACTGTGTAGAGGAGGTCGGTGGCTTGCTGGCTCGTCAGGAGCGCCGCGTAACCGGGCTTGTCGGCCAGCGCATCGATGACAACGCCGAAGTGGCCGTACCGCTCGTTCTTGTTCTTCGCGAGGAACTCTGCGACCTCTGGATCGGCGGCGGCAGACCGGATGACCATGTATAGCGGCGTCGTGCGCTCCATGATTGTGGTCGCCTCTTCGATGAACGCGGTGAGGGCCTGGGGGCCGTCGGGGTGGTCGAGCACGTTGCGCATCCAGTCTCGTTCGAGCAACGGGAGGGGCTCGTCATCACCGGCGATCGCCGTGTCGAAGGCGGCTACCAGGATCGCAGTCTTGCTGCGAAATGAAAGGTAGAGCGTCTGCACGGCAACGCCAGCCTCAGCGGCGATGGCAGACATCGTGGTTGTCAGAAAGCCGTCGCGAACGAACAAGGCGGTCGCGGCCCGGGTAATTGCCAGCCGGGTCTGGCGGGATTGCTCAGCCCGCGCCAGTCGACTCTTCGTCCGTGATCCGGTAGCCACGCCCTTCCTCTCTTGACATCAGTACGCATCTCACTAGAGTGTCGTTCCATAATAGGATCACACCAGATGATCACATAATGCCATACACGCAGCGAGGCGGTCGAGGGCCACGCGAGACCGCATTCGCTGGGCGGCGCTGCAGGAGGACCACGATGGACAAGAAGCAAGTCAATCCATGGACCTGGCAGGACGCTTACGGGTTTTCGCAGGCCTGGCGGATCGATGGCGGCAGCTCCGTGGTGTTTGTCTCCGGGCAGGGCCCGCTGAATGCGGACGGCGAGGTCGTGGGCGAGGGCGATTTCGAGGTGCAGACGCGGCAATCCTTCGACAACCTCCGCGCAGTCCTAGAGCAAGCCGGCGCTACTTTCTCGGACGTCGTGAAGATCGGCGTCTATCTCACCGACATCGCCCGAGTGTCCGACTTCGGACGAATCAAGGCGGACTACATTGCGGGCGCTCAACCCGCGTCGACCGCGCTCGGGGTCGCGGCGCTCGCCATTCCGTCGATGATGCTCGAAGTCGAAGCGATCGCTGTTCTTTAGCCTCAGCCGACGGTCAGCGGCGACGGAGGGACCCGTTGCCGTGAGATGTGCTGGGGGCTGTCCGGTCGTGAGCGGGCCAGGCGGTCGGCGGGCCGTCGAGGTGCAGTGACAGTCAATCTTCTGGAGGAGATCTTGCAGACCTACCGTGTCGGTCCTGACGTCACCGTGCTCAACGATCAGTTGGAGGTGCCTGGGATCGGGTTCCTCCCAGTCAACGCATTCGTCCTACTCGCGGCCGAGCCGGTCGTCATCGACACAGGCCTCAGCCTGCCTGACCGCAACTTCCTCGACTTACTGCGTACGGTCATCGACCCCGCCGACGTGCGCTGGATCTGGCTGACGCATCCAGATCGCGATCACACCGGCGGGCTGTTCGAACTTCTCGAGGCTGCCCCGCAAGCCCGGCTGGTCACGACCTACCTGGGCGTCGGAATCATGTCGACCGACCGCCCCCTGCCCATAGATCGCGTGTACCTGCTCAATCCGGGCCAGAAACTCGACGTCGGCGACCGGACACTGCACGCGTTCCGGCCACCGCTGTTCGACAACCCCGCGACCGTCGGGTTGTACGACGACAGGTCCAAAACGTGCTTCAGCTCCGACTGCTTCGGCGCGCCGCTGCCCAGCGCCGAACTCGCCGGGTGCAACAACACCGGCGACGTACCATCCGACACCCTGCGCGCGGGCCAACTGCTCTGGGCCGCCGTGGACAGTCCGTGGGTGCACACCACCGACGTGGACCGCTACCGCGCAACCATCGAGCCGCTGCGGGCCATGGATCCGACCGCGATCCTGAGCACTCACCTCCCACCCGCACTCGGGCGTACAGCGGACCTGTTGGACATGCTCGCCGCGGCACCGCACGCCGACCCGTTCGTCGGACCGGATCAACAAGCCCTCGAACAAATGCTCGCCGGCTTCGACCCGGTCGCGCACTGACCCACGCCGAACCGATCGTCGTCTCGTGCCTCGCCGTCCTCGGCCTTGTTCTTCTGCTGATCGTGATCGGCGGGATCGCAGGTCCACCACCCAAGCCTTCTCCCGCTAGGCAGAAGTCGGTCCCAACCAGTTCCGTCAAATCAGACTCGTCGGAGGCAAGTTCGGCACCCGTCATGGCCGCGGCTCTTGTGATCATCGGCGTCGAAGTCGACCGGTCGTCCTCCGCGTAAGCCTTTGTGCTAGCGATGCCAGATCTGGTCGCTCGGTTCGGGGATGACAGCGGTGATCCCACGAGCCCGCAGCCCCGCGCGGTGCGCCCGTGCTGAATAGGCTTTGTCGCCGCGCAGTGCCTCGGGTCTGGTGCGCGGTCGACCGGGCCCAGGCGGGCACCCGCAGCTCGGCCAGCAGCTTGGGCAGCGCTGGGGAATCTGGGCTTGACCCGGCGTGACAGCGATGACCAACGGCAGACCGTTGCCGTTCACGAGCGGGTGGGTCTTGGTGGTCAACCCGCCGCGGGAGCGCCCGATCGCGTGATCGTCGGGTTCGTCCTTGCGGCGTAGGGATTTCTTGTCATTCGATCGGTCCCGCTGTGTGTGAGAACGGCGACGAAGAGGACTTCTCGGCAGTCGCCCCGTGCTGATGCACCCGCGCACTCGCGGAGTCCACCGACAACCGCCAGTCGGTCTGACCGTTCGCGTCGGCCTGCACCTGCCACGCCGTCAAAACCTGGTCCCAGGTGCTGTCGGTCGAGAAGTGATGGTGTCGCTTCCACACCGTCTGCCACGGCCAGAACTCGACCGGCAGATCACGCCCAGGCAACACCGGTCCGGTAGCGATAGATCGCGCCCTCGACCAACGACCGATGCTCGCGCAGCAGCCGGCCCATCGCCCCCTTCACAGGCGGAAGAACCGGTTTGATCCGAGCCCACATCTCATCACTCAGCACTGCCATCCGAGTCATACCCGCAGCATCACGCCTCGGAGCGACTCAATATTGGAGACACGCCCTAGAAGCGGGATGGGCGGTCGGTGAAAGTCGGCACCGTCAGCCCCCCTTTGCATGCCGGACGAGGACGAGCCGCCGCAGACTCACGTCCTAAGCCTTTCACCTTCGGAACGGCTGCGGTGGGTGCGGCTGAGGGTGCCAACCGGGATGCTCGAAGGGTGTCCCTGATATCTAGCTCCTTCGCGCCGGTCGATACAGGTTCACTGGTCGGCCGGTCGCGCCGTAGGCGAGTTCGAGTTCGAGCGCGCCGCGGCGGTGCAGCTCAGTCAGATATCGCTGCGCGGTGGGTCGGCTGAAGCCGAGCGTGCTTGCTATCGAACTCGCCCCGACAGGGCCGTCGGCTTGTTCGACGGCGTGCAGGATCTTGGCCATGGTGGGCGGCAGCAAGCGCGGCGTGGCCCCCCCGGACACCGAGCCTCGGAGCGTGTCGTAGAGGGCATCGACGGTGCCCTGATCCGCTTCGCTGCCGAGGGCGGCGCTAGCCACCTGGGCCCGCCACCGCTGATAGCTGTCGAGCTTGTCCTTGAGCTGACTGAAGCCGAACGGCTTGACGAGGTAGGACATGGCGCCGAGGCTCATCGCGGAACGGACCGACTCGAGATCACGGGCCGCCGTGATGAAGATGCAGTCCGGTGCGGCACCGGCGCCCGTCAACGATCGGAGCAGGCTCAAGCCGCCCTCGTCAGGCAGGTAGATGTCCAGGAGCACCAGATCGGGCCGCTCGTTCTCGATCAGGTCGCGGGCCTGCGCGGCAGTGCGCGCCTTGCCGATACAGACGAATCCGTCGATGCGTTCCACGCTCGTAGCGTGGATCTCGGCTACCCGGAAATCGTCGTCGACGATCAGGGTTCGGATCGGGTGCTCGCCGGCTGTCATCGCGGCCTGGCCTCCGCCGTTTCCAGCGCGCCCGCCGCCTTGATCGGGTCCGGCAGCGGCAACCGCACTTCGAAGCGGGCTCCTGCTTCCGAGGTTATCGAGACGGTCCCGCCGGCTCGCCGCGCGAGTCTCTGAACCAGGGCCAGTCCGAGCCCGCGGCGAGCGTCCCCGCGAGGGGGCTTCGTCGAATACCCGTCAACGAAGACCTTGTCGATGATGTCAAGGGGAATCCCTGGGCCATTGTCGGACAGCACAATGACGATCTCGTCCTCATCCCGAAGCTGCACCGTGACGGTGCGTGGCTTGGGCTGAGTGGCCACCGCGTCCATGGCGTTGTCGACGAGGTTGCCGATGATCGTCATGAGGTTCTGCGCGTCCGCGTCGGGGACGTCGAGATGGGAGGTTGGCGTGATCACGAGGTTGATCTCCCGTTCTGACGCGACGGCCAGTTTCGCCAAAAGCAGCGCGGCCACCACCGGGGGCGCGACACGCTCGCGCAGGTCCTCAGCCGACACCAGCTGGTTCTGCGCGACCGCGGTCACAAATCGCGTCGCTTCCTCGAATTCGCCGAGATCGATCAGGCCGGCGATGACGTGCAGGCGGTTGGTGAATTCGTGTTCCTGTGCGCGAAGGGCATTCGCGAGACCTGTCATCGCGTGCAGTTCGCGCACGAGCGACTCGAGTTCGGTCCGATCGCGCACGGTGACGACGCTGCCCACATCGCGGCCCGCGACGACCACGGGATTTCGGTTGACGACGAGCAGGGATTCGTCGGTCAGCACACTCTGGTCCGAGCCTGGGCTGCGACCGTCGAGCACGTCACGCAGTCTGCCGGGCGGGACGATCTCGTTCACCGATCGGCCGATGACCGTGCCGCTCAACCCCATCAGCCTGCGCGCCTCATTGTTGATCAGGGTCACCCGGTGCTTGGAGTCGAAGCCGATCACTCCTTCACGGATGCCGTGCAGCATGGCCTCACGGTCCTGCAGCAGGGACGTGATCTCGGACAGCTCCAGGCCGAACGTCGCTCGCTTGAGCGTGCGGGTCATGAAGAGCGCCACCAGCGCACCGACCCCGAGGGCGATCGCTGAATAGAGCGTGATCGCGGTTATCTGCTGCCGCACGGCCCCGGCCACTCTCGTCTCGACGATGCCGACGGACACCTGTCCGATGACCGCGCCGGACGCGTCGAATATCGGGGCCTTACCGTTGGCCGAGCGCCCCAAGCTGCCGTTGTCGATTCCGACGTGGTCGACGCCGTCGAGGGCCGCGACGGGCTCCTCGAGACGTTTGCCGATCAGCGCCCGATTTGGATGCGAGAAGCGCAGACCCTGGCGGTCGGTGACGACGACATAGGAGGCGTCCGAGCCAGCGGCGATTCGGTCGGCGAGGGCGGGGATGACCCGGCTCGGGTCACCGTCGGCGACCGCGGTCTTGATCTGCGGGATCTGGGCCACGACGTTGGCGATGGCACGAGCCCGATCCTCGTACTGCTTGTCGAACGTGCGACGGGTGAGCTGAACGTCCAGCACTCCACCGATCACGACTGTCGCCAGCAAGATGCCCAACACGGCAAGGAGGATCCGTGAGGCGAGCGTCCTCAGTCGCCACATGCCGGTCCTCCGTTCGAACGGCATCGCCGTCCTCAGCCTGAGTCGGGATCAAAGCACGTCGCAGCCTGGCGAGGGAAGCCTTCGTGAGCACAACGCACGGAAAGTGAGGAAACCTTCGCGTCACGCACTCTTCATCACGCATCTACCGACAACAGACCAATTCCCGAGAACGAGCACAAGGGTTCCCCCGCGCGCCGCGCTCCAGCAGTGTCCTGCCATCGACGTCAGCAGAGGAGGTCGAGCGAGCCGATGAGCAGCAGCCCATCTATCAACGCCATCGAACTGAGGGGCGTGACCAAACGCTTTGCCACCCCGTCGGGCGGGATCCACACCGCGCTTCGCGATCTGGACATGGAGGTCGCGCCCGGCGAGTTCTGCGCCGTGGTCGGACCGACCGGGTGCGGCAAGTCGACGACGCTGACCCTCGTCTCGGGTCTGGAGAAGGCAAGTCGCGGGACGGTCAAGGTCGACGGCCGCCCCGTCACGGGTGTCACGCCCGGGGTCGGCTTCATGTTCCAGACCGATGCGGTCTTTCCGTGGAAGAGCGTGCTCGACAACGTCGCCGCCGGGCCGAGGTTCCGCGGAGCCGGCAGGCGCAAGGCTAACGACGCCGCGCGTGACTGGCTGCGGCGCGTCGGCCTGGCCGGCTTCGAGGATCGCTATCCGCATCAGCTGTCCGGAGGTATGCGCAAGCGGGTGGCGCTGGCCCAGAGCCTGATCAACGAGCCGCGCGTGCTGTTGATGGACGAGCCGTTCGCGGCGCTGGACGTCCAGACCCGTTCGATCATGTCCGACGAACTGCTCGGCTTGTGGGAGCAGACACGCCCCGCGGTGATCTTCGTGACACACGATCTCGAGGAGGCAATCGCGCTCGCCGACAAGGTGATCGTCCTGACCGCTGGACCCGGGCGCATCAAGGCGACGTTCCGGATCGACCTGCCCCGGCCGCGCAAGGCGCAGGAGATCCGCTTCACCGACGCGTTCGTCTCGTTGTACTCCGAGATCTGGGAGGCATTGCGCTCCGAGGTCGAGACCGCGTACGCCCGGAGCACCGCCGAGGTGACGACGTGACCCGGGCGAGGCCGCCTTCGGTGGCGGTGCACCAGCCGGCCGTTGTGGCCGTCGACGCCGACGAGGGATCGGTACGCTCGCGCATCTCCGGGCGCGTCCGCCGTCGGATTCTGATCAACGTGTGCCGCGTAGCCCTGCTCGGCGGCGCCCTCGGTGGGTGGGAGCTCGGCGTGAACACCAATCACATCGACCCGTTCTTCTGGGGCCAGCCGTCAGGGATCTACAAGCAGCTCAAGACCTGGATCACCGACGGCACCCCCCAGGGCTCGCTCGCCGACCAGATCCTGGTGACGTTGCAGGAGGCGGTCTACGGATTCCTGATCGGAGTGAGCCTCGGCGTCGTGCTCGGCATCGCCCTCGGGCGCAACCGGTTCCTCGCGGACCTGTTCTCGCCGTTCATCAAAGTCGCGAACTCGATTCCGCGCATCGTCCTCGGCGCGCTGTTCACCGTCGCCTTCGGCTTCGGGTTGACGTCCAAGGTCATCCTGGCCGTGGTGCTCGTGTTCTTCGGCGTCTTCTTCAATGCCTTCCAGGGCACCCGAGAGGTTGATCGCAACCTGCTGTCCAACGCCCGCATCCTCGGTGCCTCGCGGTGGCAGACCACTCGTCAGGTCGTGCTCCCGTCCGCCTTCACCTGGATCCTCGCCAGCCTGCATATCAGCTTCGGGTTCGCGCTCATCGGGGCGGTCGTAGGCGAGCTGCTCGGGGCGGACAAGGGCATGGGGCTGCTGATCCGTAGCGCGCAGAACAACTTCAACGCCAATGGCGTCCTTGCCGGGATGGCTGTCATAGGGGTGATCGCGCTCGTCGCCGAGGCCCTGATAACCGCTCTGGAGAATCGCCTGCTGCGGTGGCGCCCTCCACAGATGGCAGGTGATGCCGGCGTATGACATGCCAGGCCCCGCTCGCCCCGCTCCAGCACCGACAACTGTCCTCATAAGCGAGAGGTATCCCGTGAACAGACGATTCACCATCGCGGTGGCGCTCGTCGCCGCGGCTGCTATGGCCGTCACCGGCTGCAGCAGCAAAGCGTCCAAGGGCAACAAGGTGGCCGGCGGCAACGGCACACTCGCCGCCAACGCCCCCAAGGTGACGATCATGGTCGGCGGACTGTCGAAGCAGATCTACCTGCCGTACATGCTCACCAAGCAGCTCGGCTATTACGACAAGTCCGGCGTGAACGTCAGCCTCATCGACGAACCCGCCGGCGGTGACGCGACACAGAACATGATCGCTGGCCAGGTGCAAGGCGTAGGCGGTTTCTACGACCACAACATCGCGCTGCAGGCACTGGGCAAGTCCTCGGAATCGGTGGTGTCGATGCTGCAGATACCGGGAGAGGTCGAGCTATGCCGGTCCGACCTCAAGGGCAAGATCAAGTCGCCGGCCGACTGGTCCGGTAAGTCGCTGGGCATCACCGACACCGGCTCCTCGACCGACTTCCTCACCCAGTACCTGGCCACCAAGAACGGCGTCGACCCGTCCAAGACGACCCGCCGTGGCGTCGGGGCCGGCCCGACCTTCATCGCGGCGATGAAGCAGAAGGCAATCGACTGCGGTATGACGACCGAGCCCACCGTCTCGCAGGTGCTCAGTGACAACACCGGCTTCATCCTGCTCGACATGCGCACGGCGGCCGGCTCCCGGCAGGCACTCGGCGGGACGTATCCCGCGACATCGCTGTACATGACGACCGCGTACGTCAACGGGCACCGCGATGTCGTGCAGAAACTGGTGAACGCCTACGTCTCCACCCTGAAGTGGATCCAGGGCCACAACGGCAGCGAGATCGCCGACAAGATGCCGGCCGACTACTACGCGGGCGTAGGCAAGGCGGCCTATGCCAAGGCGCTCGATTCGGAGAAGGGGATCTTCAACCCGACGGGCATCATGCCACCGGATGGCCCGAAGACCTGCTTGTCCGTGCTGTCCGCGTTCAACGACAAGGTCAAGGGCAAGACGATCGATCTCAGCAAGACCTACACCGACGAGTTCGTGAAGGGCGCGGTTCCGATCTCCTGAAACGCATGCCGGCGCGAGGGCTGTCCCGGAGCTGAATCCGGGGCAGCTTTCGCGGCTCAGCTCCCGAGCGCGGCATCGAGGGTGATGTCGACGCCGGTGAGCGCTTTGCTGACCGGACAACCGGCTTTGGCATCGTCGGCCGCCTTGGTGAACCCGCCGGCGTTCAGGCCGTCGACGGTGCCGCGCACGGTCAGCGTGATGCCGGTGAGCCGGAACCCGCCCGCCGGATCCGGGCCAAGGGACACGTCGGCCCGCACGTCGAGAGTCTTCGGAGTCCCCCCGGCCTGCGCGATGAGCGCCGAGAGCTGCATCGCATAGCACGCGGAGTGCGCCGCGGCGATGAGTTCCTCCGGGCTGGTGGTGCCATCTGCGTCGTCGGCGGCACGTTTGGGGAAGGACACGTCGTAGGTCCCGACGCGGGAGCTGGTCAGTTCGACCCTGCCCGAGTGGCGCGGCTGTCGTAGAAGATGGAGAAATCGACTGGAGCTATCAGGCTCTTCACCAATGGCGCCAGTTCGGGCAGCGCCTGGCGGACGACGATCAGCCCGGACACGTACCAACCGTTGTCGACGGCCGACAGGAAGTCGCAGTTCTTCGAGTGCGGGACGCTCTCACAGTTGGGGGTTCCGGGATTGAGAATCACGTTGGCGGTGCTGGTGTCGTACCACTGGTACAGGAACCCGTAGGTCCGTTTGAGAGCGCGCACCGCCGTAAGCGTCGCACGGACCAGCGAGTCCGCCTTCGGCCGGCTGATGATCTTCAGATCGCGAGCGGAGACCGATCATCATTCACCCGCTGGAAGCGGCCCGAACGAATGGTGCTTCGCGTTGTCTCTTCAGCTCGTCGGCCTGCTTCTACCCCAACCACCCGCAGAGTGACGCGGACGTCATCCCGTTACGCGAGCTGGACACGTACCCTGCTAACCGCAGGACGCCTACGGCGAGGATGAGCTCAGGGCAGAGCGGATGTGCCCCGCATATACCGGTGAGTACGGGTTCGAGAGGCGCGTCGTGCGGCTTCACAACATCTACAGTCCGTGTGGGACCTATTGTGGCGGGCGCGAGAAGGTGCCTGCGGTGCTGTGCCGGAAGGTGGCTGGAGCCGAACGGGGTGGGGAGATCGAGATTTGGGGTGGCGGGGACCAGACGCGGTCGTTTTGCGTCATGAGCGACTGTGTCCAGGGAATCTACCGACTGATGCAGACGGGTTACCCGCAGCCGCCCACTCTCGGCACGGAGGACAGGGTGACGGTCAACGAGCTCGCCCGCATGATCATCCGTCTGTCAGGTAAGGGAGGCGTCACGCGGCACGCCGACGGCCCATAGGGTGTGCGCGACCGTAATTCCGACCATCGCCGGTTTCGAGCGGTCTTGGGTTGGGAACACCCAGTCAGCTTGGACCGAGGACTTGAGCCCACCTATCGCTTGGGCAGAGAAGCAGGTGGCATCTTGGCAGCCGCGACGGGCGAGCGCTCGGCGACAACCCAGCGACCGGCCTGCCGGCCACGCTCCAATCAGTCGAAGATGACTCAGCCGGCGCGCAGGCCGCTGTGCTGAAGACAGTGTCGGGACGGAAGACGTGAGCGGAGGGTCGGCGCGCCTCCATATCATCACCGAGCGGGACGTCGGATTGTTTTCGCTGATTCAACAGGTAGTCGCCAACATCCCCTGGGCCCTGGCCGAAAATCGCGTCCCGGTAGTCCTATTCGGGGACGGCACCTGCTACTGGACGCCCAACGGATACCGTGGAAGGCATACGGTCTGGGAGTACTACTTCGAGCCCGTAGATCCGAGCTACCCGGCGGGGAGCATCCCTGAGCCCGTCAAGATGCTCATATCCGCGGACCGGCCGTCTCCTCACGAGGTGGGCTATGACGCCGGCGAGCACGCCTTCGTGTCCAGTCATTTCGGCGATCATCCGCTACTGAGGGGTTCCACGTTACTGATTCCCTATGAATGGGAGGATCCGAGTGACTCGCTGAGAAGGGAGGCGAAGATGGTCCTGGGCCGCTTTGTCCGGCCGCGGCCCTATATTCTGCGGAAGGCCAAGGACTTCTTCGCGAAGCATATGGCCGGCCACTACCTCATAGGGGTGCATGCCCGGGGAACGGATGCGACGTCCCCCCAAGAGGTCCGCGCGTTCCGCCAAGGCTCGCTCGTACTGTCGCGATATTCCGCGGAGATCGAACGGTTACTGGAGATCCAGCCGACAGCGAAAATCTTCGTGGCGTCCGACGAGCAGTCTTCCCTGGATCATCTGGCAGCGGCGTATCCCCACCAGGTGATCTCCTACGACAGCCTCCGGCACCAACACGGCAAGGCGGCCGGCCGGGGCCCCACGGGATGGATCATGCCGGCCTACATCGCCGCCAACCGCGACGTGGCCGCGAAGAACGGTGAGGAGGCGGTTATCGAATACTTGTTGCTGAGCCAATGCGACTACCTAGTCCACAACGGATCGAGTCTAGCGAGAACCGTGCTCTTGAACGCTCCGGAATTGGCCCACACCAATACGCACCGCAGACCTAGGGCCGTGGCGGAATCACCAGATCCGGGCGAACCCGGCGACCGGCGGCGGGTGGGTGGCTCATGACGGCACCCGACCGAGAGACGATCAAGCGCGTCAAGGCGGACAAGAGACGGCGAAGGTACGCAGCGGGCAAGTACCAGGATTGGCCACGGCTGGCCCTGATCGTCCAGTCGTTCAATCGCACCGCCAACCTAGAACAGCTCATAAATGGCCTCAGGGGCCTGGGCGACCACGAGCTGATCGTCTGTGAGGACGGCTCGCTGGACGGCTCACATGAGAAATGGATGTCCTATCTGACTCGACCAAACGACTTCCTAATCCACTCGAATGATCTCCATGAGATCAGGATCCTTGACCGTGCGATCAGATTCGCCCGATCAGACATCGTCTGTCTGGTCCAGGACGATGACGTCATTCCTCGTGAGACCGACTGGTTGGAGTCCGCCCTCGCACAGTTCGCCGACAATCCAAGCCTGGCAATTCTCGGCGGCTTCATGGGGTTCGAGAGCTTCGACCCTGATCCCGCGAAGGCAAAACCCATCTGGGGAGGCGACGAATTCCGCTTCGTCCATCACGTCAATATCGGACCCTACTTAATCCGTAGACGCAGCTACGAGGCCCTCGGCGGCTGGGACTACTCGTTCTCAGAGGTCGGCGAACCAGGCATCTGCTTCGACAACGAACTGTGCCTGCGCGCCTGGATTAACGACTACCAGGTTGGCTACAGATTCGTCCCGTTCAAAGGCCCAGCCGGACACTACGCGGCCGACGGAGGGACCGCACTGTTCTCAAACAACATCAGACTCAGGAATTCAGTCCGCAACTCTGACACGATATTCGAGACGTATAGACCGCACGCTGGACGAATCGACCAGCTCGTGGCCGCCGCCAACGCCGACCTGGCCACGTCTCCGGCCTGAGCCCCCATACGCAACCAACGCAATAGGGGTCTCGTGCGTTGGTTGGGGCTGCGAGCAGGGACACTGGCCGGCACCGTCGCCTTAAGCAATCCCACGATCTTGGTGCCGAAAATTCGTCGGCAACGAATGTACACCTGCAGCGAGCGGCTACTGAGCGGGGCTGTGGCGTGTCTCGACGCCGGCCTGGCGGCCAATCACGACGAACTCCTGCGCCATGATTATCTGCTCGCTCAACGCAACAGTGCCCCAGGCCTAACGGCGAATCGACCGACACCGCTGCGGACGGGCTGCTCGATGAGATCGGTCGATAGGCGCGGCACGGTCGATCGGTTGATCTCTGGTCACGTTGCGCAGATCGGCCCTATGTGCGGCTGGCCATGGGCGGGCGACAAGAAGCAGAACCGGTGCGGTCATAGCCGATGAGCGCGCGATCGAGATGATCGTGAAGGTTCGCCGTGATCGTGTGTCGGGCCGGTCTCGTTCGACCGTTGGTGACATCTGGCCGGTTCTTGTGCGCAGGCAACCTGTTGGCGCGTCGCCGTCGTCTTGATAAGCAGAACGGACAAAAGAAGGGGCAACCGTGGCAGAGGCGGACCGGGCCGCGTTCGAGGGATTCGTCGCCGAGCACGGAGACCGACTGCTGCACACCGCCTACGGCCTGTGCGGCGACTGGCAGCACGCCGAGGATCTCGTCCAGCAAGCGCTGACCGCAGTGGCACGGCGTTGGGGCGCGATCGAGTCCAACCCGCTCGGCTACGCCTACCGCTGCGTGGTGCGCTCGAACATCGATCGGTGGAGGGTGTTGAGTCGTCGTCCCGAGGTACTGCTCGACCCGCACGACATTGCCGCGGCCGCACCGCCCGTCTCGGACGCGCACAACGACGGCGCGGTTCTCGCGACCCTGCACACACTGCCGCCGCGCCAGCGGGCCATCGTCGTCCTGCGTTACCTGCAAGACCTGTCCGAGGCCGACACCGCGGACGCGCTCGACATCAGCGTCGGCGCCGTCAAGAGCGGCGCCTCTCGCGGTCTGGCCCGACTGCGGCAATCGACACTCGAGGAGTCCAACAATGAATGACGAGCGCGCCATCGCCACGCTGCGCCACGCGATGAACGCAGAGACCCGCGGGCACCGCCTGGACCCCGGCCTGGCCGGCACAGCCTGGACAGCCGCACACGCCACACGGCGGCACCGAATTCGCACCGGGCTCGCCGTCGCTGCCACTGTGATCGTCGTGGCCAGCGGCGCGGCCGCGCTCGCCCTGACCCTGGGCGAGGACACCACGACTCGGCCGGCCGGAACGTCAGCCTGCACCGGGAACATCTCGACCGCCACCTTGCCGACATGGGCGCGCGCCGGGTTCAGCCCGGAAGGTCTGCACACCCCGCACGTGTTCGGCGCGAACGGAGAAATCGTCGGCATCCTCTTCGTCGAACTGCGCGCGCACCAGCCGGAGGGGACAAACAACAAGATCCTCTGGGTCGCGAAGGACGGTCTCGGCGCCCTGCATATCACCGCGCGACTCGAGGGCTCGGACACGACGGCAACCCGGACGGTCAACCTAGGGCCATCGATCGTCGACCTCCCGGCGGCCGGATGCTGGCAGATGACGCTGACATGGCCCGGGCATAGCGACACCATCGCATTCCGGTACCGATAGCATCGCCGAACGCGACGCACTCCTGCGGTGTGCAGCTTTCCTGTTGGCGCTGATCCGCAGGCGCGCTCCCCTTGCTCATACCGCTGCGCGGCTGGGCACGTTCACGCCGCTGCGTAGATGGCGCATATGGATCAATCGCGTGCTGCAGAGATACTCACTCTCATGGCCGATGTGCGCGACTTCGATTGTTCGCGCCCCGCTCGCCGCTGGCGGTGGCGTTCGGCGTTGTGCACCCTGACCATTGGGTCGGCAGACCCAAGTAGCAGTCAGTGGACCACCAGCACCATCCGAAGAGCTGGGCCGAACTCCGTGCTGGCGATGCCGCAGTTGGTGAATCCGGCGGCGCCATAGAAATCCATCGCATGAGGGTTGGCCGTCACCTCCAGACGCTCGACCCCTTGTGCTCGCATGACGTCGGCGATGCGTTTCACGAGTGCATCGGCAATCCCTCGCCTCCTCCAGCTCGGGTCGACGAATAGGTCTTCTAGCTCAATGACGCCGTCGGCATCTGCCCAGGTCGCGAAGCCCACCACCGAGCCGTCCACCTCCGCCACCTGGGTGCGCCCCTCGGTCAGCGCCTCGGGTCCAAGGATCAAATGCTCTGGATGAGCGAGCAGGTTGGCACGGTCACCGGCATTCGACAAGGACGCACTGCGAAACACATCCCTTGCGGCGGGAAGGTCAGCTAGCACACCCAGTCGGATCACCTTGACAGTGTGCACTCCGTACACACCGACAGCGCCACATGCAGCCGTCCGTCGAACTGTCCACGCCACCTTCTCGGGCCTGCTCGCACGGGTCCTCGGGGCGCAGCAACCTGCGACCAGCGACGCAGCACAGCCACCTCAGAGCGCCCGCGGCGACGATCGACCGAAACGGATTTCCAACGGGATCGTCCTGTCCGTTGGCCTGCCTAGCGGCTCGTCGTTCGTGGCTTCACAGTTTTCTCCTAAGTGATGGCGCCTTGACAGTCGCCGACCTCGAGGTGTGCAGTAGTCTATGTTCCTAGATGAATAAGAGGATGACATGATCCAGTTCCATCTGGAGACCAGCTCGGGTCTCTCGCCATATCTGCAGCTGGTGCGTCAGGTCCGGCAGGCGCTGCGGCTCGGCGTGCTGCGGGCGGGCGATCAGCTGCCGACGGTCAAGGACGTGGTCGCCCGGTTGGCGATCAACCCGAACACCGTCCTGAAGGCCTACCGGGAGCTCGAACACGCCGGCTTGGCCAGCGCCCGTCCCGGGGTAGGGACGTTCGTGACCGCGACCCTCGCCGACGAGTCACTGGCCGCGCACGGACCGCTGCGCAAGGACCTGCAGCGGTGGCTGTCGAAGGCCCGCTTGGCCGGTCTGGACGAGGAGAGCATTGAGGCGCTCTTCGATGCGACCTTTCGGTCCGTCACCGAGGCCGGCGTAGCGTGACCGCCGTCCTGGAGGCCACCGGTCTGGGCAAGCGCTACCGGCGCAAGTGGGCGCTGGCCGACTGCACCCTGCAGATCCCGGCTGGACGGGTGGTCGGCCTGGTCGGCCCGAACGGGGCCGGCAAGTCGACGCTGTTGAATCTGGCCGCCGGCCTGTTGACGGCGACCACCGGGCGCATCGAGGTCCTCGGTGCCAGGCCTGCGCAGGGTCCGACTGAGTTGGCGCGGGTCGGTTTCGTCGCGCAGGACACCCCCACCTACGCCGCGTTGAGCATCGCCGACCATTTGCGCCTGGGGTCTCGCCTTAACCCGGGCTGGGATTCCAGCATGGCCGAGGACCGCATCGAGCAACTCGATCTCGACCCGGCGCAGCGGGCGGGCAAGCTGTCCGGCGGGCAGCGCGCCCAGCTGGCACTGACCCTCGCGGTGGCCAAGCGCCCCGAGCTGCTGATCCTGGACGAGCCGATCGCCAGCCTCGACCCGCTGGCCCGGCGGGAGTTCCTGCAGAGCCTGATGGAGGTGGTCGCCGAGCACCAGGTCAGCGTGGTGCTGTCCTCGCACCTGGTGAGCGACCTGGAGCGGGTCTGTGACCACCTGATCATTCTGGTCGCGTCCCGGGTCCGGCTGGCTGGCGACATCGACGAGCTGCTGGCCAGCCATCACCTCCTCACCGGGCGTCGGCGTGATCTGAGCACTCTGCCGCAGGATCAACAGGTCATCTCCGCCAGCCACACCGACCGGCAGACGACGGTGCTGGTCCGCACCGAGGCACCGATTCTGGACCCGGCCTGGACCGTCGAACAGATCAGCCTGGAGGACCTGGCGCTGGCGTACATGAGCACGGCCGGAGTTGGCGGGCACCGTGATCACAACGGTCGCAAGACGCGAGGGGTGGTGCGGCGATGATCTGGCTTGCCTGGCGCCAGTTCCGTACCCAGGCCGCGGTGGTGTTCGGCGCGCTGGCGACCCTCGCGGTCGTGCTGGTCGTGACCGGCCTGCGATTGCGACACCTGTATGACACCAGTGGCATCACCACCTGCAGCGCCACCGGCGACTGCGACACAGTCGCGCAGGCATTCGCGGCGCAGTACAGCTGGCTGCAGACCCTGGTTGGCAAGATCCTGCTCCTGCTACTGCCCGCCATCGCCGGGGTGTTCTGGGGCGCGCCGCTGATCGCCCGCGAGCTGGACACCGGCACCTACCGGCTGGCCTGGACCCAGTCGGTCACCCGCACCCGGTGGCTGGCCGCCAAGATCGCGGTCGTCGGCCTCGCCAGTGTTGTCGCGTCCGGACTGCTCAGCCTGATGGTCACCTGGTGGTTCAGCCCGCTCGATAAGGTCAGCAAGAGTCGCTTCGCCCCCTCCGTCTTCCAGGTCCGCGACATCGTCCCGATTGGCTACGCGGCGTTCGGGTTCGCGTTCGGTCTCACCGCGGGACTGCTCATCCGCCGCACTCTGCCGGCGATGGCCACCACGCTCGTGGCCTACATCGCCGCCCGCGCCGTCGTGCTCATCTGGATACGGCCACACCTTCAGGCGCCCCTGCACGCCACCATCGCGCTGCATCAATCCGGCTCACCTGATGGCGTAGGGGTGAGATTGCCCGGTGCCTCCGCGATCCATCCGGGCGACTGGATGGTCTCCGCCCAGCTGCTCGACCCCGCCGGCCGGCCGACCAATGTCATCAGGTTCAGCGCGCAAGATGGCTGCGCCGGAACGCACACCTGTCTCAACGGCTACCACCAGGCACTCACCTATCAACCCGCTAACCGCTACTGGCCTTTCCAGTGGTACGAAACCGGACTCTTCCTCGGCTCCGCACTACTCCTGATCGGATTCTGTTTCTGGTGGATCACCGACCACCGCGCGCCCACGACGCATCACAGCTCTAGCGCAGCCCAGCCCAACACCCCCGCGCCCAACCCCTCCCATCCGCGGCCCCGACCCGATGACCCGCAGCGGGTCGAGACGGTGCAACCCGTCGGCCGCCTGTCTGACGTCAACTGACCTGCTCGAAAACGATCAGCGTCACTCACGCTCCGCGAGCGCTGCGAGTCGGTCCAGCGAGGCCTGAAGCTTGTCGGCCGTGGTCGCCCGGGCACGCGGGAGGCGTTTCTCCTCGGTCAACTGGGTCCAGTCGTAGGTATGCGTGACACGGGTGTGTGACGGGTCGATCGGCTCGAGCTCCCATCGCCAAAGGTGCCCCGGCGGTTCCTGGCCCGGTTCGGCCGGTCTCCACGCAATGCGGCGGCCCTCGTCGAACTCGACGACGTGGTTCTCCCGGATGTTGCCCTTCGTGGTCGTCATGGTGAACACCGCACCTAGGGCGCGGATTCGCTGCCCGCGGGGGGCCTCCGCTAGGTTCTCGTTGCCGTCCCAGCGAGGCTGTTCAGCTGGGTCGGCGATGAGCTCAAAGATCTTCCCGGCGGGTGCGGCAATCTCGCGGCTGGCGCTGGCGACGCGCACGACATCATCGTGACTGGTCATGGCTCCATCGAAGCACCTGACCGACAGCGCAACCAGCCACCGCACAGTTCCCAGCGCGCGCTGATAGCCGCTGATCGGCGCGTTGCTCAGCTTGACGCGACGGTAGATCCTTGCGGATCTGGCGTGTTATCGCGAACTGTCGAGCTCGTCCACCCATTCCGGGTGCTCGTTGCGGGCCCACGCTCGTGAGACACGACCGGTGCGCATCCCTCGGCGGGCTTCGCGATCCTTCATTGCGAAGTAGATGTGGCCGAGAACGAGTAGCCCGATCGCCAAGGCGAACCAGTCGTGCACGAACGTCGCTCCGGTACGCCAGGCCAAGCGGGTGAGGTCGGGAAAGTACATGATCACGCCCGTCCCCAACAGTACGAGAATCGCCCCGGCGGTCAGGTTGGCGTTCAGCTTCTGCCCGGCATTGAACTTGCCGATCGGGATCGAGCCGTCGCGGCGGCTGCGCGAGCGTAACCAACGCCAATCCGCCCGTGTGAAGCGGTTCAGGCGCGAGACATCGTCGCGGTAGGCGGCAAACGCCAACCCCAGCAGCATCGGTACGGGCAGCGCGAACCCGGCGTAGACGTGGACCAGTTCGATCTGGCGACGATGCCCGATGCGGATGGCGAGCGAGCCGTTGTAGAGAACCGCCGCCGTCAGGATGCAGACGATCATCAGTGCGGCGGTGAGCCGGTGGACGATGCGCTCGGCGTGGGTGTAGCGCGCGATCGTCGCCTGCGGCGGCGCGGATTCGGGAGTCACAGACATCGGCAGGCCCGTCCTACTTCTGGATGATGCCGTTGAGGGGGTAGCCGCGCGTCTCCCAATACCCCGGCTCGGCGTGGTCGAGCAGTTCGATCCCGGACAACCATTTCGTGCTCTTGTAGCCGTACATCGACCCCGCATACATCCGGACCGGGCCGCCGTGGTCATGAGTGACGGGCTTGCCGAGCATCTGCAGCGCGACAATGACATCCGGTCGTCGAGCCTGCTCCAACGTCATGTTCTCGGTGTAGGTGCCGTCGAACGACCGGAACCGGATGGCCGTGGCAGAGGCCAGCGGCTGGGCACGGTCGAGCACTTCGGAAAGCTGCACGCCGGCCCAGTGCACCTCGGGTACCCGCCAACCAGTGACGCAGTGGAAGTCGCGAACGAACGTCGTTTGAGGAAGGGCCTTCAGATCGGCGACCGTGTAGACGGCCGGCTGCGCGACCAGGCCCGAGACGCTGAGTCGGTATGTCGCAGCCGTGCGTCGTGGAACCGATCCGGTCACCGAGTAGAAGCGGAACGTGTCGCCGAGCGGGAACAGCGCAAGCAGCCCGGTCGGATCGCGGGCCTCGAGAGGCCCCAACACCCGAGCGAGAGCGTTCGACACGGCATCACCGCTGAGCACGCCGGCGGCCCCGGCCGCGAGCACACCGAGGACGATGCGTCGTCCGACGGGCGCGCCGAGAGCCGACGATCGATGGTCATCCACAGGGGACGCGCCTGTCATCGCAGTCGTCCGCGCGAGCCGATTCGAACGAGCGCGAGCCCGATGACGGCAATCACCGGCCCGGCGACGGCCCAGAACGCCTTGCCGGTCATCGAGCTACCGGTGAGCACCCCGATGCCCTGCAGGGTGAACACCAATCCGATCAACGCGATCACCACGCCAACCGGAACCCACACACGCTTGCTCATAGTCACGCCTACCCTCGACATTGCCACCCCCGCGATCGACGGTAGCCCGAGTACGCCGACGCGGCGTGTGGCGCTCGGGAACGTGCCCACAGATGCGCGCCCAACCGCCTGGTCGGCATCGAAGTCCTCGACGCACCGCCGTGCGAGCATGGGCAGGGCGAACCGCGCTGATCTGGGGCGGTCCACGGTGAGGGGAGGATCCAGATCGGTGCGGTTTATCAGTCAGGGCACAGCTGTCAACCAGAAGATCGCCGTCAGCGTGGTGTTCGTCCTCGCGCTCTTCATGAACATCATGGACATCACGATCGTCAACGTCGCGTTACCGCGCCTGGGTAGCGATCTGCACGTCGGGCCGACCGCGGTGAGCGCGGTGTCCATCGGGTACCTCGTCAGTCTCGCCGTCGTCATCCCGGCGTCGGGCTGGCTGGGCGACCGTTTCGGGTCCAAGCGCATCCTGCTGATCGCGATCGTGCTGTTCACGCTTGCCTCCGCCTTGTGCGGCGCTGCGCAGAACTTCGGCCAGCTGGTCGGCTTCCGCGTGCTGCAGGGCATCGGCGGCGGCATGCTCACGCCGGTGGGCATGGCGATGCTGTACCGCACCTTCCCGCCGGCCGAGCGAGTGCGCGCGGCGAGCATCCTCGTGGTCCCGACCGCCTTCGCGCCCGCCATCGGGCCCGTGCTCGGCGGCGTCCTGGTCACCAGCCTGTCGTGGCGGTGGGTGTTCTACGTCAACCTCCCGATCGGTGCACTGGCCCTGGCCTTCGGCGTGCTGTTCGTCAAGGAGCAGCACACCGAACACGCCGGCCGCTTCGACGTCCTGGGTTTCCTGCTGTCCGGGTTCGGCTTCGCGAGCCTGATGTACGGCGTGAGCGAGGGCCCACAACGAGGGTGGCGCGATCCGTTCGTGGCGTCGACGCTCGTCATCGGCGTGGCACTGCTCGTGGTGCTGGTGATCACCCAATTGCGTACCACCGAACCGTTGCTGAGACTGCGGCTGTTCAGCGACCGCTTGTTCCGCTCGACCAACATCGTGATATTCCTCGGCACCGCCGGATTCCTCGGCGTCCTCTACCTGGTCGCACTCTTCTTCCAGAACGGCCTGGGCCTGAGCGCCTTGAACTCGGGATTGTCGACGTTCCCCGAGGCGATCGGGGTGATGATCGGCGCCCAGAGCGCGAGCCGATTCCTCTACCCGCGCCTGGGGCCGCGGCGGGTGATGGTTGCCGGGTTGCTCGGAGTGACGCTGACGATCGCGTTGATGAGCCTGGTCGACAGCACAGCCGACATGGCGTGGATGCGGGTGTTGATGTTCGCGCTCGGGCTGGCGATGTCGCACGTCTTCGTCCCGGCGCAGGCTGCCGCGTTCGCGCGTATCTCGGCCGAGGACACCGCTCGTGGGTCGACGCTGTTCAACGCATTGCGTCAGCTCGGCGGGGCTGTCGGCGTCGCCGTGCTCACGTCCGCGCTCGCGGCCGTCGGGGTCGAGCACGTGATCGCCGGGCACAGCGTCCCGAATCTGGCGTCCTACCATGCCGCGTTCCTGGTGGCCGCGGGCTTGGCCCTCCTCGCGGCCGGCGCGGCACTGACGATCAAGGATGCCGACGCGGACTCCACCCGCGCGCAGCACGTCCCGGCTGCGGCGGCTCAATCGAGCAAGGACGCCGTCGCGTTACCCCGCCACACTGCCGCGTAGCGACGAACGACTCGGAGCGGGTTGTTGACCGGCGCTCACAAGTCAGGTGGAAGCGACTTCGGACGCCAGTTTCTTGTCCCCGGAACGTAGCGAACCGGCTGCCGAATCGAGTCGGGCGGCCTCACGCTCTTTGTGCCGGAGTCGCCGCAGGGCTTCGTGAGTCGAGGCAGTCAGCTCCGGCAACCTGTCAGCCGCAAACCACCCGCAGGCGCGGATCTCGATCGATCGCTTCGGCCTCAGCTCTGCGGTGCCGACCGAGGCGACGTAGACGTGGTCGAAGTGCCCGAAGAACCGCAGCCACGACTGTCGATACTGGTCCAACAACTCCAATCGCTGCGTGGGGAGATCGAGACCAGCTTCCTCACGCAACTCCCGGACGGCGCCGTCGATCGGATCCTCGGACGGATTGAGGAAACCACCGGGAAAGCTCCACCGATTCCGTTCCCGCAGGCGTTGTCGGACGAGCAGATATTCATCGTCGGAGTTTCGAACGATGACCAGCGCGCCGTGCGTGCACTTCGCCTTGAGCATCCATGCCGCGACCCTGATGGCCCGGGTGCCGAGACCTCTTGGCGCGCGCACACGGAACTCGACGTCTTGATTCACTCGGAGCCCCCGCCACCTAGGTCTGGCGCGAGAGTACAGGACATCGCACGTCGGCTCCTGTCGGCGCGGCCGGCCGCTGCAGTCGCGCCGCCCAACCGGGCTCCCGAAGGCGAGCAGGTTCCGGCACGGAGTGTTCTGCCGGAATTCGGACAATTCTTCGCTACACTTCGGCGCGATTCGACGTGCCCACAACACCGCCGCGCGCGGTGGTTCGGGCCGGGCGGTCAATCGCTTCGCCGGCCGACGTTGCTCGCGTTTGCCGGTATTGCACGACGGAGGCTCAGCATGGCTGGCGCGGGCGACGCGTTCCCCACCGCTGCGGCTCCGCTTCGCCTCGGCAGCCCGAATCGCCGTCCATGAGCACCGTCACCGTGGCGTCGACCCGCCCGGCCGTCCGAGGGCCGGACGTCCCCACACCTGCGCCGGCTGCCTCCGCGACGGGTGCGAGAAGCGAGCCGGGCGAGGTTGCCCCCGGCCGGCTCGCCGGCCTGGACGGGCTGCGCGCGATCGCCGTCGCCGCGGTGGTGCTGTTCCACCTGGACGTCAGCGTCCTGCCAGGCGGCTTTCTCGGGGTAGACGTCTTCTTCGTCATCTCCGGGTTCCTGATCACCCGCCTGCTGCTGCGCGAGATCGTGCAGTCCGGCGGGCTCAGGCTCGGCAGGTTCTACGCCCGCCGGTCCCGCAGACTGCTGCCCGCGGTCCTCGCGCTGATGCTCGGCGTCATGACCGCCGGGACGTGGGTCTGGCATGATCAACTGTCGACGCTGCGTGGCAGTGTGCTGTCGAGCCTGACCTACGTCACCAACTGGTGGCTGATCGCCGATCACCAGTCCTACTTCGTGGCGTCGGGCCGCCCGCCGATGCTGCAGCACCTGTGGTCGCTGGCCATCGAAGAGCAGTACTACGTGCTGTGGTCGGCGTTGATCCTGCTGTTGACGGGCCTTGTCGGACGATCTCGCCGGCGCAAGGGGCTCGGGCTGCCGCGGGTCGCGTGGGTCGCGGCGCTGCTCGCGGTCGCGTCCACCGCGGCCATGGCCGTCATCGCCATCCGTGGCGACATGCCCTATGGCGCCGACACCTCCCGGGTCTATTTCGGCACTGACACCCACGGCATGGGCCTGCTTCTCGGTTCACTTGCCGGTGCGTGCGCCGTCAGCCGCAGCACGCGACGCCAGCGCGCGGTGGTCACCCGCCTGGTCTGGCTCAGCGACGCGATCGCGGTGGGCGCGCTGGCCGTGCTGACGTGGACGTTCGTCTCCGTCGATGAGTTCCAGCCATGGCTCTACCGTGGCGGCTTCCTGCTCGTGGACGCGATCGCACTCGTCGTGGTCTGCACCATCGTGCGGCCCGGCAGTGGTGTGGGGCGTCTGCTCGAACTGCCGCTGCCGCGCTGGATCGGCCAGCGGTCCTATGCCATCTACCTCTGGCATTGGCCCGTCGTGGTCGTCACGCGGCCCGGCATCGACGTTCACGGACCCATCCTGTTGCTCGATGCCGCGCGGCTGGGGCTGATCCTCGCCCTCGCGGCCGCGAGTTACCGGTTCGTCGAGCAGCCGCTGCGCCATCGTCGCCCACGCCCGCAGCCGACCGCTATCCGGCTGCCCACTCGAGCGAGGATCCTGACGGCACTCGGTGTGTTCGCCGCTGCTCCTTGCGCCGTCATATTGGTGGTGGCCGCGCATTCCGGACCGACGGCTTCCGGTCGACCGACGGCCGCCAGTCGGGTTGCCGCCAGCCACCAACCGCTCGGCCCTACGTCGGCGCGGTCGGCGCGCGGGCGGCCGTCGCGAGCACGGACGGCACCGTCGGGCGGGTCATCGCCGGTGCGCGCGGTCAGCGCGTTCGGCGACTCGGTGATGCTGGGGGCGCAGTCGGCGCTCGCAGCCAAGTTCAGCGTGCATCGGTTCGACGCAGTCGAGGGTCGCCAGGCCGGCGACGTCCTCGACGACGTCGACTCGGCGCGAGCCAGCGGGAGCCTCGCGCCAGTGGTCGTCATTCATCTCGGCAACAACGGAATCATCTCTCCGGACCGGCTGGCCCGGACGCTGTCCGGGCTACGCGATCGGCACCAGGTGGTGCTGCTCACCGACATGGTCCCCCGCGACTGGCAGGACCCCAACAACCACACGTTGCGCGAGGTCAGCCGCAGATTCGCCAACACGACGCTGATCGATTGGCGCGCGATCTCCGCCGGCCACCCCGACTGGTTCTACGACGACGGGATCCACCTCGCCCCGGTCGGCGCGGCCGCTTACGCCGGCCTCATCGTGGCCGCTCTGCACCCGTAGCCGCGCTGTCGAGCGCGCTGCGGCTACAACGCCGCGAGGATGACCCGGGCGTAAGCCTGCGCGCCCGCTCCGCCGATGGGCATGTGCACCCCGTCGCCGACGAACCATCCCGGATTCGCGTTGGCGAGGGCCTGGAAGTCGGCGACGGTGCATTTTCGCGCCGCGGTGCAATTGGCATGGATCATCGCATTGTTGCCCGCCGTCCAACCGCAGTACGGGCAGTGCGAGGTCACGACGACCACGTGCCGGCCGGCGGCCACCGCGAACACCTGGTTCAACTGGTCGAGGCCGAAGCCGCCGTTGGTGCCGAGGCCGAAGACGACGGTGCGGCGAAGTTGCCCGGATCCGGCCAAGGACTGCATCTCCCGCACACCGTCTGACACCTGCCGGCTCACCGCGGCGTCGACGTAGATGCCGGGAATGGTGGCCTGCATGCTGGGTTGGGCGTCGATCATCACCGAGTCGCCGATCGCGGCCGTGCCTCCGGACGGCGGTGGGTGGACGACGGTGGGAGCGGGACGCGATGAGCTACGCGGCGGCACCGGCGCGGGTTTCGGGGCCGCGGTGGCCGCGGACCGAGGCGTCGTCGACTTGTGCCGTGTCGGTGACCGACTCGCGGATTTTGCGCCAGTGGATGACGCGGTAGCCAGCGGGGGCGACCCGGAGGCAGTCCGGTGCACCTTGCTTGCTGTCCCGCTGCAGGATGCCGCGAGCAGGGCACAGGCGCAGGCGAGCGCGAGCCTGCGGCGTGACCCCTCCCGTGAGAACACGGAACCAAGCCTAACCCGGCGGATGGGACGGGCCGCCGGTCTCGGCGCGAGCCCGGGCCGGCGTGACCACTGATCCTCAACCGCAGGGCTGGCTGTAGAACGTCACGCCCAGGGGCGTCACCCCGGGTTGGTGCCACACCTGCGGCTCGCCGTCGCCGGCCGGCTCCTGCAGGTGCAGCACGATCGTCTGCGTCGTCCCGCGCGGCAGTTCGACGTCCAGCCGGAAGATCGGGTGGCCGAGACCGTGCTCGACGGCAATGGTGATCGGCTTGTCATTCAATGCCGCGCTGAGCAGTTGCGCGCCGTCGGTTGCGTAGTAATCGAGAAGCGTCCTGTTGTCGCCGGGCTTCACGGGATACGCATGCTTGTCCAGCCGGGAGTTCACGTAGGGCGGCAGGCCTGTCGCGGGAGCGGTATTTGTCAGGGCGATGGTGACAAGCACGTCGCGGGTGGAACCGCAGCCGCTGCGGTGATACGTCAACGAACGAGTCAGATAGAAATCAAGCTTCCCGGCTACGGAGTTGTTGAGTGCCAGTCCGACGAGGGGCCGCGTGCTTTGCGGAATCGCACCGGCATAGTTCGTCTGGGCCAGTATTGCCTCGGTCTTCGCATCTGAGGTCCAGACGAGTAGCCGCTGTTGCTGGCTTGCCTGGCTAAGCGCGGTCAGGAGCTGCGTCGCACTGCCCGCCCCGCTCGTCAATCGGTTCGAGGCCGCTTTCAAGATCGACACCAGGAATGCCTTGCGCTGAAAGTTGTTTGGAAAGATCGTGTACTCGTCCCGCTGGGTGAGGGACACGACATTCTGAGCCGTCAGCGGCGCGCCGCCAGGCAGCCTAACCGGCCCGGTTACGGCGAGGACGTAACTGAGCACCGTCGGATCCAGAGCGAACGCACCGTCGACCCGTTCGCCACTGGTCTTCTGCCACATCCGTGCCCAGATCTGCGCGGCATAGGGAAAGTGCGGGCTGATATTGGAGTTGACGATCAGCCGGCTCGGGGCCGAAGCTCCGTACGCAGCTGTGTAGTCCCTCCCGAAGTTCAAGCCGGTGTCGATCAAATGGTCAGGCGTCGGGGGCAGCAGTGCGGCATCGCTCTCGAAGTGGGTGAACTTGATCGTGCCGTGGTTGGCGACCATGATGGCGAAGGCGCCAGGTAAGCCGCCTGTGCCACGCAGCTCTGCCTCGTTTTGTAGCCCGATGAAATATCGCTTCGGCCGATTGTCACCCAGTAAGGACGGCAGGACCGTCGCCGCCCTGGACGCGGCGTCCAGGTAGCCGCCGATCGACGTCAGCTGGGCCGACAGCGAGGCTCGGGGCCGGTCGACAGCGTTCAGCCAAGTGGTGCGCGGCAGGTTGTCGATTCTGCTGATTGCGGCATCTATCGTGGCCGCCGCAGATGAGAGCTGCGGGGCCGCGGCGACCAGCGCAGCTGTGTTGATGGTCGCACCCGAGGTTCGCAGTTTGGTGGGGTCGAGTCGCGAGGCAATCTGGAGCAGGGCGGGCACGCTGTCTGCGCCCACTTGTTGGGCCGCGGCGGTCGCGCCACGGATCACCTCCAGCGGATCACCGGCATACGGGATCTGCGCGGCAAGCCACCACGCTGGCCCGGTGGTCAGCCGGTGGGCTCGCGTCGCGAGCGCGGGTATGTCGGAGGAGACCCGTCGTGCCGCGTCGACGTCGCCACTCGCGACCAACGACTTGACCTGCTGCAGTCTGGTTTCGAGCCTTTGAACCTGCTGACGGGCGAGGTAACCCGTGACGGCGATCCAGAGCACACCGAGAACCAGCATTCCACCGCCGATAACCAGGACCCGCCGCCGCAGCGAGCCGGACGAGCGCAGATAGCGCAAGCGCGTATACAGCCGGGTGCGGGCATTGCGCACGGTGGCGCGCGACCCGATCACGACCGCACGCGAACGCTGAAGATAGGAGGAGCCTGGGCAGCAGACTCTAGGCGCGTACTGCGCTCTTGCGCCGCCGACCGGCGGTCACGAAGAACACGCCGGCACCGAGCAGGAGCACCGCAAGCAGGGTGATGCCGGCGATCTGGACTCCCGTGACTGCCAACCCGCCGCCACCGACGCCGGCGGGGGCGACACAGTCCCGAATGGTCAGCGTCAACGAAGCGCTCAGCCCACTGGTGGCGCCGGTGCCGGTGAGTGTTTGCGCACCGACGAGGTCGGGCGTCGTCACATTCGGGTCGAACGCTCCGGCGGCGTCAGTGGTCGCGCTACCGACCGAGCTGCCGGCGATGGTCAGGTTGACGACCTCGCCGGCGC
>QHCC01000055.1 GCA_003243915.1 Pseudonocardiales bacterium | reverse complement strand
CCTGGGTGCGGAAGATGCCGGTGTAGATCGGCAGCATCGCACGGTGCAGCCGGACGGCTTCGGCGACGTCGCCGCGTTCGAACGCCTCGATCATGGCCAAGGTGGCGGTGCCTGAGAAGTGGGTGGAGGTGCCGATGACACCGACCCCGCCCACCGACAGCAGCGGCAGCGTCATCGCGTCGTCGCCGCTGTAGTAGGCCAGTTCAGTGTCGGCGAGCACTCGCGAACTGCCGACCAGATCACCCTTGGCGTCCTTCACCGCCACGATCCGGTCGTGGGCTGCCAGCTCGAGCATTGTCTCGGTCTGGATCGCCACCCCGCTGCGTCCGGGGATGTCGTACAGCACGACCGGCAGCTCGGTGGAATCGGCGATCGCCCGGAAGTGCGCCAGCAGCCCGGCCTGGGGTGGGCGGGAGTAATACGGCGTGACGACGAGCAACCCGTGAGCACCGGCCTTGGCGGCCTGCTCGGCGAGATGGATGGAGTGCACGGTGTCGAAGGTGCCGATGCCCGCTACGACGTGGGCGCGGTCGCCGACCGCGTCGGCCACCGCGCGCACCACGTCGGCCTTCTCGGCGTCGGTGGTGGTCGGTGACTCCCCCGTTGTGCCGTTGATGACCAGACCGTCGTTGCCCTGCTCGTCGACCAGGTAGCCCGCGAGACGGGCCGCAGCGTCCAGGTCGAGCTCACCGCTCACGCCGAACGGCGTGACCATCGCGGTCAGCAGCCTGCCGAACGGGCGGCGCGGGTCAACGGCTGTCATGGCCTAAAAGTACGCCTCAGCCCTCGCTGACGAACGGGCTGGACGCGATCTCGGTGCCGTCGGGCAGCGACGTGATCTCGAAGTCGGCGAACGCGTTCCCGGCGACCCGGTCCAGCTCGCGCAGGCACGCGATGGCCAGCGCCCGAATCTCGACGTCGGCATGCTCGGACGCCCGCATGGCGATGAAGTGCCGCCACGCGCGGTAGTTCCCGGTGACGACGATGCGCGTCTCGGTGGCGTTGGGCAGGAGCGCGCGCGCGGCCTGGCGGGCCTGCTTGCGCCGCAGCGTGGCGTGCTCGACATCGGCGAACTTCTTCTCCAGGCCCTCGAGCAGCTCGGTATAGCCAGTGATCGCCGCCTCGGTGGCGGCGAGGAACTTGGCGTGCAGTTCCGGGTCGTCGGCGATGACGTCGGGTTCGACCATCGCCGCGTCACGCTCGGGGACGTAGCGCTGCGACAGCTGGGAGTAGCTGAAGTGCCGGTGCCGGATGAGTTCATGGGTGAGCGATCGCGATATCCCGGTCAGGTAGAACGTCACCGAGCCGTGCTCGAGCACCGAGAGGTGGCCGACCTCGAGGATGTGCCGCAGGTAGCCGGCGTTCGTGGCCGTCGACGGGTTGGGCTTCTTCCAGGACTGGTAGCAGGCCCGCCCCGCGAACTCCGCGAGCGCCTGGCCGCCGTCGGCATCGGTCTCCCATGGCACGTCGGTCGGGGCTTGGAAGTGCGTCCAGGCGATGGCCTGGACCCTCAGCGGGACGATCTCGGGCACTGGCACTCCTGCGCTTGCGGCAACGATGGGGAGTCGTCAGCGTAACCGCCACCATCCGTGGCCCGGGCGATGCCGCCCGGCCCGGCGACCGGGAAACGTGATCGGTACGGCCGACTGCACATTGACGTTGCATTGACATCATAATGATGTCATAGTGGCGTCATGGAGTTAGAAGACTACACCCATCAGGTCCACGACCAGCTCACCGCAACCGCCGCGCTCGCCGATGAACGCACTGCGCAGATCGCGGCAACGCTCGCCGCCTCCGCGGTGCCTGTCGTCCGGCTGGCCATCATGACCGCACTCGCCGCCGCGGCCGAGGAGATCACCGTCGCGCTGCTCGACTCCCCCGGCGCCCCGAGCGTTACCGTCCGGCTCGACGGCGATGAGGTGCGCATCGACGTGTCGGGCGGTGACCCCGAACCCGCGAGTGCTGCCCGGACCGACGACGGCGACGCCACCGCCCGGATCTCGCTGCGCCTGAGCGAGTCGCTCAAGGCCGACGTGGAAACCGCAGCCGGGCGGGACGGCATCTCGGTCAACACCTGGCTCGTACGTGCCGCCGGCACCGCACTCAGCCCGGGCTGGTCCGATTCCCCGCATCGGCGCGGTAACAACCGCCATCGCGTCACCGGCTGGATCAACGGCTGANNCCCCCCCCTTACCCCCCCCCCCCGCCTTAACCGCCCCACCCGAGTATCCAAGGAGACCACCGCATGGACACCAAGACGTTCCCGCTAGCCGGAGCGATCAACCTGCAGGCCCGCGTGGGCCACGGCTCACTCACCGTCGACGCACGCGACGGGCTCACCGAGGCGACGGTGACCGTCGAGCCGCGCAGCAAGTTCATTCCCGGCGACCACGACCCGATCGAGAGCACGGTCGTCGACATGCGCGGGTCGACGCTCGTGGTGATGACGCCGCGACAGGGCGGCATCTTCGATGTCGGACTGCTCGGCCGGCACTCGGGACGACAGGAAGCCATCGACATCACGGTGACCGTGCCCAGCGGCACGGCGGTCAAGGCGAGTGCGTTCACCGCCGACATCACCGTCACCGGCCGCACCGGCAGCGCCGAAATCGCCGCCGGCTCGTCGACGATCGCCGTCGAGCACGTCGACGGCGACCTGCGCCTGCGCTACGGCAGCGGCACCGCACAGGTGCAGCGCGTCTCAGGCACCGTCGAGGCTCGGTCGGGCTCAGGCGACGCGCGCTTCGGCGAGATCGGCGGCGCACTGACGGCGGCCTGCAGCAGCGGCAACCTGGAGGTCGCCGTCGTCCGCGGATCGGTGCGTGCCAGGGCGGGCTCCGGTACCGCATCGCTCGCGGCCGTGTACGGCGACGTCGATCTCGCCAGCGGCTCGGGCCGGCTAGCCATCGGGCTGCCCGCCGGGCGTTCGGCACGCCTGGACGTGACGACCGGGTCGGGCCGGGTGAACTCGGAGTTGCCGGTCGAGGATGCACCGGCGCCGAACGGCACGCCGATTGCGGTGCGCGCCCGCACGGGCAGCGGCGACATCCACCTGTTCCGCGCCGCCTGAGCGCCGTCAGCACACGGCCTTGGCCAGGTCGGGCGCCAGGTCGCCGCGCGGCATGACCGAAACCCCGTTGAGCCCCAGCCACTGCGCCGTGATCGCCAGCTCCGCGGCCAGCTCCGCCGCGACGTGGTTGGGGTCGGCACCGTCGTCGAGGTAGGCGCCCTGCACCCGCAACACGCCCGCCTGCCGATCGGACTTGAGGTCAACGCGTGCGACCAGGGATTCGCCGAGCAGGAACGGCAGCACGTAGTAGCCGTACACCCGCTGAGGCGCTGGTGTGTAGATCTCGATGCGGTAGCGGAACCCGAACAACCGCTCGGTGCGCTCGCGGAACCAGATCAACGAGTCGAAGGGCGAGAGCAGGGCCCGCGCGGTGATGCGCCGCGGACGGCGGGCGGCCGGCCAGAGATAGGCCGGTGCCCGCCAGCCGTCGACGTCGACCGGCACCAGTTCGCCGGCCTCGACGAGTTCGGCGACGCGGGCCTTGGAGTCCGCGCGCGGCAGCCGGAAGTAATCGCCGAGGTCGGGTTCGGTGGCCACGCCGTAGGCGCGCGCAGCGATCCGGACCAGCTCGCGTTGGGCGTCCTCGACGGGCGGGGTGGGCACGGCGAGCACCCCAGCCGGTAGCACCCGCTCGGGCAGGTCGTAGTGCCGCTCGAAGTTGATCCGCCGCGCTGCCGTCACCTGACCGGCCCAGAAGAGGTATTCCAGTGCGACCTTGCCGTCGTGCCAGTTCCACATCTCGCCAGGGCGGCGGGCCGGCCGGGACACACTGGTGTCGCCCGCGCGGATCGGGCCCCGTTGCGCCACGAGCGCCATCACCTCGTCGACGAGGCCGGGGTTGTCGCGGGCGACGCGCCGCATGCCGCCCCACGCGTCGGCACTGGCCCGCTGCATCCGCCATCGCAGCAACGGCTGCAGTTCGACGGGAACCAGCGACGCCTCGTGGGCCCAGTACTCGAACAGCTCGCGCCGCACCGGGCCGGCGGTGTGTGCGGTCAGCCTGTCCAGTGCCTCGCGCGGGTAGGGACCGAGGCGTGAGAACAGCGGCATGTACTGCGTGCGGCAGAAGACGTTGACCGAGTCGATCTGCAGGACGGCGATACGGGCAAGCACCCGCCGCAGATGGCGGGCATCTACGCGACCGGTAGGGCGCGCTTCGCCGAAGCCCTGCGCGGCAAGGGCGATACGACGGGCCTGAGGGGCCGTCAGCCGTTGCGGCGTCGTCATCCCAGCCACCCTAGGGGCAGGTTGTGACAGCCCTGCCCGTCGAGCGCATGGGACCATGCGTTGGTGTTCGAGCACCTGATGAGGAATATCGGCGACTCGGTCGGTCTGTGGCTCTACGTCATCGCCGGGGGGCTGTGCTTCGCCGAGGCGGCCATTCTCATCGGCATGGTGCTGCCCGGCGAGACGGCGTTGCTCGTCGCCGGCGTGTTCTGCAACGCGAAGTACGGACACCTCAATCTCGGCATCATGATCGCGGTCGCGGTTGTCTGCGCGATCGTCGGCGACTCGGTGGGCTACGAGTTCGGCAGGAAGTTCGGACCGCCCGTGCGGCGCTCGCGACTGGGCCGGTGGGTCGGTGAGCACCGGTGGTCGAAGGTCGACGGGTTCCTGCACCGCCACGGCGGCAAGGCGGTGCTGCTCGGACGTCTCACCGCCCTGCTGCGCGCCCTGATGCCGTCGATGGCGGGCATGAGCGGGATGCGCTATCGCACCTTCCTGCTCTGGAACGCGATTGGCGGCCTGATCTGGGCGCCGGGCTGCGTGCTGCTCGGCTACGCGTTCGCCTCCGCCCTGAACGTGGTGGGCCAGACGCTCACCTGGGCACCGCTCGCGATACTCGCTGTCGGCGTCCTCGTCTACGCCGGGCTGCACATGCGCCGAAGTCGGATCGAGAAGGCGGAGGCCGGCGCGTTCGCCGAAGCCGATGCCGCGCCGGAGCGCTGATCTACTAGCAGCGCGGGACCTAGCTCCGGTCGCCAATCGATCATCGCCGGCCGCTGATTATGGTGGTCGCCATGGCTGATGTGAGCGTGCGGTCGGCGCAGTCGGACGATGTGACCGAGATAGCCCGCATCCAGCTCGAGACCTGGCGGGCCGGTTACGCGACGATCCTGCCCGCCGCCGTGCTCGAGTCGCTGTCGAGCGAGGCCACCCAGCAGGCGTGGCACCAGGCGGTGGCGGCGCCGCCGTCGCCCCGTCACCACGTGCTCATCGCACAGGAGCAGGACTGGCGGGTCGGCTTCGTCGCGTTCGGGCCGGCCGAGGACCTGCAGCCCGGCGATCCGGACCCCGGCAGCACCATCGCGCTCGGACCGTTGCTCGTCGAGCCGCGGTGGGGGCGGCGGGGGCACGGCTCGCGACTGCTCGCCGCGGCAGTGGATCACGCGCGGGGTGACGGTATGGCCCGGGCGATCGTCTGGCTGCCCGAGCGTGACGACGCCTCGCGGGAGTTCTTCATCTCGGCGGGCTGGGCCCCGGACGGTCTGGCGCGCGCCCTGGACACCGGCTCCGGCGAGCTGCGCGAGATCCGGCTGCACGTCTCACTCGCCGAGGCCGCGGCATGACGTTCACCGGCATTCCCGTTGCGGCGCTGGACTTCTACGAGGACCTGGAGGCCGACAACACCAAGGCATTCTGGGCCGAGCACAAGCACATCTACGAAGCATCGGTCCGGGCCCCGCTCGAGGCGCTGGCGACGGCTCTGGAAGCGGAGTTCGGCGCCGCCAAGTTCTTCCGCCCCTACCGCGACGTGCGTTTCGCGAAGGACAAGACTCCCTACAAGACCCACCAAGGCGCCTGGTTCGGCGAGTCGTCCCTGTACCTGCAGGTGTCGGCCGCAGGGTTGATGGTGGCCGGCGGGTACTGGGACACCTCATCTGCTCAGGTCGAGCGGCTCCGGCGCGCGATCGCGGACGACATTGCCGGCGCGCAGCTCGAACGCGCGCTCGCGGCCGTGCGCAGCTCCGGCCTCACCATCGACGGGCACCGGCTGACGCGCGTGCCGAGTGGGTACCCGAAGGAGCACCCGCGGGCCGAACTGCTGCGGTACAAGTCCGTGACCGCGCACCGCGACTTCGGCTCACCGGCGTGGCTGGCGACCAAGCGGGCCCACCGCGAGGTCGCGAAGGGCTGGCGGTCCATCGCGCCCCTGACCGCCTGGCTCGATACTCACGTCGGGCGGGATTGAGGGGTCACAGGCCGAGCAACGGCTCCAGACCCACGGTGAGCCCCGGCCGCGCCGCGACGCTGCGCACTCCGAGCAGCACACCGGGCATGAACGAGGAACGGCTGAGCGAATCATGGCGGATGGTGAGCGTCTCGCCCTCGGTGCCGAAGACGATCTCCTGGTGGGCGACCATCCCGGCGATGCGCAGCGAGTGCACCCGGATCCCGTCGACGTCGGTCCCCCGTGCGCCGTCGAGTGCCTGGGTCGTCGCATCGGGAACCGTCGCCAACCCGGCACCGGCCCGGGCCTGGGCGATCAGCTCCGCGGTGCGCACGGCCGTGCCGCTCGGCGCGTCGGCCTTGCCGGGGTGGTGCAGTTCGATCACCTCGGCGGACTCGTAATAGCGGGCCGCCAGCTGCGCGAACCTCATCGACAGCACCGCCCCTATCCCGAAGTTCGGTGCGACGAGCACGCCCAGCTCCGGGGTGTCGGCCAGCCAGGTCCGGATCGTGTCCAGGCGTTGCGCGGTGACGCCGGTGGTGCCGACGACGGCGTGGATACCCTGGTCGACGGCAAAGCGCACGTTGTCCATGACGACGTCGGGGTGGGTGAAGTCGACGAGAACCTGGGCGCCCGCGTCGGCGACGCTGAACAGCCAGTCACCCGCGTCGACCATCGCCACCAGGTCGAGGTCGTCGGCCCCGTCGACGGCCTGGCAGACCTGCTGGCCCATGCGCCCGCGCGCACCGAGCACGCCCACCCGAATCGGTTCGGTCATGTCCGTCCCTTCAGACTGCGCCGTCGAAGTCATGCGCGCCGAAGGGCCCGACCACGGTCAGGCAGCGCGGCCGGCCGAGCAGGTCCGCAGCCACGTCGGTGACGTCCTGGGGCGTGATCGCGTCGACGATGGACAGCAACGCGTCGACGCCGAGAATCTCGCCGTAGACGAGTTCGCTCTTGCCGATCCGGGTCATCCGCGACCCCGAGTCCTCCAGGCCGAGCACGATTCCGCCGCGCATCTGACCCTTACCCCGCTCGATCTCCGCGACGCTGAGCGAACCCTTGGCGGCGGCGTCCAGCTCCTCGGTCATCAGCCCGAGCACCTCGTCGGCCTTGCCCGGTTGGCAACCGGCGTAGACGCCGAACACGCCATCGTCGGCATAGCCACCGGCGAAGGAGTAGACCGAGTACGCCAGTCCGCGCTCCTCGCGGATCCGCTGGAACAGCCGCGAACTCATCCCGCCGCCGAGTGCGGCCGACAGGACTCCGATCGCGAAGCGACGCGGGTCGTGGCGCGACACCCCGTGCGTCCCGAGCACGAGGTTGGCCTGCTCGGTGTCGTCGGCGACCACGGCCACTCGACGGGCCGGCGTGTGCGACGCGCGCGGCTGCTGCCCACGGGGGGACCGGGGCGCGCGGGAGGCCTCCAGGCGGCCGGCGAACGCCCGGCGCACGAGGTGCACCACGTCGGCGTGGTGGACGTTTCCCGCGACCGACACGACCATGGCATCAGGCGTGTAGCGCCGCACGTAGTAGCCGTGGATCTGGCGTCTGGTGAGCCCACCTATCGACGAGACGCTTCCCAGTACCGGCCGGCCCAGCGGGGTGTCGCCGAACAGCGTCGCGGCGAACTCGTCGTGGACAAGGTCGGCCGGGTCGTCGTCGCGCATGGCGATCTCTTCGAGGACGACGCCACGCTCGACGTCGATGTCCTGCGCGCTCAGGTTCGCATTGAGCACGACGTCGCAGATGATGTCGATGGCCAGCGGCAGGTCCCGGTCCAGCACCGTCGCGTAGAAGCAGGTGTGCTCCTTTTCGGTGAACGCGTTGAACTCACCGCCGACCGCGTCCATGGCACTGGCGATGTCGAGCGCCGAGCGGGTCGCGGTGCCCTTGAAGAGCAGGTGCTCGAGGAAGTGACTGGTGCCGGCTAGGCTCGCCGTCTCGTCGCGGGAGCCGACCGGCACCCACACGCCCACGCTCAGGCTGCGCACACCGGGCATCGCCTCGGTGACCACCCGCAGCCCCCCGGGGAGCACGGTGCGGGTCATCACGCCGCCGCCGGTGGCATCCAGGCGCCGTGTGCTGGCCCGGCGCAGTGGGCGCGCAGCGCTCGACGAGGTCATCCCGCGATCCTAGGCGGTGCCCGCTCACGCCCGGACGCCGCAGAAGGCCCTCTCCTTCGGGGAGCGCTCCACCGGGAAGAACCCGGGCCGCAGCGTCAGCAGATAGCCGCCGGCAGCGACGAGGATGCCCCGCAGCAGCGGCAGTCGCAACAGCCAGCCGGTCGGGCCGAACAAGGGCGCGAGCAGCCAGGCCAGCACCCCAGCGGTGACGAACGCCGCCGCACGATGACCGGGTGCGCGCGCACCGACGAGCAGCCACATCACAAGAGCGCTGACGGCCAGCGTGGCGACGAGCCACGCGTCCCACAGCAACGCCGTCTGGCGCAGCCACGTGCTCGGCAGCACGCCCAGCACGAGCAGGGCGGCGCCCAGGCCGGCCGCGCCCGCCCGCGGGGCCGCCCGATGCGGGGCGGCCTGCTCGTAGCAGTCCAACGCCGACGGCGGATGCTGGGCCAGCATCAACTGGCGATCGGCGTACATCCGGGCCGACGGATAGCGCGCAGCAACCCTCTTGTGCATCCATGACGCGACGTTGGGATTCAGCCAGATCGCGTCGATGCGGGCGTGTTCTGCGCGCACGCCCTGCGTTCCCGCGATGACGCCGCCCCAGCACGACACGACGGCCTGCACATAGCGCATATGGCGGTTGCAATTCGCCGCCGCCTCGGAGCCGTATGCGTAGAAGCCGCATTCGCAGTCCGGCGACGGGACGGCGTGAGCATGGCCATGACGCTCGCCCGTCGGCGGGGCGCAGGTAGCCGTGTTCGGCCCGTCGTACCAGGACAGGTTGGAGTACAGCGGCAACAGCAGCCCCGACTCGTCGACCCGGAAAGTGCGCAGACCGACGATCACGCCCACCAGCGGCTCGGATCCGGAGAACTGCCCCATCGGTTACCGGACCGATTCGCTCGGCGGCTGAGGCACCGGGTCCGGGATCGGGACCGGCCCAGGCACCGGCATCGGTTCCGGGCCGGGCACGGGGTGCGGCGCGGGCAGCGGTTCGGGTTGTGGCGTGGGCAGCGGTTGCGGATCGGGCATCCGAGCGTGGTGCTCCTCGACCGCCGAGTCCGCGCCGGCCCACTCTGCCAGCACTTCGTAGTGCCGCCGTTGCTCGCCGATATCGCCCATTGCCCTACCCCCACTTCTGGTGTGGTCACCGTACGCCGCACGCGGCCAGATCTCCCGCCGAACTGTTGCGCTGCACCGCTTCCGCGAGTGACGTATCACCAAGATCAGAGACGGGTCCTCGCACGTCTCTGATCAAGAAAGTAGGTCGCTCAACGGTGACGTAACAGTCAGCCGCTCAGGATGCGCTGGGCGAGTTCGTGGGTCTCGGGCTGCCACAGCACGAGACGGGCTGTGCCCTCATTCGGCGCCGCGACCAGCACGTCGACGGCCTGGCGGATCGCGTCGTCGGGGGGCCAGCCGAATGCGCCGGCGGAGATCAACGGGAAGGCCACCGACATCGCGCCCAGCCCGGCCGCGACGCGCAGCGAGGCCCGGTAGCAGGAACGAAGCGTCTCGGCGTCCCCGCGCCGGTAGATCGGTCCCACAGTATGGATCACCCATCGGGCGGCGAGCTTGCCCGCGGTCGTGGCCACGGCCTGCCCAGCGGGCAGACCGTCCGGGTACACCCTGTCGCGGAGTTGGCGGCACTCGGCGAGGATGGCCTTGCCGCCGGCCCGGTGGATGGCCCCGTCCACCCCTCCGCCGCCCAGCAGGGACGAGTTCGCCGCGTTGACGATCGCGTCGACACGCTGGCGGGTGATGTCGCCCTGGACGAGTTCGAGCTGCACGGCTACCGCCTGTCGGTCATCGCGGCAGCCAGGCGCCTGGTGAGTCGACCATCCTGCGGACGTGGCTGGGCAGCCTGCCGGTCAGCACCTGCGCCAGCGTGGTCTCGTCGAGCACCCGGCGCAGCGCGGCGCGCACCGCGACCCACACGTCAGGCAAGTGCTCGGCGACACCGGAGTAGGTCGTCTCGTGGGCACGCAGGCCGCGGATCTCGGCCAGCGGCCCGTCGACGGCACGGATCACCGCGCCGAGCGTGATCTCCTTGGCGGGCTTGGCCAGCGCGTATCCCCCGTCCGCACCGCGCTGACTTCGCACCAGGTTCGCGCGGCGCAACTCACCGAGGATGGCCTCGACGAACTTGCGCGGCAGACCTTGTTCGCTGACGATCGCGTCGACCTTCACCAGGTCGGGTTCGTGCGCGGCCAGGCTGAGCAACGCGCGCACCGCATAGTCCGTCTTGGCCGAGATCTGCACACAGGCATCCTCGCAAAGACCTCGCGTCCTGCGCGCGGCGCGCCCCACGCGGGTACGCCGAGAGTTGGGACGGCAGCCGGTCGGCGAACTGGGACAGGTGCACGAGGTCGAGCAGCTCACCCACTCGCTGCCAGACCTCCGCCTTCGGTCGCTTGCTGATCTCAGCCCTGCGGTGTCTTCGCGAAGGCCGCGGACAGCGCGCGCCGTAGGCGGGCTTGGGCACCGAATGCGCCACGAGCGCAACGTGCCCGCGCTGCTCTTGGCCGACGATGAGCGGCTGCTCACGCCGATCCCGGCGGCGGCCACGGCGAACGCGGCAACCACTCGGTCGCGTCGTCAGCGGGTGCTTGTCATCGTGCCCTGGCTCTCCCTCACGAGCGGGTCAGCTCACATCGGTCGACGGTGTGGGCAGTGGCGTGTGCGGCGCGGTGGGCGCCGGGATCAGCGTCTCCGGCGCCCGTGCCACGAGCGGCAACGGTGCGATGGACACGGCGGCGCTCATCAGGAAGGTGGCCGGGTAGCCGAATCCGTCGGCGATCCACCCGGCCGCCACCGGCCCGATCACCGCCCCCAGGTCACCGGACATCTGGAATACGGCGACCACGGTGCCGCCCCGGCCGCCCACGACGTCGCCCATCAGCGCGCCGGGAGCTACCGAATCGGCGGCGCCGGCCACCCCCAGCATGGCCATCGCGACCAGCAGACCGACCACGGTCGGGACGGTGGGCAGCAGGACGAACCCGATGGCGCCGATGAGCAGACCGACGATCATTACTGGGCGCCGCCCGCGCGAGTCGGCGACCCGGCCGAACGGCAGCAGCAGGGCGCCGCTGACGATGCTCACGACCAGGAACGCCGCATACACCCAGCCGGCGCCGAGCTCGAGGCGGTCAGTGACGAACTGCGGGACGATCGCGGTGCGGGCGCCCACGACCGCCCAGTCGCCGGCGAACGACGCGGCCAGCGCCGCGACGTAAGCACGGTTGTGCAGGGCGGCGCGCAACGGCAGCGCGGGTTCACGCTGCGCCAGCTTGGTGCCGAACTGGCTGTGTCGCAGCGTGCTCAGGGCCAGGGTGCCTGCGACGACCAGGGTGCCCGCGTACAGGAAGAACGGCGCCCGCAGCGAGAACGTGGCGACCGTGCCCACCGCCGGGCCGGCGATCATGCCGAGCAGGAACGAACCCGCCCAGGCGCCCTGTGCCCGACCGCGCAGGTGACTCGGCGTCACCCGGATCAGGATGCTGGCGGCACTGACGCTGAACATGATCGAACCGACGCCGCCGATGCCGCGCAGCACGAGCAGTTGCCAGTAGGCCTGGGCGAAGCCGGCGAGCAGGCTGGAAACCGCGACGACGATGATGCCGGTGGCCAGCATCACCCGTTCGCCGAACCCGTTCACCAACCGCCCGACGAACGGTGCGGTGAGCAGCCGCATGAGGGCAAACGCGCTGATGACCGCACCGGCTGCCGCCTTGCCGACCCCGAACTGCCGCGCGAACAGGGGTATCGCCGGCGCGACGATGCCGTAGCCCAGGGCGACCATGAACGCGACCACTACCAGCGCGCGCACCTCGGTCGGCAGGCCGTCGAGGGCGCTGCGGAAACGGCCGTGTCGCGCCCCCCCGGCCTCGACAGCAGGAGAACGCGACACGGCGACGAGCGAGTCCGGCGGCGGATCAGGCAGTCAGACTTCGACGCCCTCGGCCGCCGGCATGGCGGCAACCGGGGTATCTGCGGCGTCCTCGTCGACCAGCACGAGGCTGATCTTGCCCCGCTGGTCGATCTCGGCGATCTCGACCTGGATCTTGTCACCGACGTTCACGACGTCCTCGACCTTGCCGATGCGCTTGCCACGCCCCAGCTTGCTGATGTGAATGAGGCCGTCCTTGCCCGGCAGCAGCGAGACGAACGCGCCGAACGCCGCCGTCTTCACCACCGTGCCGAGGAAGCGCTCGCCCGTCTTGGGCATCTGCGGGTTGGCGATCGCGTTGATCTGGTCGACGGCTGCCTGCGCCGACAGCCCGTCGGAGGCGCCGACATAGATCGTGCCGTCGTCCTCGATCGTGATCTGTGCGCCGGTCTCGTCCTGGATCGAGTTGATCATCGCGCCCTTGGGGCCGATGACCGCACCGATCTTGTCGACCGGGATCTTCACGACAGTGACACGCGGCGCGAACTGGCTCATCTCGTCCGGACCGTCGATGGCCTCGGCCATGACGTCGAGGATGTGCAGGCGCGCGTCGCGGGCCTGCTTGAGCGCCGCGCCCAGCACGCCGGAAGGGATGCCGTCGAGCTTGGTGTCAAGCTGCAGCGCAGTCACGAACTCGCGCGTGCCGGCGACCTTGAAGTCCATGTCGCCGAACGCATCTTCGGCGCCGAGGATGTCGGTGAGGGCCACGTACTCGGTCTTCCCGTCGACCGTGTCGGAGACCAGCCCCATCGCGATACCCGCGACCGGCGCCCGCAGCGGCACCCCGGCATTGAGCAGGGCCAGCGTCGAGGCACAGACCGAACCCATCGACGTCGAGCCGTTGGAGCTCAGCGCCTCGGACACCTGGCGGATCGCGTACGGGAACTCGTCGCGTCCCGGCAGCACCGGCACCAGGGCCCGCTCGGCGAGCGCCCCGTGGCCGATCTCGCGGCGCTTCGGCGAGCCCACCCGGCCCGTCTCACCGGTCGAGTAGGGCGGGAAGTTGTAGTTGTGCATGTAGCGCTTGGTGCGCTCGGGCGAGAGCGTGTCGAGCTTCTGCTCCATGCCGAGCATGTTCAGCGTGGTGACGCCGAGGATCTGAGTCTCGCCGCGCTGGAACAGCGCCGAACCGTGCACCCGCGGGACCACCTGGACTTCAGCCGAGAGCGTGCGGATGTCGGCCAGACCGCGGCCGTCGATGCGCACCTTGTCGCGCAGGATGCGCTGGCGCACGAGCTTCTTGGTGAGTGCCTTGACCGCCGGGCTGATCTCGTTGAAGGCATCCTCGAACTGTTCACCGACGATGCGCTTGGCGTCGTCCTTGACCTCGTCGAGGCGGGTCTCGCGCTCCTGCTTGTCGGCGATGGCGAGCGCGCCGGCCAGCTCAGCGGACACGGCGGCTTCGACGGCCTCGAAGACCCCGGCCGAGTAGTCCAGGAAGACCGGGAACTCGGAGACCGGCTTGGCGGCCACCTGGGCCAGTTCGACCTGGGCCCGGCACATCTCGGCGATGAACGGCTTGGCCGCTTCGAGCCCCTCGGCCACGACCTCTTCGGTCGGGCGGGTGGCCCCGCCGTCGATCAGCGCGATGGAACCTTCGGTGGCCTCGGCCTCGACCATCATGATCGCGACGTCACCCGAGGGCAGCGCGCGGCCGGCGACGACCATGTTGAACGTGGCTCGCTCGAGTTCGCTGTGTGTCGGGAAGGCGACCCACTGCGCATCGATCAGAGCCACGCGGGTGGCGCCGACCGGACCGTTGAACGGCAGGCCGGAGATCTGCGTGGACGCCGATGCGGCATTGATGGCGACCACGTCGTAGGCATGGTCGGGGTTGAGCGCCATGACTGTAATGACGACCTGGACCTCGTTGCGCAGGCCCTTGATGAACGTGGGGCGCAGTGGGCGGTCGATGAGCCGGCAGGTGAGGATCGCGTCCTCGCTGGGGCGGCCCTCGCGGCGGAAGAACGAGCCGGGGATNNACGGTCAGCGGGAAGAAGTCGAAGCCCTCGCGGGGCTTGTTGCCGGCCGTGGTGGCCGACAGCAGCATGGTGTCGTCATCCAGGTAGGCGACGACTGAGCCGGCGGCCTGGTTGGCCAGTCGGCCGGTCTCGAAGCGGATGGTGCGAGTACCGAACTTGCCGTTGTCGATGCTGGCGACGGTCTCGAAGATGCCGTCGTCGTTGGTGCTGTTCGTGGTCTCGGGCTGTGCAGCCACGGAGTACCCCTCTCGTACGTCAGGCACGCGGACGAGATCCGTTGACCTCGGTGCGTTGCCTTGATTGGCGCCGGGCGCCACGTGCGACATACGAGCTGACACCTCTAATGGGTGCCGGTCTTCGATCGAAGCGGGCGGGTCGAATGATCGACCGACCGCCACTACCGAGGACCGGCGTCCTCGAAGCCGCAAGGACGCGCGTATGCGTCCGGCTGTGGATTTTCAGTTGTGAAGCGGGAAGGGACTGACCCCCGAAGGAATCAGTCCCCTTGAGCTATCGGCGCAGACCCAGGCGCTCGATGATCGACCGGTATCGGTTGATGTCGGTCTTGGCTAGGTAGTTGAGCAGCCGGCGACGCTGGCCGACGAGCAGGAGCAGGCCCCGGCGGCTGTGGTGGTCGTGCTTGTGGAACTTCAGGTGCTCGGTGAGGTCGCTGATGCGGCGCGAGAGCATCGCGACCTGGACCTCGGCCGAGCCGCTGTCGTTCTCGACGGAGCCGTACTCGGCGATGATCTGCTTCTTGACGTCGCTTGCCAGTGGCACGGACGACTCCTTGTCATGTCGGTGCAGGGCGCCCCGCCGGAATGAGTCACGGTGGGAGTAGGTGTACGCACGCTGCGCGAGACGCACTTGCGCGCGTCTGTCAACAGGTTACCAGCGACCCGCGACGGCCGACGAATCGCCCAGGAAACGGGGGACGGACGGAGTTAAACCGCCTGCGACCGGGTCTGGTCGACATCGCGGCGCATCTGCGCCACCAGCGCGTCCACACTGTCGAATTTCTCCATACCGCGCAGCCGCTCGACGAACTCGACCCCAAGCGCGTCGCCGTACAGATCGCCGTCGAAGTCCAGGATGAAAGCCTCGACGCGGCGCTGGCGCACCTCGAACGTCGGATTGGTACCGACCGAGATGGCTGCCGTGCCCAGCGGCGGGCCGGGCAGCGCGCGTCCCCACTCGTCGAGCCGGACCACCCGCCCCGCGTACACCCCGTCGGCGGGCACCGCGGTCCAGGCGTCGGTGCGCAGGTTGGCGGTCGGGAAGCCGAGCTCGCGGCCGCGCTGGTCACCGCGCTCGACCATGCCGTCGACGCGGTGCGGGCGACCCAGCGCGTGCGCTGCACCTGCCATATCGCCAGCCTGCACGCAGGTGCGCACGTAGGTCGCGCTGAGGGGGGTTTCGCCGTCACCGTCGCGAAGCAGCGCGATGCCGTGGGCGGTGAAGCCGAACGTCTCGCCGAGCTGGCTCAGCACCGCGACATCCCCGGCCGCCTTGTGGCCGAAGCGGAAATTCTCCCCGACAACAACCGCGGACGCGTGCAACTGCTCGACCAGGGCATGGTGGGCGAACTCGGCCGGCGGCATCCGGGAGAACTCGAGCGTGAACGGCAGCGCGCAGAACACGTCGATGCCGAGCTGTTCGACGAG
This sequence comes from Pseudonocardiales bacterium, assembly GCA_003243915.1. Taxonomy (GTDB): domain Bacteria; phylum Actinomycetota; class Actinomycetes; order Mycobacteriales; family Jatrophihabitantaceae; genus QHCC01. The sequence goes on along the minus strand of QHCC01000055.1, from coordinate 57 downwards.
TTCGGCGCGCCGCACGATGCTGGTCAACACCGGCGGGTGCGAGCCGGGCCGGACCAC
>QHCC01000054.1 GCA_003243915.1 Pseudonocardiales bacterium | reverse complement strand
GAGTTGAAGCTGAACACCTGGTGCAGCAGCATCCAGGTCAGCTCGTGCTCGAAGACTTCGGCGTCCTCGGCCGAGCGGAAGTAGCCGTGCTGCTCCCCCGCGGCCCGGTACTTCAGCACCACGCGATCGATCAGCTGTCGCAGCGACCATTCGCGCACCTCACTGCCCACCGCGCCGCGGAAGTACTTGGTCGTGACGATGTTGGCCGCGTTGACCGACCAGGAGTCAGGGAACTCCACGCCGCGCTGCTCGAAGTTGATCGACCCGTCGCGCCAGTTGGTCATGACGATGTCGCGCCGCTCCCAGCTCACCTGCGCGTAGGGGTGTACGCCGGCCGAGGTGTACACGCGCTCGACGATCAGCCCGTCGGCCGGATAGCTCGGTGTCCCCGGCGCTTGCTGGCCGGCACCCTTCGGCTTCGGTGCGTTGTCGGTGGAGCGGGAGTTGTCGAGCGCCTCGGACATCGTGGTAGTTCCTTCCTTGCGGGGCAGGCGAATCGGTTTCGAAGGTCTGAGTGGGTGGGCGTGGTGATCGGAGGCGGCCCGCCGCTCAAGGCAGGTGCTGGCGGTGCTCGAACCTCAGGTCGGAGATCGCCTTCTCGAAGTCGTCGATCGAGCTGAAGGCCTGGTACACGGACGCGAAGCGGAGGAAGGCGACCTCGTCGAGAACGCGCAGCGGGCCGAGGATGGCCAGGCCGACCTCGTCGCTGGGGACTTCGGCCGCGCCGGTTGCCCGGATGGTCTCTTCGACGGTCTGGGCGAGCTGGGCCAACGCGTCCTCGTCGACCGGCCTGCCCTGGCAGGCCCGCCGTACCCCGTTGACGACCTTGGCCCGGCTGAACGGTTCGGTGACCCCGCTGCGCTTGATGACCGCCAGCATCGCCTGCTCCACGGTGGTGAACCGGCGGCCGCATGCGGGGCACGAGCGGCGTCGTCGGATCACCTGGCCCTCGTCCTGCTCGCGGGAGTCCAGCACGCGGGAATCGGAATGCCGGCAGTACGGGCAGCGCATGAGACCGGCCCCCCTCTGGGCGTGGACGACGAACGGCCGGGTGACCCCGACTGTGGACGGAGCTGTCGACAACCTGGGGACGAGGTGTGGACGAACCCGGTCCAGCTGTGGATGACGGGAGGCGACCTAACCCAACCTGTGGACAACTTACAACAGTGTAACTACTACATGTAGGGGTGAACCGTAGAGCTGTACTCGATGTTCCGCAAGAGCCAATCCCGGCGAGTCGCGCACCAATTCTTGCCGCAACCGGCCAATGGCCGGTCTGACATAGGCGGCGGCGGATGTGGTGATCCGGACGGTGGCTCGCAAGGTTGAGGCGGCGCCATACCGCTGTGGTCTGGACGACGACAACGCAGCGAGGCGACGTCTGGGCGCCACAGGCGCCGCCAGGTCATATCCCAGACAGACCACTAGCGTGTGCGCAGTATCTGACCGGCCACCAGCCCGACGCCGTCCAGGTGGTTGCGCCGTTGTAGCTCGGCCACCGCGGCCCGCGGATCACGATCCGGGGCGATGCGGGCCGCGATCGACCACAGCGTGTCGCCGTCGTGCACGACGACCGTCGCGGGCGGCCGCGCCTGCCCGGCAGCGCCGCTCGGCGCGGAGAGCCACGCCGCCCAGACCAGGCCCGCTGCCAGCAAGGCAACCGCCACCGAGAGCGCAGCAACGCCGCGACGGGTCAGCCGCACCGGCGCGGCCACCGAGCCGGCACTAGGTGCCCGCAGCACGACGATCGTCGCCGTACGCTGCTCGCGCGGGCCGACGGGAGACGGGAGGTGGCCGACGGGGACGAAATCGGTGGCAGCGGACATGCGCAGCTCCTCGGGTACGGGGTGAGACGATCACCTCGATCGAACAGGCATTCGATAGAACGCCTGAGCGAATGTGTACCAGGAGGGTCTGACAATCTCCACCGCGACCCGGCGTGTCGTTCGAACAGATGTTTGAAGTCCGGAGCTTCTGCGGCTACCGTTCAGACAACACGAGGCAACGACACCGGGAGGCGAAGTGCCCCAGAAGAAGGCGGCGCCCACGAAGGCGGCGCGACTCGCCGAGTCCCCAGCCGGCCCGCGTGCCGCAGCGCCCAGGTCGGTAGCGGGCAAGTCCGGCGGCGATCCGCGGCGCGGGCCGGGGCGCCCCAAGGTCACCGAACTGCCCGACCCCGTCTCCGGTCTCACCCGGCGCCAGCAGGCGATCCTCGATGTCATCCGCGACTCGGTCGAGCGGCGGGGCTACCCGCCCAGCATCCGCGAGATCTGTGAGTCCGCCGGGCTGGCCTCGACCTCCAGCGTCGCTCACCAACTCGCGATGCTCGAGCGCAAGGGCTTCCTGCGCCGCGACCCGAACCGCCCGCGGGCCGTCGACGTTCGGCATTCGGACTCGACGGCCGACAAGCCGAAGGCGGCCCGCCGGGCCGTCGCCGTCACCGACGACGCGCCACGCGGGGACGCTCCGGTCTTCGTGCCGGTCGTGGGCCGTATCGCGGCGGGCGGCCCCATCCTCGCCGAGCAGATGATCGAGGACGTCTTTCCGTTGCCGAAGGTGCTCGTCGGTGACGGCACGCTGTTCCTGCTGAAGGTCATCGGCGAGTCGATGATCGACGCCGCCATCTCCGACGGTGACTGGGTCGTGATACGTCAGCAGCCCGACGCAGCCAACGGCGAGATCGTGGCAGCCATGATCGACGGCGAGGCGACGGTCAAGACGTTCCAGCGCCGAGACGGGCACGCCTGGCTGCTGCCCCACAACAGCGCCTACTCACCGATCCCGGCCGACGACGCAACGATCGTGGGCCGGGTCGTCACGGTCCTGCGCAAGCTCTGAGCCACGCCGCATCGTTCGGGGCCTGCACAGGCCTATCTAGTGTCGCACTAGGCCAGCACGCGAGCCGTCTGGACCAACACCGACCCGATCCGGCGGTGCACCAGGCGGCCGCGGCCCGGCGGCAGGGGCTCCATCTTCACCGAGCCGAGCACGGCACCCTCGTCCTTGCTGCCCGAGAGCAGCACGCCCGGCGTGCCCATGTCGCGAAGGCCGCGCAGGATCGGTTCGAACATGCCCTGGCCGACGCCGCCCGAGGATCGGCTGAGCACGACGTGCAAGCCGATGTCGCGCGCCTGCGGAAGGAATTCGAGCAGGGCGTGCATCGGGTTGCCCTGACTCGACGCGATCAGGTCGTAGTCATCGATCAACAGGAACAGCCGGGGACCGGTCCAGCGGGGCACTTCGCCCGCGACCGGATCCACCTGGATGCCGGCCAACCTGGAGCGCAGGGCCGTCGCCACGCTGCCCACGACATCCGGAGCCCCCATCGAGTTCATCACGTACCCGATCTGGTGCGGGGTACTGATCGCACCGAGCAGACCGCGCCGGTAGTCGAGAGTGACGATTTTCGCCTGGTCCGCGCTCCAGCGCGTGGTGATTCCCCGTGCCAGCACGCGCAGCAGGTTCGACTTGCCGGACTCCACGTCGCCGATGACGATGAAGTGCGGTTCGGCGTCGAAGTCGACGAACACCGGAGACAACGTGTCCTCTTCGACACCGATCGGCAACGCCGCACCGGTGGGCGAGGCGGCCGGCAGATCCGCGTAGGGCAATTCGAGCGGCAGCAGCCGCACCTGCGGCGCGGACGGTCCCGACCAGGCGTCGCGGATGCGTGACACCGCCTTCGCGACCCCGTCGACGAGGTCGTCGACGGTCTGGGCGCCATCGATGCGCGGCAGGGCGGACATGAAATGCAGCTTGTCCGGGCTCAGCCCGCGGCCCGGGCTGGCCTCCGGAACCCCGGCTGCGATGCGGCGGTCGAGGTCGGACTCCGACGGGTCACCGAGCCGCAGCTCCAGGCGGCTGCTGATCAGGTCACGCAGCGCTGGGCGCAGCTCCATCCAGCGCTGGATGGACAACACGACGTGCACCCCGAAACCGAGGCCGCGGGCCGCGATCTGGGTTATCGCCGTCTCCATCGCCTCGTAGTCCTGACGCACGGTTCCCCACCCGTCGACGACCAGGAACACGTCGCCGAACCCGTCGCGGGGCACCGAGCCGGTAGCGACCAGCCGTCGATAGGAGGTCATCGAATCGATGCGGTGTTGCGTGAACAGCTGTTCGCGGCTGGCCAGCAACGCATTGAGTTCGGCGATGGTGCGCCGCAACCGCTCAGGCTCCAGACGGCTGGCCACCGATCCGACGTGCGGCAGATCGCCCAGGCCGGTGAGCGTGCCGCCACCGAAGTCCAGGCAATAGAACTGCGCCTGCTCAGGAGTGTGGGTCAGCGCCATTGCCATGATCAGGGTGCGCAGCAGCGTGCTCTTGCCGCTCTGTGGCCGCCCGGCCACCACGAAGTGCGAGCTGGCCAGGTTCAGCCAGTGCGGATCGCGCCGCTGGTCGAACGGCCGGTCGATGAGGCCGATCGGCGCAGCCAGTGACGGTGCACTGTCCCAGTCGACCGGGCGCAGACCGAGTTCGGTCTCGATGAGCGGGGGCAGCAGCTCGTCCAGCGCCGACGGGTCGTCGAGCGGCGGCAGCCACACCTTGCGGGCCGGCATCCCGGCCCCCTCCAGCCGTGAGACGAGTACGTCGAGCATGGTGTCGCCCGGGCCGCCCGGCTGGGTGGGGTCCGGCGCCTCGTCCGGATGCGGATCGACAGGCTCCTCGCGGGGAGCCTGGTACTGCGCCTGGTAGGGCAGCACGTGGTGCCGTCCCGGCTCGTTGCGGTCCGGACCGGTTGCCGCCGCCGTCGTGTACGCGCCCGAGACGTAGGCGGCCTTGAAGCGCACCAACCCCTCGGTGCTCTCCTTGAGGTAGCCGTTGCCGGGCGCACTGGGCAGCTCGTAGGCATCGGGCACGCCGAGAACCACCCGACTCTCCATCGAGGAGAACGTGCGCAGGCCGACCCGGTAGGAGAGCTGGGTGTCCAGGCCGCGCAGCCTGCCCTCCTCGAGGCGCTGCGAGGCGAGCAGCAGGTGGACACCCAGGGATCGGCCCAGCCGCCCGATCATCACGAACAGGTCGATGAAGTCCGGCTTCGCCGAGAGCAGCTCGCTGAACTCGTCGACGACGATGAAGAGCGACGGCATCGGTTCGAGTGACGCGCCGAGGTCGCGGGCCCGCTCGTAGTCCCGGAGGGAGGCGAAGTTGCCGGCGGTGCGCAGTGCCTCCTGGCGACGGACGAGTTCACCGTGTACCGCATCCTTCATCCGGTCGACCAGGCTCAACTCATCCTCGAGGTTGGTGATCACCGCGGACGTGTGCGGCAGCACGTCGAGGCTGGCGAACGTCGCCCCGCCCTTGAAGTCGACCAGGACGAAGTTCAGGGTCTCGGAGGAATGAGTCAACGCAAGCCCCAGGACCAGGGTGCGCAGCAATTCGGACTTGCCCGAGCCGGTGGCGCCGATAACCAGCCCGTGTGGGCCCATGCCACCCTGCGCCGACTCCTTGATGTCGAGCTCCACCGGCTGCCCGTCGGCACCGACGCCGATCGGTACGCGCAGCCGATCGCGCGGCGCACGGGGCCGCCACGACACTGCCGGGTCGACCAGCTGCGGATCGCCGATGCGCAGAAGGTCCGGCAGGCTCAGGTCGAGGGCCAACGCGTCGGTGGGATCCGACGTCGCGGTCGAGATGCGCAGCGGGCTCATCCGCCGGGCGAGGAACTCGGCCTGGACCAGGCTCAGGGCGTCGGCCACGCCCAGCGGAATACGCTGCTCGCCGCCGGTCGGATCGCGCCGCACGATGGCGAGTGAGTCCGCACCGACCTCCACCGCCAGCACCCCGTTGACCGCGTCGTGCACCAGCGCCGGACGGAAATCGATGACCGTGACGCCCTGGACCAAGCTGTTCGCGAGCTGTGACTCCGCCGGCACCTGGCCACCGTCAAGGACCACGACGACGTGCGGCCCGTCGGCGCCACCGCCGGCGCCGAAGCGCTGCCGGCTGGTCAGCACGTCGCCGAACATCGCCTCGAGGCTGAGCAGGTCGTCGCTGATCAGGCGAACCTGCCCCACCGCGTCGAACGAGGTCGGGCTGAGCGCATGCGGTAGCCACTTGAGCCAGTCCCACTGCGACGCTGTCTCGCTGCCGGCACACACCGCGATGACGACATCGTCGGGCGAGTGGAAGACGGCGAGCTGGCCGAGCATCGCGCGCACCAGCGCCCGGGTCTGTGCCGGAGCTCCAGAGATGGTCAGCCGGCCGAATGCCGGCAACGCGAGTGCCGCCGGAAGGTCGGCCACCGTGCCGTGAGTGCGGACGAACCTGCGCAGTGCCGCAGCCGATATCGGTTCGAGGTCCTCGATCGGCTTTGTCTCGGGAGCGACCAGGCTGACCGCCAGTCGCTGCGGGCCACGCCCGACCCGGATGGCCAGGAAGTCGTCGTCGACCGGCCGTCGTTCCCACAAGCGGGACCCGATGGCGACGCACCACAGCGTGTCGGGATCGGGGTGGTGCCACATCGTCGACGTGCGTTGCTGCTCGGCGGCACGGCGCACCCGCCTGCGGACCTGCTGCAGATAGCGCTGGTAGTCACGACGGTCGCCGTCCAGCCGCCGGCGCTTCTCCCCGGACGAGCGGCCCATGCCGCCGAAGGCCATGCCGACCATGGACAGCCCCATCATCCCGCTGGCCAGGTAGGTGACCGGCGAGCCACCGCCACCGGTGACGAGCAGGCCGGAGGCGCCGGCGCCGGCGATCATCGGCAGGTACATGAGCATCTGCCCCATGCCACCGGAGACGGTCTCCGGAAGCTCCGGGGGGGAGTCCAGGACGATCTCGCCGCGCGGCTCCTGCGGGGGCTGGCGGCGGGCGGGACGCCGGAACAGCACAGTGCCCACCGTGACCTCCGTTACCGTATGACGCCAACCGGCATAAACCGCGCCGGTTCCTACGATGCTAGCCGCGCAGGTGTGTCCGACTTCGAGGAGGAGCGTCCTTGTCCGCGAGCGTGGTCTCGAACAGCTGCCGTCTCACCATCATCTCCTCGACCCTGCGTGCCGACCTCGCCGTGCCGGTGCAGATAACGATTGCCGAGTTGCTGTCGATCGTGGTCGCGCGGCTCGGTCGCGACGCCGCCGACGCAGGTGCCGCCGAAGGGGGGTGGCTGCTCCAGCGGGCCAGCGAGCCCCCGCTGGACCCGTCGGCGAGTCTGGCCGCCAGTCAGCTGCGCGACGGCGACGTCCTGCATCTGCGCACGCGCGCGGCGCAGCTGCCCGAGGTGGCCTTCGACGACGTGCTCGACGCGGTGGCCACCAGCGTGCTCACCAGGACGGCGCGGTGGCAGCCGGCGCACACCATGAGGGGCGCAGTCGGCTTTGCCATGGCGCTGCTGGTGTACGCGCTCGGCACGATTCTGGTGCTCGGTCCGGGGTGGGTGCCGACGGTGAGCACCGCCGGAGGCGGGTCGGTGCTGCTCCTGCTCACCGCGGCCGCGGTCGGTCGCATCTACCACCGCCGGGGACCCGCCATCGCAGCGGCCGGATTCGCTCTGGCGTTCGGCGCAGCGTGCGGGGCGACGTCCGTCGGAGGCAAGCACACCCTGCTGGCGTTCGGAGCACCGCAGGTTCTTGTCGGGGCCTGCGCCGCCGCCCTGGTCGCGACTGTCGTGCTGATCGTGCTCGGCGCCGGGATCCCCGGTTTCGTCGCCGTGATCACCGTCTCGCTGCTGACCGCGATCGGCACCGGCATGGCCTCGGCCACCACGTTGAGCGCGACGGCCACCGCAGCGGTCGTCGCGACGGCCGGCCTTGCCGTTTCGCCCTGGCTGGCGACGCTGTCGTTCAAGCTGTCCCGCCTGCCGCTGCCGACTATCCCCACCGACGCGGCCGACCTGCGCCGCGACACCGGCACGATCGACGCCCATCGCATCCTCGGCCAGGCCGTCCGTGCAGATCAGTTCCTCACCGGCCTCGTCGGCGGTGTCGCGTTCGCCATCGCGGGGGCAGCGGTGCTGCTCTCCAACGGCGGTACGAGTGAGCGGATCCTCGCCGTCGTGTTGGGCCTCATCTGCCTGCTGCGGGCCCGGCTGTTCACCGGCCGCGGACAACGGGTCCTGCTGTTGACCGCCGGCGCCGGCGCACTGCTCGCCGTTGTGGTCACCGGTACCGCCGACGCCCACGGTTTGGCTCGCGTCCTCGTCTTCGTCCTGCCGGCGCTCCTGGTGGCGCTGGTGCTGGTCGCGCTGAGCGTCGTCCTGCCGGACCGCCGTTACGCACCGCCCTGGTCGAGGTCGGCCGATGTTCTCGAATCGCTTCTCGTGCTCTCGGTCATCCCCCTCGCGCTGGCCGTGATGGGTGTGTACGGCGCAATCCGCGTCGCCACCTCCCACCACTGACCGGCACCGACCTGCGGTCCGGCCCGTCAGCGGGCGGTTTCCAGGACCTGACGTTCGGCGGGTGCTGGGTCGAGGGACACATATTCCAGCCGGCCGCGCCGCAGGAGGGCGAACGACCCCGGGGCCAGGGTGGCCATCGGTCCGGTCGCCTCCAGCGGGACGTCGAACACCGAGGCCACTCGGGCCGCCAGTGCCCCGGCCATGGTTCCGAGCACCACGACGTCGGAGTGCGCGAACGTCGCCAGTTCCGACGGCGTCCAGTGCGTACGGACGTCGAGGCGACACTGCCATGGGGGGACGTCCGCGGCCCCGCGCACCTCGGCTGGTCGATCGTCGATGAGCAGGGTCGGCCCACTGGGTGCCGGCAGCGCCGCGCCCGGGCCGAAGATGTGCGCGTCCGGCCCGTGGCGCAGCAGCGGTTCCCACAGCTGGGGGCGGACGCTGATGACATGCACCGCAGCGCCGGAGGCGGCGGTTCTGACGGCGATCAGCTGGGCCGGCAATACCCCGGCCGCCAGCACGATCCGGGTCCCGCCGGAACGGAACAGGCGCAACAAGACCGGTCCTGAACGACCGATGCCGAGGCGGACTCCCGACGGCGGTGCCGCTACGGCCGCCCCGGCGCCGAAATGGATTCGGACCGCACCGCGCGTCATCCCCTCACGCCGGCTCTCCGATTCCGACGGGCGTGGTTACCCGCAGCAAAGGGCCCTGTTCGCCGTCCAGGCGCTGTACGACGAGACCGAAGGTGCGTCCGTACCGTGACAACCATCCGATGGCACCGACCTCGGAGGACGAACCGGGCCCGCTCAGTCGCACGAGCAGGCTGGCCTGGACGTCGGCGTTACGGCCACTCGCGCGCTGAAGGAGCAGCGTCGTCGCCACCACCGGAGTGGGTGCGGCCGCAGCGAGCCGAGCGACCCGGTCAGTCACGTCCGGCCCGTCGCCGGTGACGGCGAAGACGGTCGACCAGGTGCCCGCCACCCGGACATCGCGCCACGATTCGACCGTTCTCGGCGCACGCCGGCCCGCGACCGGAGTCGTGGGGCCCATCCAGGCCGCGAACAGCGCTTGCACCGCAGCCTCGTCGAGGCGGCGCACGGACAGTCCCGCGGTCGACAGGACACTCTCGGCGTGCAGCGCGCAGCGCCGCAGGATCTGGTGGACCGCCGCTTGGGTTCCGCCACGCGCCGCAACCGCCTCGGCCGCCCTGCGGGTGTCCAGGGTGAGCAGGCAGTAGCGCGCAGCCAGCGGCGTGACCGGGGCGGCCGGGCCCGGTGGTGCGTACGCCGGCAATTGGGCCGGTGCGGTCAAGGTGACCAGACGAACGCTGGACAACGGGACATCCTCGACCGACAACAGCCCGGCGAGCAGGTCGATCGGCACCGCCGCGTCATCGTTGAACACGCCGTCCAGTGCGAGGACCAGCGGCAGGCACCAGGTAGTGCCCGCGTGCACGACGCCGAGCTGGCCACCATGGTTGCCCGCCGGGACGGTTTCGACCTGGTAGTCACCGAGCAGGCCGACCAGGCCGCGCCGGCCCGCCGCACCCTGGCGGCGCCGCAGCAGGGCGAGCCACGACAGGGCCACCTGGTAGAGCCAGCGACGCCGCACCGGAAGCGCTGCCAGGGCGAGCAGCACCACGGCGCTCACGGCGCCGGCAATCAACCAGCTACCTCGGGCGGCGAGCCCGCCCAGCACCGCGGCCGCGGCCAACTCGACGAGCGCCGGCTGGACCCGGGTCAGTTCCGGCACTCGTCCTCCATCGTCTGCTAGCACCCCGTGCTCGGTCGCACCGATCATCGCAGGTCACGGCGTGCATACCGGAGCCGTATCCTGCTCGCAGGTCTGGCAGCATGTCCGCCACCCGGTCCCGAGCCGCCGAGAGGAGTGCCGTGCAGTCACGCCGCGACCAGCTGCAGGCCTATCGGTTCGTCAACCGACGCGCGCTTGCGGCGCTCGTCACCGGTGAGCCGGACGTCATCGACCCACCGATGCGGCGGCTCACCGTCACGACGATCTCCGGGATCATGATCGCCATCCTCATCGCGGCTGGGTTCGCCCTGTTCGGCGTGATCAGACCGGCGCCGGGCGACAAGTGGAAGCAGCCCGGCGCGATCATCGTCGAGCGTGAGACCGCCGCACGCTACGTGCTGATCGACAAGGTGTTGCATCCCGTTCTCAATTACTCATCGGCAGTACTCGCGGTCGGGACCAACCAGAAGGCGACGGTCGTTCTCGTCGACCGTGCCGTCCTCAAGAGTGCAAGGCGCGGACCGGCGATCGGCATCGACGGCATTCCTGATTCGCTACCCTCGGCGAAGGATCTGGTCGGCTCGCCGTGGACGGTGTGCTCACGCCTCCAGGCCGGCCAGGCCGATCAACTCGACGCCTCGGTCAGCGTGTTGGTAGGCAGCGACGCAGCCGCCGTGCAGGTTCCCGACACCCAGGCCGTCGTCGCCCAGGCGGTCACCGGCGGCGGACGCTACCTGCTGTGGCAGGGCCAACGTCTGGGCATCTCCTCGACCACAGTCGCGACCTCGCTGGGTCTGCAGAACGCGGCGAGCGTGCAGGTCGGCACAGCACTTCTCGACGCGGTCACCCCGGGCCCGATCCTTCGCGCCCCCGATATCCGGGGGCTCGGTACTGCATCGTCCATCATGATCAGGAATGCGCACCTACTGGTCGGGCAGCTGCTGCACATCACGGACAACGATCAGTTCTTCCTGGTCCTCGCCGACGGCGTGGCCGCGGTCAACCCGGTCGAGACGGCGCTGTTGCGGACTCTGCCGATCGGTCCGGAGCACAAACCCCAGGCCCCGGTGGCCACCTCCGAAAGCGTGGAACTCGGCCTGCCGGCGTCCCAGAGGGACTGGAAGACCGTGGCAGCCCAGTTCTTCGGATTGCCGGACAAGATACCGTCGTTGGTCGATACGGCGGCACAGAACGGCGGAATCTGCGCGGTTTACCGGGACGGAGCGGCGAAGGCCACCTTTGCCGTGCCGCCGAGCATCTTGCCTGCCTTCACCAGCAGCAGGGTCGTCGAATCCGTGCCGTCGCGACAGGGGCTGGCAGACACAGTGGTCCTGGCGCCGGGGAGGGCAGCGGTGGTCAAGTCCAGCGACGGATCCGCGACCGTGTTCGTCGTTGCCGAACCCGGCAAGAAATTCGCTGCCGCGTCGCCGGAAGTGTTGGGCGGGTTCGGCTACAGCGGCATTTCACCGGTGTCGCTGCCCAGCCAGCTGCTGCCGATGATCCCGACCGGTCCGGCCCTCGATCCGCTGGCCGCGCGCAGTCCGGTGACCGGTTGACCCGCGCCCAGCCCCTTCGCTGATCGCCTCGCTGCGGCAGGTTTTCCGGGCTTTTGCCCCCGTTCGGGTCACGTTCGGGTCGTGTTCGGATCCGACTCTAGGCCACCCCTTACCATCGACTGAGGCGCCGAAGTCGGGAAGGCTTTCACTGTGGTCGCCGCACTGGCGACTGCGCGGCAGACGCGGCACGCTGGATCCCGGTTCAGATGGCGTGTTTCAGGTAATTTTTATAGGGTATGACCAGATCGGTACGGTCCGGATCAACACATCTCATCAGGAGGAGGCTCATCGTGGGCCAGTACACGACCAGCCAGGAAGCCATGGCGCAGGGCGCCGTCAAGGTCGATGACGCCGCAACGCAGATTCAGGGGCACATCTCCAGCCTGCGGGGCGAGGTCGACACCATGATGGGTGGCTGGCGCGGCGAGGCTGCTGCGTCCTTCGTCCAGGTGCACGATGCATTCGAACAGCAGGCGACCAAGATCAACGCTGCCCTGCGGCGGATGCATGACGCCCTGCGTGGGACACACCAGACCTACGGCACGCAGGAAGCCAACCAAACTCAGACCCTGTCCGGCCTCGCCGGTCAGATCAACGGCTGAACCGAAGGGAAACTGAGCAACCATGGGTGAAATCCACGTCCAGTTCGAGTCCCTCGCGGCTGGCCAACAGGGTATCCACAACAACTACAACAAGCTGACCGCGACGATCGAGCAGCTCGAAAGCGACCTGGCCCCAATGGTCGCCTCGTGGAGCGGTGCCGCGCAGGAGGCCTACGTCACCGTCAAGAAGCAGTGGAACGATGCCGCCGTCGCCCTCTCGCTGGTGCTGAACAACGTCAGCCAGGCCGTCGGCGAGGCGCACTCGAACTACACCGCCGCCGAGAGCGCGGCCACCTCCAACTGGGCCTGAGCGCTGGCGCGATCCGGTGGAACCGCGCCGGGTCGCGTCTTGCTCGCCAGGACATCGCCGTAACGGCCGCACGAGGAGGGAACACCGTGGGAACCCCACAGGAACTCACCTTCAGCCATGAAGGTATCAAGGCGCTCGCCCAGGACGTCGACTTCCTGTTGGGCGAGCTGACCACCCAGAGCGACAGCAACCGAGGCAATGTCCCTGACTTTGGTACGGCCGCCGACATCTCGGGCGACATCTCGTCGCTGGCCGGCGGCGGGACGACCGCGTACGCCGACGCCTACCGCAAGGAGCACGACGCGGTGGGCACGCTCTACACCACGTTGCAAGGACAGCTGCGCAGCCTGCAGCAGCTACTCACCCAGACTGGCGCGACGTACCAGACGAGCGAGGGCAACGCGCAGCAGGCAGTGGCCCAAACCAATCCCGACGGGTCGCAAGGCCCTGTCCGGCCGAGTTGATGGGTGAGGGATAGGACATGACGCAACGCCAGCAGGTCATCACTATCGACAACCAGTCCTGGAATGTCGTCGTCGACACCTACGGCACGGCCGGGGATTTCAAGTCGCAGCTCGACGGCGTCAAGCTCGACGCGCTCTACCAGAAGGTCACGACGCTGAACAACACGGCGTCCTACGCGAACGACTTCCTCAGCGGCTCGCTGACCAACCTCAAGGCGCGGCTGGCCCAGGTGTGGACCGGTCAGGCCGCCGATCAGGCCGGCACCATAATCGACAAGATGACCGAGGCGTGTCACAAGATCGGCGTGAATGCCACCCAGACCGCGACCGGACTGCGCATAGGCGCCGACGCGATCGCGACCGCCCAGCACAAGATGAGCGGGTACAGCCATGCAGGGGCAGACGTCTCGAATGTGACGAGCGCCCTGGGCGGCGGCCCGTCCCAGGACGACCAGATGAAGCCCGTCTACCGCGCCATGTGCTCGGGGCTCACCGATTCGGTGCACGCCATGCCGCACCAGTTGGTCATGCCCACTCCACTCCAGGGTAGCCACGCGACGCCCGGCCCGATGCCGGGCCCCAGCAGCCCTGGCGGCGCGAGCCCTGGCGGTCTCGGCCCTGGCGCCGTCACTCCTGGTCACGTGACTCCGGGTCACGTGACCCCTGGCCCTAGCAACGTCACCCCGGGTCACGTCACTCCCGGCCACGTCACTCCTGGTCCCGTCACTCCCGGTGGCATCGGTCCGGGCGGGATCAGCCCGGGCGGTTACGGTCCGGGCGGGATCGGCCCCGGCGGCTACGGTCCGGGCGGGATCAGCCCGGGCGGTTACGGTCCCGGCGCCGCCATCGACACCGGATCTCAGCTCGCCGGCTTCGACGGCTCAGGCGGCGGCATCGGCGCAGGCGGCGGCGGTCTCGGTGCAGGCGGCGGCGGTCTCGGTGCAGGCGGCGGCCTCGGTGCAGGCGGCGGTGAGCTCGGAGCGGGCAGCGGACTGTCGTCCCCAGCTGGCCTCGGCGGCAGCGGTGCAGGGGGCGGCGGCATCGGCGCGGCAGGGGCCGGAGCCGCAGGCGCCGGCGCCGGCGGGCGCGGCATGGGGATGATGCCCATGACGGGCGGCGGGCAGAACGGCAGCGGTCAAGATCGCGAACGCAGCACCTGGCTGGCCGAGGACGAAGACGTCTGGGGTGGCGATGACGCGCCGCCCGGCGTGATTGCATGACCCTGAACCACCATCCAGATGTGGCCCGTCGCGACCCGCGACGGGCCACACCGGTTCTACGACTGCTGACGGCAGCGTCGGTGGTCCTCTGGCTGGTCCTGGCCGGCATGCCCACGGCGTCGGCCGACCCCGCCACGTTCCAGAAGATGCAGTGGTGGCTGAGCCCGTTGCAGATGCGGCAAGTCTGGCAGGTCACCGAGGGCGCCGGGGTGACGGTCGCCGTACTGGACACCGGAGTGGACCCCCATGTCGGAGATCTGGTTGGCGCCGTGCTGCCCGGATATGACGTCACCGGCAAGGGAGGCAACGGGCAGCAAGACTACGGCGCACCGTTGAACCCGCACGGCACCGACATGGCGACGGTAATCGCCGGACGTGGCACCGGCCCCGGGTTCCGGGGCATGGCCCCGAAGGCGAAGATCCTGCCCGTCCAGATGGCCCGCAGCACCGTGGGGAGTGAGCCCCAAGACATTGTCGCGGCTACCAATCTGGTCGCGGGTCTGCCGCACCCCCCGGCGATCATCAACATCTCCTCGGGCGCGCCCGGGGCCTGCCCGGCCGATCAGCAGCAGGCGATCCTGCGCGCCATCAGCCGCGGCATCATCGTGGTCGTCTCCGCCGGGAACGACTACAACGACGGCAACGCCTCCGAAAGCCCAGCCGACTGTGTCGGGGTGGTCGCGGTCGGCGCCTACGACCAGAACCTCGCGCCGTGGGGTGACAGCCAGCAGCAGCCCTACGTCGCACTGGCCGCTCCCGGCGTCAAGGTTCCAAGTCCGGTACCCCTGCACGGGCAGCAGACCTTCGACACGGGCACCAGCGATGCGGCGGCTGCGGTGTCGGGCATGCTGGCCCTACTGCGGGCCAGGTTCCCCACTATGCCGGCCCGGCAGCTGGTGGCCCGGCTGTTCGCCACCACCCACCACATCGGGCCGGGCCCGGCCCACAACCCCGATGGCAGCCGCAACCGCAACCTCGTCGCCGGATACGGGGCCGCACTGCCCTACTACGCGCTCACGGCCAAGGTCGCGGCCGACGCACCCAACCCGATCTATGACGCGGTCGCGGCCCTGCAGAAGGTGACGCCGCCGGCGCCGTCCAGCAGCTCGTCGGCCGGTACGAGATCGAACCCGGCCGCCGGCGGCACTGCGCCGGTGGGGTCCAACTCCACTGCGGGCGTGCTCATCGTGGCCGGCATCGCGGGCGCCACCGTGATCGTGGTGCTCATTATCATCGGCCTCGCGGTACGCTCCCGCCGCCGTTCCGCCATCCACACCGTGCCCTTCGCCGGTGGCTACGGCCCTCCCGGTCCACCGCCACCGCCCGGACAGCGATGAGCACCTCGACACCGGCGGATCAGCTCATCGGCGCCGACCCCGAGCCCATCCGGCCCGAGGGCCGCACCGAGTGGTCGCTCGAGTCCATCCTGGCCAATCGCCGCTGGGTCCGACGCACCGAACCGTTTCCACACGTCGTGGCCCAGAACGTCTTCGTCGAGCAGTTCTATGCCGAGCTCGATGACGAGTTCCGCCGGATCGAGGTGGAACACCCGGAGGCGTTCCAGCGCAACATGACCGGCTATGACGCCTCTGCCGCCGACCTGGAGAACTTTCGCGATGGACCGCTGGGGGTGTTCGTGTCCCGCGAGTGGCATGATCTTGTCTCCGCAGTCGCCGGCGTGACCACCACCGGCGACGTGTCCGGAGGCCTGCATCATCATGAGCCGGGCAGCGCGAGCGGCTGGCCGCACAACGACCTCAATCCGGGTTGGTTCGGCGATCCGCCGGCCGGTGAGCACGGCATTCGACTGCCTTCCCACGGCGTGATCGAGTACCAGAAGGGCACGCGGGCGCCCGATGTCGAGGCACGCGAGACCATCCGCGCCGTGTCACTGCTGTTCTACCTGGGCAACCCGGAGTGGACACCCGGCGACGGAGGCGAGACAGGCCTGTTCAGCAGCTACGATTCGGCCCATCTCGGTCCCCGCGCCGCAGCCGCACCGCTCAACAACTCGCTGGTGATGTTCGAGTGCACAGCGTTCTCCCTACATGCCTTTTTGAGCAATCGCGTCAAACCCCGCAACTCGGCGATCATGTGGCTGCACCGCACCAAGGACGAAGTGCTCGCCCGGTGGGGAGAGCAGAGCATTGTCACGTGGTGACAGGTCGACCGGGCGGCGAGTGTGCCTGCTGACCGGCGCCGGCGGCACGCTCGGCACCGCCTTCTGCCGTGCCTACGCGGCCGAGTACGACATCGTCGCGGTCTGCCGGCGGCGCACCCCTGACGTTCCCTCCCAGCACGAGTCCTACGTCGATCCGCTGGCCCCGCACAGCGAACTGCCGGACAACGATTCCCGGGTCTTCACCGTGTACTCCGATCTCGAGCAGTCAGGACAGGTCGAGCGGGTCGTCGACATGGCGCTCGCCCGCTTCGACCGGGTCGACCTACTCGTCAACAACGCGGCCTACACCCACCTGCGTCCACACGGGTTCATCGACGGCGACGGCGCGCTACGCGACCTCGACCGCTATTTTGCCGTGAACGTCGGCATCCCGCTACGCCTCGCCGTGCGCCTGGGCCAGCGGTTCTGGATGCACCGCGACCAGGACAACCGGGCGCACAACCGCAACGTCGTCAACGTCTCCAGCCTCTCCGGCGCCCGCGTGTTCCCGGGTCAGGGCCAGGGCGTGTACGCGGCTTCCAAGGCAGCGCTGAACCATCTCACCCGGCATCTGGCCGCGGAGTTCGCCGTCTTCGGGGTGCGCGTCAACGCGCTCGCGCCCAACAGTTTCCCCCACATCATCAGCACCGACAGCGTCGCCCACGCCATCGCTCGCCTAGACCGCGACGATGTCACCGGGCGCATCCTCGCCATCAACGGCCAGGACGCCGGGAACGAGGAACAACGGACCAGCCCTCAGCGACAAGAATGATCTTGTCGGCTCCGATCGCGGTACGCCAATACCTCGCCCGCGCAGCAGCACGCTTTGCTTGCCCTGGGGTCGGTGAGCGGCACCGGGTTGCCGGCAGTGTCTTCCAGCGCCATCTCGGGGGCCTTTGATCCGGTTTCGAGCATGATGAACACTCCTAACGATCTTCCGGGCCGGCCGGGCCCGGGCGGGCAGGGATGCCCGGCGAGCCGGCTCGTGGTCCGGTCGTCCGAGGCGAGCCGCCGCCGCCGGTCAACAACGCCGTGCGCCTGATGCTCGTGCGGGCGGCGCTCGGCGTGCTGGCCCTCATCGCATTGATCGCGACCAAGAGCACCCTGAAGAAGGAGATCTTCAAGAAGAACTCCAGCTACGACCCCAAGAAGCTCGACGACGCGCTCAACGCGGCCATCGTGGTCGGCGTCGTGATCGGCATCATCTTCATCGTCCTGTATGTCTTGCTCGCCCTCCAGGTCCGCAAGGGCAAGAACTGGGCACGCATAGTCACCTGGGTGCTCGCCGGCCTCGGCGTGCTGGGCGCGCTGGTGGGCTTCGCCCAACCGGAACCGGCCCTGAGCCGGGTGCTGAGCCTGATCGGTGGCATCATCGACGTCGCGATCATTGTCCTGCTTGCCGGAAAAGCCAGTAGTGAGTACTTTCGCCGAGCCCGCTGAACGATCCAGCTCGTGGTCTGTCTGGGATATGCGGCGGCGGACGTGCTGATCCAGCCGGTGGCTGGCAAGGCGGTGCAGGAGGCCATACCGGTGTTGTGGACGACGACGCCGACGCGGTGAGGCGACGGCTGGGCGCCCCAGGCGCCGCCAGGTCATATCCCAGTCAGACCACTAGGCAGCGGCGCCGGGGCGGCATTCGACGGGCCCGACGGCCGCCGCGATCGCCTCACGGCGCGGCTGGCAGGCTGAGGGCGTGCCGTCCTTGCCGACGCAACGCGGGCGTGCGTCGCCCGTCTGGCGCCTGCGCAGATTGCCGCTCACGACCGGGTTCGCGAGCGCCCTGGCGGCGGCCGAGATCTGCTATGCCAGCCTGTCCGCACATCACGCGGCCCGGGTGGCCGGGTGGGCGAGCACGAACGTCACGCGGCTCACCAGCGAACCGATAGGGCCGCTGGCCGCGTCGGTGTTCGTGATCGATGACTACCGGATTCTCTGGCTGGTGCTAGGCACGCTCGGGTGTGCGCTCGTAGAGGCGCGCTTCGGCTGGCGACGGACGCTGCTGGTCGCCGCGACTGCTCAGCTGGGCGGTACTGCCGTGAGTGAGGGCATCGTGTGGTGGCGGGTAGATCACGCCAGGCTGCCCGACAGTGCGCTGCATCAGCACGACGTCGGGGTGTCCTACGTCGTCGTCGGCCTGCTGAGCGCCGCAGTGCTAGCCGCGCGGCCGATCGCCATGAGGCTCATAGCGGGCCTGTCGTTGGTGGCGATCGGGCCAAACCTGTTGGCGGGGCTGACCCGGCTCGAGGTGTCGCCGGTGGGCCATCTCACCGCGTTCGTGGGCTCGGGAATCTTCGGCGGGGTACTGCTCGTTAGAGATAGCAGACGGCCACGGATCCACGATCAGTCGTCGTTACGAACAAAGTGAGTGTGTTCCGAATGCATTTCGCTCCAGGGTGTCGCCACCGTCACTGGGAATTGGGTGGTTACGGTCGAGACCGAAGCGCACCATGGAACACCTTGCCTGATGAGTTCTCATGCACAGAGAGGTGCCAACGTGACCACGACATACGCCGCGAGTCCGCTGACAGCTATCGATCGTTGTGACCGCTGCGGCGCCCAGGCCTACGTGCGCGCAACTCTTGTTTCGGGCTCCGAACTGCTGTTCTGCGCGCACCACTGGCACGACAACGAGGCCCGGCTGCGTCAGATCGGCGCGATCATCCACGACGAGTCAGAGCGGCTGGGCGAGGTACCTGCCACGGCTGGTGCCGAGGAGCGCTGACCGCGGCCCACCCCGCGCCCGAGGAACGAAGGCCCCGTCCACCCGGACGGGGCCTTTGTCGTGCTGCGGGTCAGTCGGATTAGTCTAGATAGTCGCGCAGCACCTGGGACCGCGACGGGTGTCGCAGCTTGGACATCGTCTTGGACTCGATCTGACGGATCCGCTCCCGCGTGACCCCGTAGACCTGCCCTATCTCGTCGAGGGTCCGTGGCTGGCCGTCGGTGAGTCCGAAGCGCAGCTTCACCACGCCGGCCTCGCGCTCGGACAGCGTCTGCAGCACCGACTGGAGCTGGTCCTGCAGCAGCGTGAACGACACGGCGTCGACGGCCACAACGGCCTCGGAGTCCTCGATGAAGTCGCCGAGCTGGCTGTCGCCCTCGTCGCCGATGGTCTGGTCGAGGCTGATCGGCTCACGGGCGTACTGCTGGATCTCGAGGACCTTGTCGGGGGTGATGTCCATCTCCTTCGCGAGCTCCTCGGGCGTGGGCTCGCGGCCCAGGTCCTGAAGCAGTTCGCGCTGGATGCGTCCCAGCTTGTTGATGACCTCGAC
>QHCC01000053.1 GCA_003243915.1 Pseudonocardiales bacterium | reverse complement strand
AGCCGAACATCAGGCCCTGGTCGCCGGCGCCCTGCCGCTCGAGCGGGTCTTCGACGTTCTCGCCGGTGCGCGCCTCGTAGGCGTTGTCGACGCCCTGTGCGATATCGGGCGACTGCGAGCCGATCGAGACGTTCACACCGCAGGACGCGCCGTCGAAGCCCTTACGCGAGGAGTCGTAGCCGATCTCGAGAATGCGCTCGCGCACGATCGTCGGGATGTCGGCGTAGGCCTCGGTGGTGACCTCGCCCGCGACGTGCACCTGGCCGGTGGTGATGAGCGTCTCGACGGCGACCCGGCTGGTGGGGTCCTGCGCGAGCAACGCGTCCAGGATGGAGTCGCTGATCTGGTCGGCGATCTTGTCGGGGTGTCCCTCGGTGACGGACTCAGAGGTGAACAGACGGCGGGTCACGAGCGCTCCGGAGCTAGGGTTCGATGGAAATTCCGGTCGAGTCTAACGGGCCGGGGCCCGGGCGCCTGCCACGCCCGCTACGGCGTCCCACACGCTGGCCGCAAGCATTGCCTTGGGCCCGAACGGGACGGCCTGCTCGGTGCCGTCGGCGCCCAGGATGACGGCCGCGTTGTCGGCCTGCCCGAAGGCCCTGCCGTCTCCGACCGCGTTCACGACCAGCAGGTCGCAGCCCTTGCGGGCCAGCTTGGCACGGCCGTGCTCGAGCACGGTGCCGGTGGCGTCGCCCGTCTCGGCAGCGAAACCGACCAGGACCTGGCCCGGGCGCCGGGCGGCCACCAGTTCGCCGAGCACGTCCGGGTTCTGGCTCAGCACGATCGGCGCCGGGCCGGAATCAGACTTCTTGATCTTGTAAGCGCCGGGGTCAACGGGCCGGAAGTCGGCAACGGCCGCAGCCATGACGACGACGTCGGCGTCCGGTGCGACCTTGTGCAGGGCATCGCGGAGCTCGGCGGTGCTCACGACCCGGACGACGTCGGCCCCGGAGGGATCGGGGAGTTCGACGTTGGCGGCGACCAGGGTGACCCGCGCGCCACGGGCCGCGGCGACCGCCGCCAGCGCGACGCCCTGCTGACCCGAGGAGGAGTTACCGAGATAGCGCACCGGATCGAGCGCCTCGCGAGTGCCGCCGGCGCTGATGAGCACGTGTCGCCCAGCCAGGTCGGGCGGCAGCGCGTCGGGCCGGCGCAGGAGCAGATCGGCGAGTTGGGCGATCTCAGCGGGCTCGGGCAGGCGACCCTTGCCGGTGTCCGTGCCGGTCAGGCGCCCGGTCGCCGGCTCGAGCACGATCGCGCCGCGCCGGCGCAGCGTCGCTACGTTCTCGACCGTGGCCGGGTGCTCCCACATCTCGGTGTGCATCGCCGGGACGAACAGCACCGGGCAGCGTGCGGTCAGTAACGTGCTGGTGAGCAGATCATCGGCCAGCCCGTGGGCGGCTCGTGCGAGCAGATCCGCAGTCGCCGGCGCGACCACGACGAGCTCGGCCTCCCGCCCGAGCCGGACATGCGGAACCGCGTCCGCCGCTTCCCACACATCCGAGGAGACCGGATGGTGCGACAGCGCCGCCCACGTCGGGACGCCGACGAACTTCAGAGCGGCAGCAGTAGGGACGACCGTGACGTCATGCCCGGACTCGGCAAGACGCCGCAGCAACTCGACCGCCTTGTAGGCAGCAATCCCCCCAGAAACGCCAAGCACGACTCGGCTCATGGGGCGATCACCTCAAGGGGTTGAAAGGTGACCCTCACGCGATGCGAACTCGCGCGAAGAGCCGCGCTGACCCGCCAGAGGCGTGTGGTCGCGCGACGGATCGACCCGAGCGCCAGCGAGCGGTGCAGACGGAGTGACACGTCGGCGCAGAATGAGTTCAAGCTTCGCTTGGCTTGAATTCGATCAGATCGGTGTTGATCTCGCGCAGGGCGATCGACAGCGGCTTCTCCTGCGGCGCGGTCTCGACGAGCGGGCCGACGTACTCGAGCAAACCCTCGCCGAGCTGGCTGTAGTAGGCGTTGATCTGGCGCGCCCGCTTGGCCGCGATGATCACCAGCGCGTACTTGGACTGGGTGCGATCGAGAAGCTCGTCGATCGGCGGGTTGGTGATCCCCTCGGGGGCGGACAGCATTCCGGACACGGGTGAGCTCTCTGGTCGGTTGGCTGGGCGGCACGCACCGTCACGTCGGGCAGACGGCTTCGATCAATCCTACCAACTCGGCGGCTGCCCGCCCGACATCGTCGTTGACGACGACCTCGTCGAACTCCTTCTCCGCCGCCAACTCGACCTTCGCACGGCGCAGGCGCGCCGCGATGACGTCGGCGGGCTCGGTGCCCCGGCCGGCCAGGCGCCGCTCCAACTCGGCCCACGACGGCGGGGTCAGGAACACCAGGTACGCCGCTGGCATGGACGCGCGGACCTGCCGGGCGCCCTGCAGGTCGATCTCCAGCAACGACGGTGTG
Organism: Pseudonocardiales bacterium; assembly: GCA_003243915.1. GTDB lineage: Bacteria > Actinomycetota > Actinomycetes > Mycobacteriales > Jatrophihabitantaceae > QHCC01. The sequence goes on along the minus strand of QHCC01000053.1, from coordinate 13,429 downwards.
CCTGCCGCGATCCGCTCGAGCAGCGGCGCGAGGGGTGTGCCGTAAAGATTTCCGGCGAACTCGGCGTGCTCCAGCAGTTCGCCGGCCGCGACCATCTGACCGAACTGCTCGCGAGAGACGAAGCGGTACTCGATGCCGTCGCGCTCCCGGGGCCGCGGTGCGCGGGTCGTGCACGAGACCGACACCCAGATGTGCGGGTACATCTCGCGCACCTTGGCCACGACGGTGCCCTTGCCGACACCGGACGGTCCGGAGAGCACGGCAAGGCGCGCCGCCGATGCCGTGCCTGCCATGACCGGCAACCTACCGCCGCGCCGCGACATGCGGTGTCCTGCGCCGTTGCGTGGTGAGGTCCGGCGCCCGTGGCTGCACGGGGCGCAGTCGGGACCGGGGGCGGTGTCGGCTGCGGTAGCCCTCGACGCGCGTGGCATCGAAACCTCCCTCGGCGCGCACGATGGCGGCAACGGGGGAAATACTGGAGCAATGACCGACCTGGTGGCTGGGCGCTTCGCGCTGTGCGACCCGATCGCCCGGGGCGGCAGCGGTGTGGTCTGGCGGGCGATGGACGTCAAGACCGGCCGTTACTGCGCGGCCAAGGTGATGCGCCGCCGCGACGCCGGCGACCTGCTGCGCTTCGCCCGCGAGCAATCCGTTCGGCTGGCCCACCATCACGTACTCACGCCGTACTCCTGGGCGGCCGAGGACGAACACGTCGTCATCGCCAGCGAACTCGTGGACGGCGGATCGTTGAGCACGCTGCTCGGCGACTACGGTGCGCTCGCCGAACCGACCGTGGCGGCGATCCTCGATCAGCTGCTCGACGCGCTGGAGCACGTGCACGCTGCCGGGCTCATTCATCGTGACGTCAAGCCGGGCAACGTGCTCCTCCCGGCGACAGGTACCGGGGCGCTGCGCGTTCTGCTGGCCGATTTCGGACTCGCCATCGGTGGTCGTGACGTCCGGCTCACCCAGGTCGGCACCGTCGTCGGCACGCCCGGCTATCTGGCGCCGGAGTTGCTGTCAGGCGGCGTGACGCCGGCGCCGACCCACGATCTGTACGCGGCCGGGCAGGTTGCCGCCGCGCTTCTCGCGGGAGCGGAGCCGTCCGACGTTGGCGCGGCGCCCGACCTGTCCCGGGTGCGTGACCCCGTGCTCCGTGCGGTGGTGGCGGACCTGACCACAGCCAACCCCCTCGCCCGGCCGTCCTCGGCCACGGCAGTGCGCAGCCGGCTGCGACAGGCCACCCACGACCCGGTACCCCGCTCGGCAGACGGCGACCGGATCGACGTGCTGCACCAGCTGCCGCCGGTTCCCGCCGAGGACCAGCGCGAGGTGGCCCGGGTCCCGGCAGCGACGCGGCGCACCGCGGCGTTGAGTCCGGTGCCGCGCAAACCCGCCCGCGGGCCGGCGGCAACCTTGGTCAACACCCCGACCCCGCGACGCCGGTGGGGCCGACGGCGAGCAGTCTTCGCTGCAGCCGGCACATTCGGTGCGGCGGCGGTCGCCGTGCCGCTCGCGCTCGCGATCTCTCACAGCGGTGACGGCGGAACCAGTGGCGGCCCCGGCGCACCGAATTCCTCGACGGGCCGGTCATCCGCACCGAAGAGCCCGACCACGGGCGGGCAGAGCGGCAACGGCGGACAGGTTGCCGCCGGGCAGGCGTGCACTTGGCAGCAACAGGGCAACGGTGCATCGACGTCCGCCGGAAAGACGGTGGTCTGCACCCGCAAGAGCGACGGCACCTACGTCTGGGCCGCGCCCTAGCGTAGGGCGCGGCCCGGTCGAGCTGATCGCCGGCGAGGCCACGTATGACGATCGTTCACCAGGTGTCAGCGGGCGGGTAGGTACGCGTCGGCCTGGTCATCGCAGCGCTCGCTTCCTGACGGCGGCGCCGGATCAGTAGCGCCGCGCCACCTGCCGCGCACGCGGCGATCCCGGCGCCTGCGGTGACCAACACTGGTGTCGGCACAACGTTGGACGACGAGTGCCCGCGCGCCGCTACCGGGCTGGAGGCGGCCGAACTCGGCTGCGCACCTGTCGTCTGTGCGCTCGGCGGCTGTTGTGACGAGTCGGTCGGGGTGGCCGCCCGCTGGTACACCGGGCCCCGTTCGACTGCCCCGATCACGCCAACCGTCAGCGTGTACGGGATGGTCAGCGGATCGGCGGTGGGCAGGCCGGTGGAGAAGATCAAATAGTAGTCCCCGTCGACAGCGAACTTCTTCACCTCGCCGGTGGATCGCCGGTTCGTGTAGCGCGCCGGCACGGCTGTCGATCCGTACAGTTGGATGTCGGTCGAGCCGATGAACGCGCCCGAGTTCGTCGCACCAACCGGTTGCTCGAGTCTGGCTCGCAGCGGGTTCGCTGTCTGCGTCTCCCCGATGACGCCGTTGCCGAGTCCGAGCCCTGGCAGCCGGGCCGGGGTGAGGACGTAGGCCAGCCGCTGACCCCACTGCAGGTGGACCTTGTAGTAGCGCGTCTCGCCGGAGACGACCGTGTCCCGATACGTGCCGGGCGTGAGCACAGGGGCGTCGTTGAAGCTGCTGCCCGCGGCGACGTTCTGCGGCGGGCCGGGCGCCTGGACCCGGGCGTTGGGCTGCGCGACGGCCGCCGGCGGCAGGCCGGAATCGTCGGCCGATGGCTCGATCCGCAGGGCGACCTCCATCTTCAGCGGTTGGGTCGCAAACGAGTTTCCCGCCCTGGTGATCTTTAGCGTGAACGCTCCGTCGGTCGGGCACCCCGATGGCCAATCCGGGCCGCCCACCTCACCGGGGCTGACCACAGCCGTCGACGCGTCGATCCTGCCGCGGTAGGCAAAATCAGTTCCCACGACGTCGAACGCGCATCCGCTCGTCGCGTCGAGATCGGTCATGCTGACATTGACGTTGAGAGTGGTCAGGCTCTCGACCCGCGTGGCGGGCGGCACGAGCGTGGCGGAGAGGTAGGGCGTCTCGCCCATGTGCAGCGTGACGGAGTAGTACTTCACGGTGCCGGCGCCGCCGAAGCCTTTGGTTCCCTGCCCGTAGGTGTCGAGGTACTGCCCCGGCTTGAGCTCGGGCGCGCCCGCCGCGCTCGGTGTTCCAGCGATCGGCGTACCGACGGCCGTGTACGGCTTCAGGGCGCGCGCGACGCGGACCTGCAGCTGACGGCCCAGGCTGGGCCCGTCGGGAGCGTCGACGTAGGTCCCGCCGGTGGCGTCAGCGATGCAGACGAGCTGAGCCCGCGCTGCCGCGTTCACCTTGAACCCCACCGTGTGCACGACGAGATCGACGCCCTGTGCCTTCAGTTCCTTCGCCACGTCGCACGGCTGCGGCGGCGCACAGGTGTCCTCGCCGTCGGACACGAGCACGATCGAGCGCGGGCCTTCCCGGGGCAGCGCCGCCGCGGCCTTGCGCAGCGACTCACCGATCGGCGTGTACCCCGACGCCCTCAGCCGCGCGACCTGCGCCGTGAACGCGCCCTTGTCGATCGGCCCCACCGGCACCAGCACCTTGATGTCCTTGCAGCCCGCCGCCTTCTCCGCGTTCGAGGAACCCGTCGAGGTGCCATACACCTCAAGACCCACCTGCGCCTCAGTCGGCAGGTTCGCCACCAGCCCGGTGACCGCCCTCTTGGCCGCATCGATACGCGGCCCCGGCGCATCGGCCGTGCTCATCGACCCCGACGCGTCCAGGACCACCATCACCGGTGTCGACTCGGTGTTCTCGGCGGCCGCCACGGGCCCGACCGCGAGCGTGCAGAGTCCTGCCACAACGGCCACGATCGCCGTCCGCTGGATGAGCGATGACATGAGGCCAACCTCCGACTAGTGTTCACAAGTGCAAACGATATCCCATGTTTGCATATGCGAACGCAGCATGCAAGTGGCAGCACAGGAGAGGCTAGATGGCCAGCACTGAAGACGTGATCGCCCGGCAGATCGCGCTGTACGGCGAGCCACTGGCCGGTAAGTTTGCGCGCCTGCTCGCCGCGTACCACATCTCCCAGTCACGACTGGCCGCTGTGATCGGCCTCAGTGCGCCGATGCTGAGCCAGGTCGCCAGTGGCCAGCGCGTCAAGATCAGCAACCCGGCCGTCTATGCTCGCCTACTGCGCCTGGAGGAACTGGCCAGCTCCCCGGCCGTGCGATCCGGTGATCCGGCAGGGCTGAGCGCAGCGCTCGAACAAGCTGCCGCGTCGAGCCCGGTGCTCACCACCGAGCAGGCAAGCGGCGCGCCCGAGTCGACGAGGCACGCGGCGGTCGTCGATCATCTCGCCGGCATCGCGTCAGTGACCGAGCTGCGGGCCGCAGCGTCGGCGACCGGGTCACCAGCGCTGGCCGGCGTGTTACGCGCGGCAGCCGCGCGGGCGTTGGATGCTGCCCGATGATGCTGCCCTTGGGGTAGCGGGCCACCCGGGGCGGCCCAGCCTGATCGGTGCCGCCGGGCGGCACAAGATAATGTCGCCCGGTCGAGCGCCGTTCTCGGGGCCGCGGCGAGGATGATCCTGCCCACGAACGTGCGCGACGACTGGTCAGGCCAACATGTCAGGCGAACGAGCCTGGCGAACAAGGAGGTCGGTGAATGGCTGCGCTGCGGGTCGGGGTGGTGAAGGAGGTCGCCACCGGTGAGCGACGGGTGGCGTTGACGCCGGATGTAGTGGTCAAGCTCAAGGACGCGGGACTCGAGATCCTGGTGCAGGCCGGCGCGGGGGCGGGTGCCTGGTTTCCCGACGAGCGCTACGAGCAGGCCGGCGCGACGATCGTCGACGGCACCAAGCTGTACGCGGACGCCGACGTGCTGCTGGCTGTGGGGCTGCCCGACACGGCCCAGCTGCGCTCGGGCCAGACCGTCGTCGCGCTGCTGCAGCCACTGCTCAACGCCGAACTCATGGCCCAGCTCGCGCAACAGGGCGTCACCGCCGTCAGCCTCGACGGACTGCCCCGCACACTGACGCGGGCACAGGGAATGGACGCGCTGTCGTCGCAGGCCAACGTCGCGGGGTACAAGGCCGTCCTCGTCGCCGCCGACAGTTTTCACCGGTTCTTCCCGCTGCTGATCACCGCGGCCGGAACGTCCAGGCCGGCCGAGGTGCTGGTGCTCGGCGCCGGTGTCGCGGGGCTGCAAGCCATCGGCACCGCCAAACGCCTCGGCGCGATCGTGCGGGGCTACGACGTGCGCCCGGCCAGCCGCGAGGAGGTCAAATCGCTGGGCGGCCAGTTCGTGGAGTTGACGTCCGTGGAGTCCGGCGCCGGCGAAGGCGGCTACGCCCGTGCGCTGAGCCCCGAGGAGCAGGCGGCGCAGCAGGCCGAGCTCACCGACCACATCGTCAAACACGACATCGTCATCACGACCGCCCAGGTACCGGGCCGGCGCCCCCCGCTGATGGTCACCAAGGACGCGGTCGCCCGGATGAAAGCGGGTTCGGTGATCCTCGACATGGCGGCATCCGACCTCGGGGGCAACGTCGAGATCTCCAGACCGGGCGAGACGTTCGTGACCGACAACGGCGTCACGGTGATCGGTGCGGGCACCCTGCCGTCGCTGATGGCGACCTCGGCGTCGAACGCGTACTCGCGCAACATCAGCGCGCTGCTGCTGCATCTGGTATCCGACGGCGCACTCGCGATCGATCAGCTGATCACCGACAGCGACGAGATCGCGGCCGGCGTGGTCGTCACCCACGGCGGTTCGGTCGTCCAACCCGCTACCGCCGCGCTGCTGGAAAAGGAGTCCGCACCATGACCGGTTCCTTCGTCGGAGACATGACGATCTTCGTCCTGGCCCTGCTCGTCGGCTTCGAGGTGATCAGCAAGGTTCCCGCGACCCTGCACACGCCGCTGATGTCTGGCGCCAACTCGATCCACGGCGTCGTCCTGGTCGGCGTGATCATCCTGTCCGGCTACGTGCACGGCACCCTGGGCTACGTCCTGACGTTCGTCGCCGCGGCGTTCGGGGCGGCCAATGTCGTCGGCGGATACGCGGTCACCGACCGGATGCTGCAGATGTTCCGAAAGCGCCCGGTGCCTGCCGCCGCGGCGAAGGAGGACGCGAGGTGAGCAAGGTAGAGATAGGGATCCGCTTCGCGTCGCTGTTCGGGGCGGCCTGCTTCGTGCTCGGGCTGCATTTCATGAACTCGCCGGCCACCGCGCGCCGCGGCAACCAGCTGTCGGCCTTCGGCATGCTGGTCGCGGTCGTCGCCGTGCTGATCGGCGTCGGTGACAGCCAGGGCGCCGCGCACATGAATGCCACCCGGTGGGGCGTTCTGCTCGCCGGCACCCTGATCGGCGGCGCGTACGGCCTGTACTCGGCGCGCACGGTGCAGATGACGAACATGCCGCAGCTGGTGTCGCTGTTCAACGCGGTCGGCGGCGGGGCGGCGGCACTCATTGCGGTCACCGAATACCACCTGGACCCCCATGTGCTGGCCGGCACCGCCACGGCCACCGTGCTCGACATCGTCATCGGCGGCGTCACGTTCTCCGGGTCGGTGCTGGCCGCGGCGAAGCTCCAGGGATACCTGTCAAAGCCGGTGTCCTTCGCCGGGTCGCGGTTGGCCTCGGGCGTGGTAGCACTCGCCGCGGTCGGTGGCGGCGTCTGGATCGTCGCCGGCGCGCACAACCAGCTCGTGCTGCTCGGCGTCGTGATTGCCGCCGTGCTCTTCGGCGTGCTGATGGTGCTGCCCATCGGCGGCGCCGACATGCCCGTCGTCATCTCGCTGCTGAACGCGTTCACCGGCACCGCGGTGGCGATGGCCGGATTCGTCCTGGGCAACGTGATCCTGGTTATCGCCGGCGCCCTGGTCGGTGCGTCCGGCGGCATCCTCACCAAGCTGATGGCCAGTGCGATGAACCGTTCGGTGCTCAACATCATCGCCGGCGGCTTCGGCACCGGCGCGGTCGGCACCGCCGCAGTCGAAGGCGCAGGCGGGCCGGTGAAGTCGATCGCGGTCGACGACGCCGCACTGCAGATGGCCTACGCGTCCAAGGTGATCATCGTTCCGGGCTACGGTCTGGCCGCGGCACAGGCGCAGCACGAGTGCCGTGAACTGGGCGAGGTGCTGGAGGCACGCGGCGTCGAGGTGTCCTACGCCATCCATCCGGTGGCCGGCCGCATGCCCGGTCACATGAACGTGCTGCTCGCGGAGGCGAACGTGCCCTACGACCAGCTCAAGGAGATGGACGAGATCAACTCAGAGTTCGACCGGGCCGATGTCGCGCTGGTGGTGGGCGCGAACGACGTCACCAACCCCGCGGCGCGCAGGCCCGGCAACGCGGTGTCGGGAATGCCGATCCTCGACGTCGACCACGCCAAGTCGATCATCGTCGTGAAGCGGTCGATGGCCTCGGGTTACGCCGGCATCGACAACGAGCTCTACACGGACCCGAAGACGTCGATGTTCTTCACCGACGCCAAGAAGGGGCTGGCCTCGCTCGTCACGGCCACCAAGACCCTCGTCGGCTGATCCGCGCAGTTGGCCGCCCAGCACACTCGGCTTGGCCGCCCAGCAGGGCGACACGCCGCCCGTGCGCCCGCTCAGGGCCAGGACGGGCTGGGCAGCGCGTCAGTAGGGTCGTGGCCATGGAGTTTCGACGCCTCGGTGAGTCCGGTCTGGTGGTATCCGTGGTCGGCCTGGGCACCAACAACCTCGGCATGAAGCTCGATGACGAGCAGAGCCGCGAGGTGGTGGACGCCGCGTTCGACGAGGGCATCACCCTGTTCGACACCTCCGACTCCTACGGCCGCTCGGAGCAGCGGCTCGGCACGCTGCTGGAGGGGCGTCGTGACGACGTCGTCCTGGCGACGAAGTTCGGCAGCGACGTGCGCCGCCGCGGCGGCGACAACGGCGAGGACTGGGGCGCGCGGGGATCGCGGCGCTACATCCGCCGCGCCGTCGAGTCGTCGTTGCGGCGGCTGCGCACGGACTGGATCGACCTGTACCAGCTGCACCGCCCGGACCCGGCGACGCCGATCGAGGAGACGCTCTCGGCGCTGTCGGACCTGGTGCGTGAGGGCAAGGTGCGCTACCTGGGCAGCTCGAACTTCGCCGGCTGGCAGGTCGCCGACGCGGAGTGGACGTCGCGCACCCGCGGCCTCGAGCGGTTCGTCAGCGCCCAGAACGAGTACAACCTGCTCACCCGCGGCATCGAAGAGGATCTGGTCCCGGCTCTGGAGGCCTACGGCATCGGCCTGCTGCCGTTCTTCCCGCTCGCCAGCGGGCTGCTGACCGGAAAGTACCGCCGCGGCCAGCCGCCACCGCAGGGCAGCCGGATCCAGGCCTGGGGCCGCGAATCGGTGCTGACCGATGCCTGCTTCGACGTGGTGGAGGGGCTGGAGGCATTCGCCGCCGCGCGCTCGATCTCGGTGCTGGACGTCGCGGTGGGCGGGCTGTCCGCCCAGCCGGCGGTGGCCAGCGTGATCGCCGGGGCCACCTCGCGGGCGCAGGTCGCCGCGAATGTCGCGGCCGCAGCGTGGCAGCCAGATCTTGACGAGCTGGCCGAACTCGACGAACTGACGGCGTAGCCGAACACTCGGCCCCGGTGGTCGGCGCCGGGTTCTCCCGCCCCGAGCGAGCGCCCCGATTTGCCGAGCCAAGTTATGCTCGTTGTCAGCGACGGGTGACGAGATGCCGATGAGACCGACGAAGCCGGCGTCCAAAGCTGCCCTGGTGGCGGTTGCAGTCCTGGTATCGGTGGCCGCCGGCTACGCCATCACGCGCACCCCGCCGGCAACCCGGCACACGCCGGCTCGACCGGGCGCTCTCGCGGTGGGGGCCCCCAATGACGTCGCGGCATACGAGCGCCATGTGCGCCCTGAACCGACGCGGGTGGTGCTACCACGAGACCGCGTCGCCCCGGCGCCACCTACTGCCTTCGAGATCGCGGGAGCGGCGTTCGACATCAAGGCTGATGTCTGCCAGATGGACTACGTGCGGCCCCTCGATCCGCCCGGCGACCAGGTCCACACCGTGTGCTGGGTCAGGAGCCAGTTCGGGGTCGCCCCCGGCAACAGCTCGGGTGGTACGAGCTACATCCTGGGGCACTCCTGGTCGCAGCAGAAGCTGGTGTTCAACCCGCTCTCGGAGTTGGCGACCAAGCAGATCGACGAGAAGCATCCCCAGGTGCACAACGGCGTCGCGACCTATCAGGTCAAGGCTCTCAACGGCTATCGCATCACGCTGCGGACCCGCAACGGGATTCTCACCTACGTCGTCCGGAGTGCGTTCGGGGTACGCAAGGCCCGGGCCGCTGACGTCCGCTCGCTGATGGCCAATAGCCCCGGCCGGGTCGTGCTGATCACCTGCGCGGTGGGTGGTGGGGCCGACCTCGACTACAACATCGTCGTCTACGGCTACCTGATCTCCTCCGTCGCGGCCCGCCCGGCGCCCTGAGCGGCGCGCTGGCGGCCGCACGCGGCCCGAGTGGTGTCCCAGGCGCAGGGCTCATCCGCGCAGGAACGCGAAGGCCTCGATCTGACGGGCTACGGCGTCGCGCAGCGCACTGCGGTCCGGTCCGTGCCGCAGGACCTCACGAGACACACTGGGCAGCACATTGGGAAGCGCGCCGCCGAAGATGCGGCGCACGTCCTCGGCGGTTCCGCCCTGGGCGCCGATGCCGGGCACCAGGAACGCGCCGTTCAGCGTCGTCAGGTCGATGTCGGCGCCGGCGATCGTGGCGCCGACCACCGCGCCCAAGGACCCGAACGGCTCGGCGCCGGCATTGCGCGCAGCCACGCTGTCCAGCACGGCCTGGGCGACCGATCGGCCATCCATCCCGCGCGCGTGTTGCACCTGCGGCCCCTCAGGGTTCGACGTCAGCGCGAGGACGAACGCCCCGGCTCCATGGCGTTCGGCCGCGTCGAAGGCCGGCTGCAACGAATCGACGCCGAGGTAGGGCGACAGCGTCATCGCGTCCACCGCCAGCGGTGCGGACGGATCGAGGTAGGCGTGCGCATACGCGGCCATCGTGGTGCCGATGTCACCGCGCTTCGCGTCGAGCAGGACGAGGGCGCCCGCGTCGCGGCAGGCGGTGATCGTCCGTTCCAGGACGGCGATCCCCCCCGATCCACAAGTCTCGAAGAACGCGGACTGGGGCTTGACCACGGCGGCCACCGTGCCGAATGCCTCGACGCAGACTTCGGCGAAGCGGCTCAGTCCGTCGACGTCGTCGCCCAGCCCCCACGCGGCCAGCAGCGCCGGGTGCGGGTCGATGCCGACACACAGCGACCCGCGGCTCTGGAGCACCTCGTCGAGCCGCGCCCCGAAGCTGCTGCGCATGTTTTCCCCGCTGATGCCCGGCTTCGCGGCCTCGAACCGAGCGCCGGCGGGGAAGAGTGGGTCGGATCGGGTGCTCATGAGGCAGCCGCCTGCGGCGCGTCAGGTCCGAGGCGGTGCTCAGGGGCCCGGTGGGCATAACCGACCGCACCGGCCAGGGACGCGAAGCCCCGGGCGTCGAGCGCTGCCTCGAGTTCGGCGAGCACCCGCACCGGAGCGGACGGGTCACCGAAGACGGCCGTGCCGACCGAGACCGCCGACGCCCCGGCCAGAATGAACTGTAGGGCGTCCAGGCCGCAGCGGATCCCGCCCATGCCAATGATGGGATAGCTCGGCAGTTTCTGGTGAACCTGCCACACGCAGCGCAGCGCCACCGGCCGGATCGCGGGGCCGGACAGCCCACCGGTGACCCCGCCGAGCGCCGGCGCCATCGTGTCGGTGTCGATCACCATTCCGAGCAGCGTGTTGATCAGCGAGAAGCCGTCGGCTCCGGCGTCGGCACAGGCCCGGGCGATGAGGGTGATGTCGGTGACGTCCGGGGAGAGCTTGGCGAAGACCGGCAGTGCCGGGTCGGCGGCGCGTCGCACGGCCCCGATCACCCGCGAGGATGCGTGCACGTCACAGGCGAAGACCTGACCGCGGCTCTCGACGTTCGGGCAGGAAATGTTCACCTCGAGCATGGACACGGCGGCGTTGCCGTTGAGCTTGCGGGTGATCTCGACGTACTCGTCGGTGTGCCCGCCGGCGATCGACACCACGGTGCGGGCGCCGTGCGCCGCGAGCCAGGCCAGGTCGTTCTCGATGAACGAGTCGATCCCCGGTCCCTGCAGGCCGATCGAGTTGAGCATGCCGCTCGGAGTCTCGGCCATCCGCGGCGTCGCCCGGCCCGACCGCGGCCGGGTCATGATCGACTTCGTCACCACTGCACCCAACGCGGCCACGTCGAAGAACTGGTGTAGCTCGCGCCCGGCCGCCGCGCAGCCCGACGCGGTGAGCACCGGGTTGGGCAGGCTCAGCGTCGCCAGGCTTGCGGTCATGTCGGTCACGTCAGTGCCACGCCATCGCGTCGGCCCCCACCAGGTCGTCGGGCAGCGAGCCGACGTCGGCCCAGCGCACGCGGTCGGCGTCGAAGACCGGACCCTCGACGCAGGACCGCAAGAACCGCGAGGCACCATCGTCACCGCGGACGGGCAACACGCAGGTCATGCACACGCCGATCCCGCACGCCATCGCCTCCTCCACCGCGACCTGGGCGTGGATCGCGTGGGTGCGCGCCACGTCGCCGACGGCCCGCAGCATCGGCATCGGGCCGCACGCGTAGACCACCTCGGCGTTGACGCCTCTGATCGCGTCGGGCAGCACGTCGGTCACCCGGCCGTGCACTCCCGCGGATCCGTCGTCGGTGGTGACGGTGACGGCGCCGATCGTCCGCTTGGCGACCAGTTCGCCGAACAGCCGCGACGCGGTCGACGCGCCGACGATCATCTCGACGGGCGAGCCGGCTGCCAGCAGCGCGTTGGCCAGCGGGATCAGCGGAGCCGTGCCGTACCCGCCGCCGACCAGCACGGCCGGTGCGGGCCCGGACGGCATCGGGAACGGCGTGCCCAGCGGGCCGACGAGGTCGAGCGTCTCGCCCGCGCTGCGCTGGAGCAGCCATCTCGTGCCGGGTCCGTGCGCGGCGACGATGAACTGCACGGTGCCGGCGAACTGCCCGGACGGCGTCGCGCCGTAGAGGGCGAACGCGCGGCGCAGCAGCATCGAAGTGTTTTCGCCACCCACCCCGACGGCGACGAAATGGCCGGGCAGGAAGCCGGCCGCCACACCCGGAGCCACGACGGTGAACTGCACGTATTCCCCGACCCTGGCCACGGCGAAGATCTCGGCTGTCTCCTGAACTGGATTGCTCATGTCCCGCCCTCCATGGCGCCGAGTGGCCACTTACGCGCCGAGTGGTCAGTGACAAGTGACCAGTCGGCGTCCACGTGACCCCTCGCGGGACGGGGGCTAGCCATCGCAATGTTCATCGGGACCGCCAGGAGGCGAGCTGCGCGTGCAGGTCCTGCAGGGAGCGCACCGCGACCTCGCCGCGGGTGAGTTCCTCGATGCCCTGTACGGCTGCCGCCGCGGCCTGCACGGTGGTCAAGCACGGGATGCCGGCCGACACCGCGGCAGTGCGGATCTCGTAGCCGTCCACGCGCGGACCGGAGTTGCCCGGGGAGCCCCAGGGCGTGTTCAACACCAGGTCGACCTCGCCGGCCAGGATCCGCTCGACCACGTTGCCGGGCCCGTCGCTGAACTTGCCGACCACCTCCGCGGCCACGCCGTTGCGCCGCAGCACCTGTGCGGTACCCGCCGTCGCCAGCACCCGGAAACCCAGGTCGAACAGGCGCTTGACCGGGAAGATCGCCGAGCGCTTGTCGCGGTTCGCGACGCTGACGAACACTGTCCCCTTGACCGGCAGCGAGCCGTACGCGGCGGCCTGGCTCTTGGCGAATGCGCTGCCGAACGTCTGGTCGAAGCCCATGACCTCGCCGGTAGACTTCATCTCCGGGCCGAGGATCGAGTCGACCTGGTCACCGGCCGGTGTGCGGAAGCGGTGGAACGGCAGCACCGCCTCCTTCACCGCGATCGGCGCGTCGCCCGGCAGATCCCCACCGTCGCCGTGGGCGGGCAACAGCCCCTCGCCGCGCAACTCGGCGATGGTGGCGCCGAGCGCGATCCGCGCCGCGGCCTTGGCCAGTTGCACCGCCGTGGCCTTGGACACGAACGGCACCGTGCGGCTGGCCCGCGGGTTGGCCTCGAGCACGTACAGCACCCCGGCGGCGAGCGCGTACTGCACGTTCAGCAGCCCGCGCACCCCCACCCCGGCGGCGATGAGCTTGGTGGACTCCCGCACCTTCTCGATGTCACCGCGGCCGAGGGTGATCGGCGGCAGCGCGCAGGCGGAGTCGCCGGAGTGGATGCCGGCCTCCTCGATGTGCTCCATCACCCCGCCGAGGAACAGCTCGGTCCCGTCGTACAGCGCGTCCACGTCGATCTCGATCGCGTCATCGAGGAACCGGTCGATGAGCACCGGGTGCTCGGGGCTGATCTGGGTGGCCCGCTGCACGAATGCCTCGAGCGCGGTGTCGTCGTAGACGATCTCCATGCCGCGGCCGCCGAGCACGTAGGACGGCCGGAC
>QHCC01000052.1:996-18169 GCA_003243915.1 Pseudonocardiales bacterium | reverse complement strand
CCGGCGATGTCGACGAACGACACCGTGGCCGGGATGATCTTCGCCGAACCGTGGATCCGCGCGAGCACGTCCAGGCGCGAATCCGGCACCCCTACCACTCCGATATTGGGGTCGATCGTCGCGAACGGGTAGTTGGCGGCCAGGACGTCGTTCTTCGTCAGGGCGTTGAACAGAGTGGACTTGCCCACGTTGGGCAGACCGACGATGCCGATGGTGAGGGTCACGGGCCGCCAGTCTAGGGCGTCCGCGCCAGCCCCTGACCCAGCGCGGCAGAGCGTGGATCGCCAGAGCCTGCCTGGGACTTGGCGTGTCGCCGTCCGAAATTGTCGGAGCAGGGTGTGACCATCGGGACATGGACGTCACCGTCGTTGTTCTCACGTTGCTCGGCCTGGCCGTCGGGTGGGCGATGGGCTGGCTGATCGCCGGCCAGCGCGCCGAGGCCGGAACGCGTGCCGCCCTGGCCGAGGCGGCCGGATTGCGGGGCGCGCTCGAATCCGACCGCGCTGCCGCAGCGCAGCGCGAGGCGATGCTGGTGCGCACCGACGCACAGCTGCGGGAGCTGTTCGGTTCACAGGCCGCCGAGGCCCTGCAACGCAACAGCGAGGCGGTCGTCAAGCTGGCCGAGGCGCAGTTCGCGAAGTCGGCCACGGCGGCCGGTGGCGACCTGGCCCAGCGCCAGCAGGCCATCGATGCGCTGGTGAGCCCGCTTCGCGAGTCGCTGGCCAAGGTGGCGCAGCAACTCGTCGACGTCGAGAAGGGCCGGGCCACGTCCGACACCGCGCTGCGCGAGCAGGTGCTGGCGATGAGCCACGCGTCCGAGCAGGTGCGCAGCGAGACCTCACACCTGGTGACTGCTCTGCGGGCGCCACAGATCCGTGGCCGGTGGGGCGAGATGCAGCTCGAGCGCGTGGTCGAGGCCGCCGGCATGGCCGAGCATGTCGACTACACGCTGCAGTCCAGCGTGACGGCCGACGACGGCTCCACCCAGCGCCCCGATCTGGTGGTGCGGCTGTGCGGCGGCAAGAACGTCGTCGTCGACTCCAAGGTGGCGTTCAGTGCCTACCTCGAGGCGATGGAGGCACGCGACGAAGCCACCCACGACGCCCGGATGAAGGCCCACGCAAAGCACCTGCGCACCCACATCGACTCCCTGTCGGCCAAGGCCTACTGGCAGCGGTTCACCCCGACGCCGGAGTTCGTCGTCTGCTTCGTCCCTGCCGATGCGTTCCTCGACGGCGCCCTGCGGGAGGAGCCCACCCTGCTGGAGTACGCGTTCGGCAAGAACGTCGTTCTGGCCACGCCGTCCACCCTGGTGGCCCTGCTGCGCACGATCGCCTATAGCTGGCGTCAGGAGGCGCTGGCCGCCAACGCCCAAGAGGTGCACAAGGTCGGCCGTGAGCTCTACCAGCGGCTCTCGACGATGGGCGGATACATCGACAAGCTCGGCCGGTCATTGGGTACGGCGGTCAGCTCGTACAACCAGACGGTGTCCTCGCTGGAGAGCCGCGTCCTGGTCACTGCCCGGCGGATGTCGGACCTCAAGGTGGTCGGCCCCTCCGATCTGCTCGAGACGCCGAAGCAGGTCACCGACGCCGCCCGCTCGACCCAGGCCCCGGAGCTGACCGAGCAGCGGGTGGTCTCGCTGCCCAAGCAGCGGGTGCCGATCGGGCAGATCGAGCTGCTCGGGTCGATGCCTGAGGCAGCCGGCGGCGAACGGTCCTGAGCAGGCGCGCCGCCTCGGGCGCGCACCTGAGGCGGTGGCCGCGCCAGGGCAGGTACCGTGAACGCACTGCACGCGCCAACAGCAGGCCCCCTGGCGCCGAGCGCGGAGGAGATCGACTGTGGTGAACGCACCGGCTCCCTACGGTGCGCGCCGGCCTCCGCCGACCGATTCCCGCCGCGGCGACGTCTCCCCCGACGGATGGGGCCAGCCCACGTCCGTCCGCGCCGGGTACCTGGGTAACCCACCAGCGGTCGAGACCGTGCCGAAAGCCCCCGAGCGCGGCCTGCCCGGCTGGGCCGCGCTGGTCGTGCTCCTCGTCATCGCCGGCATCGGCGGCCTCATCGACACCCTCAGCGGCTCCCAGGTCCGCGGCGGGTTCAACATCGGAATCGTGGTGGCCTCGATCGTCGCGATGCTGCTTGTGCGCCGCTCCGCGATGTTCCCGGTGGCCATCGCACCGCCGCTGGTCTACGCCGGCGCCTCGGCAGGGATGCTGTATCTGCGCTCCGGCGGACTGCACGACAAGAAAGTGCTCTTCGACGGCGCCGCGAACTGGCTCGTCTACGGATTCCCGGCGATCGCCGCGGCCACCGCCGCGGTCCTGATCATCGCCGGCGTCCGACTCATCGCCCGCCGGTAGCTGCAGCTGGCCGCGGGGTTCACCCGACGGCCAGGCACCATGGACTGATGCTGTCCTCGCTTGCACCCGCCCGTCGGCGGCTGGTGCTGATCGTCGCGGCGGTCGCGACGGCCGCGGTCATCGTCGGCCTCGTCGTCGCGCTGCGCCCGGACACGCCAGCACCGCCGGTCTCGCAGGTAGTGCCGGGCCCGGTGATCCTGGTACCGGGCTACGGCGGCTCGACCACCGGACTGGAAGCGCTGGCGCGGGTGCTTCGCACGCACGGCAAGGATGCCCAGGTACTCCAGCTCACCGGCGACGGCCGTGGCGACCTCGGGGCTCAGGCCGACGTTCTCGAGACCGCCGCAACCGCCGCGCTCGCGCGCACCCACGCGGCCTCCGTCGACGTCGTCGGCTACTCGGCCGGTGGGGTGGTGGCCCGGCTGTGGGTACGCGAGCACGGCGGTGCCGGGCACGCCCGTCGCGTCATCACGCTCGGCTCGCCGCACCACGGCACCGAGATCGCCGGGTTGGCCGACTCCGTGCTCCCCGGCGCCTGCCCGACGGCCTGCCAGCAACTCGCGGCCGACAGCCCCCTGCTCACGGCCCTCAACGCCGGTGACGAGACACCGCCCGGCCCTACCTACGTCTCGATCTGGACGACTCAAGACGACGTGGTGATCCCGCCGGATTCGGCATCGCTGTCCGGAGCGCTGGACATCACGGTGCAGAGCATCTGCCCCGCCGACCGGGTGCGCCACAGCGGGCTGCCGACCGATGCCAACGTCGCCGCCATGGTCGTGCGCGAACTCGCGGGCGGGCCACCGGTCACGCTCACGGCGAAGGACTGCGGGCGGGTCAGCTCGTAATGTCCTTGCTGCTGAAATTCGCCCAGGCCGCCCCGAGCAGCACCGCGACATAGACCAGTTGCAGCAGCACGCCACGTTCGACATTGCGCCACAGGATGGGATCGCGGAACAGGTCGATGAACGACAACCAGTACCGGGTCGGCAGGTACGGCGCGAGTCCGCGGGCGGCGTCCAGAGTCAGCAGGAGCGATGAACCGATGAGGAAGGCCAGCGCACCAAGCGTCGCGGACAGCGGCGAATCGGTGAACGTCGACAGCAGCAACGCCATCGCCGCCACGCCGATCATCGACAGCGCGACGTAGCCGATTGCGAGCAGCGTGCGCAGCGCGACCTGCACGGGGGTCAGCGTCGACCCGGACACGCTGGTCACAGCCGTCGACGCGGTCAGCGGCTGTCCGCCCAGCAGCAACTTGCCCACCACGAAGCCGGTGCCCGCCACCAGGACCACCGCCACGAGGACGAACACCAGGACCGAGACCAGCTTGGCCACGAGCAGCCGAGACCGCGCGACCGGCCGGGTGAGCAGGTAGCGCAGCGTGCCGGCCTGCGCCTCGCCCGCGATCGAGTCGCCGGCGATGACCGCCACCGCCACCGGCAGGAACAGCGGCAGGACGATGGCGAGCGCGGCCACCGAGAACAGCGTTCCGTTGGACAGCACCGCGGACAGGAAGGCCGGCCCCTGGCCCGGGCGCGGGCCGAGGTGGGTGACCGCAAGCAGCACCGCCACCGTCGTGGGAAGCAGGTCGAGCATCAGCAGGGTCGCCCAGGTACGAGGGCGGCGGGCGAGCTTGCGCAGCTCGACGGCGATCACGACGCCATCACCCGACCGGGCCCGGCTCGCTACGTTCCAGGACGACCTGTTCGAGCGTTCGCCGCTCGGCGACGAGTTCGTGTACCGGCACGCCGCGGCCGACGAGCAGCGCGTTGAGCGCGGCGGGATCGTCCGCGCGCACCACCAGCCGCTCGCCGTCGCGCTTCTCGACGCGGCCGTCCAACACCGCGAGCGCAGCGGCCGGCTCGGAGGTGTGCACGACGGAACGCCCGGTCAGGGCCTGCAGGTTGGCCAACTCGTCCTGCACGACCAGCCGGCCGCGGTCCAGCACGCCCACGCGGGTGCACATCTGCTCGACCTCGGTCAGCAGGTGGCTGGACAGGAAGATCGTGGCGCCGTTGTCGTTCAACCGCAGCAGCAGTTCGCGGATCTCCCGGATGCCCTGCGGATCCAGGCCGTTCGTCGGCTCGTCCAGGACGAGCAGTTCCGGCTGCGACATCAGGGCGGCGGCCAACCCCAGGCGCTGGCGCATGCCGAGCGAGAAGGCCTTCACCGGGCGGCGCCCGGTACCCGCGAGACCGACCTGCTCGAGCACGTCGTCGATGCGGCGGCGGCGGGTGCTGCGACCCGCTGGTCCGCCGCTGGCGTCGTGCAGGTTGAGGTTCGCCCGCGCCGACAGGTGCCCATAGGCGGCCGCGCCCTCGACCAGCGTGCCCACCCTCGGCAGCACCCGGTGCCCACCCCGCGGCATCGGCTGCCCGAGCAGCTCCACAGTGCCCGACGTGGGCAGCACCAGGCCCAGGATCATCCGCACCGACGTCGTCTTGCCCGACCCGTTCGCGCCGAGGAAGCCGTAGACGTCACCGGGTCGAACGTCGAGGTCGATGCTGTCGACCGCAAGTACCTCGCCGAAACGCTTCGTCAGCCCCGCGGTGCGGATCATCAGCGGAATCCGTCAGCGGGGGGCAGCTGCGCGGCCGCCGCCGTCAGCGTCGCGGCCGTGACCGTACCGGCCAGCAGCCAGCGGGCGTCGTCGATGCCCTCGCCGGACAGGAACAGGTTGAGCGGTCCGACGCCAACAGACACTCCACCGCCGACCGCGCTCGAGCCGGGCGTGCCCGACAGCTGTCCAGCCACCGTGCGGGCCAGGCGCGGCGGCAGGGGCACGGCCACCAGCAGCGTCACACCCTGCCCGTACACGCCCACGGAGCCGACCTCCAGGGGCCGCCGGCTCAGCCCGGCCAGCTGTGCCGGCGGGTGGCTGCGCCCGAACTGATCCACCGCGGCCACGATGTCCTCGTCCTGCCCGTAGCGCACCTTGGCTCCGGCAGCCGGTGTGAACGCGGTCTCCGATGCCTTCGGCGCGGACGTCGACAGATCGAGCAGCGTGGTGGCCAGCACCGGTTTCGTGTCGCCCCTGCCGTAGATCTTGACCCGCACCGGCAGCCCGCTGGAGGGAAGTGCCCACACGTCGATGTGATCGATCGTCGAGCGCGCGTCGCCGGTGCGCAGCCGCAGCCCGGCCGTATCGTGCCCGGCGATCCGGGCATCAGGCAGGCGAGTCGCCCGTACCGGGTCCGCGTGGCTGAGCAGCCGGCGGGCCAGGGTGGCCGGCACGAGATCATCCGCGCGGGGCAGCCGGACGATCGGCACGGTGTCCTGCTGTGTCCGTGCCGCTGTGTTGGACTCGTAGTTCCACGACCACACGCCGGACAAGTCACGGCGCAGGTCGGTCTCGCCGGCCAGATTGACCGCGTCGACCCGCCAGTCGTCGGCGGCTCGCCACCACACCCGCAGCTGGGTGCGGTCACCGAACAGGTCGTTGATCGAGTTGAACCGGTTCGTGACGGGCAGGGCTAAGCCACCCGAGGACTCGGCGTAGCCCGAGTACTGCACCCCCGCCGAAGCCTGGACGCGGGCGAGCAGTCCGGCCGCGGTGATCGCGCTGTGACCCACTGGGAGCAGGCGTACCGCGAGCGGAAGGGCGACCAGGGCGGCGCTGCCGGCCGCGACGATCAACCACCGCCAGCGCCGCGTCATGCTTCACGGTACGTCGCGGCGTCCCGCCGAGTTCATCACAGGGTGGAGTCGGCCGGCCTCGCCTCGCGCGCGGAGCCGGTGCCGCGCAGGTCGCGGCGCAACTCCTGCGGCAAGGCGAAGGTGAGCCGCTCCTCGGTGTGGGTGACCTCCTGCAGGTCGGCATAGCCGTGCGCGGCCAGCCAGTCGGTGACCTCGTGCACCAGGATCTCCGGCACTGACGCTCCCGAGGACAAGCCCACCGAGGTGACGCCGGCCAGCCACCCAGGATCGATCGCGGCCGCGTTCTCGACCAGGTGGGCCGCCCGGGCGCCCGCGGCCTTGGCGACCTCGACCATCCGCACCGAGTTGGACGAGTTCGCCGAGCCCACGACCAGGAAAAGCTCGACCTGCGGGGCGATCGTCTTCACCGCGGCCTGCCGGTTCTGGGTGGCGTAGCAGATGTCGTCCGACGGCGGGGCCTGCAGGTGCGGGAAGCGCTCACGCAGTGCCTCGACGGTCTGCATCGTCTCGTCGACGGACAGCGTGGTCTGCGACAGCCACACGACCTTCTCCGGATCGCGCACCTCGATGGCTGAGACGTCGGCGGGCCCGTCCACCACGATGATGTTCTCCGGAGCCTCGCCGCTGGTGCCGACGACCTCCTCGTGGCCTTCGTGGCCGATGAGCAGGATGTCGAAGTCGTCGCGGGCGAATCGGCGCACCTCGTGGTGCACCTTGGTCACCAGCGGGCAGGTGGCGTCGATCGCCTTGAGCCCGCGCTCGGCAGCTTCGGCATGGACCGAGGGGGCCACCCCATGTGCGGAGAACACAACCAAGGCGCCCTCGGGGACCTCATCGGTCTCCTCGACGAAGACCGCACCGCGCGCCTCCAGGGCCTGCACGACGTGCAGGTTGTGCACGATCTGCTTGCGGACGTAGACCGGCGCACCGTAGTGATCCAGGGCCAGCTCGACGGTCTGCACCGCGCGGTCGACGCCGGCGCAGTAACCCCGTGGCTTGGCCAGCAGCACCCGGCGGTGGAGCCGGTCGGCTGCGGGAACGTCATCCGGCTGAGTCGGGGTCATACCTCTAGATGGTACGGAATGAGCGGATACGGCAGGCTGGAGTCATGCCGCCGCTCCCGACCCCCCTCCGCGCGGCCTTGGGCCTGGCCGCGACAGCGCTGGAGGAAGCCCGCCGCTTGCCTGATCGGGCCATCGAGCTGCCGATGCTGGCGGTCAGCACCGCATTGCAGATGTCGCTGCGCGCCCAGCAGCGCTACGCCCACCTCGCCGCCCGCGGCGATGATCTGCTCAACCGGCGCGAGACCACCGACGACGCGCCACCGTGGGCCACCTTCGACGACCCCGTTCCCGTGCAGACGCTGGACGTGGCCGACCGCGAGACGAAGCCGGGCAGCACGGTTCGCCGACCGCGCAACGTCAAGCCCTCGGCTTTCGACTCGATCGGCGACCAGTAGCGCTCGGCAGGCCGACAGTGGCACGGCTCGAGAGCTCGGCCGACACACCGATCCCGGTGCGTGTCGTCGCGCAGAAGATCGGCGAGTGGATCGCCCGGCTGGGAGAGATCTGGATCGACGGCCAGATCGCCCAGGTGACCCGTCGCCCGGGCATGAGCACCCAGTTCCTCACGCTGCGCGATCCGGACGCCAACATCTCACTCACCGTGACCTGCGCGCGAGGCGTCCTGCCCGACAAGGTCGGCGAGGGCTCGAGAGTGGTCCTGCGGGCCCGCCCCGACTTCTACCTCGAACGCGGCACATTGAGCCTGCGGGCCACCGAGATCCGCCAGGTCGGGCTCGGCGAGCTGCTCGCCCGGCTCGAGGCCCTCAAGAAACTGCTCGCCGCGGAAGGGTTGTTCGCCGCCGAGCGCAAGCAGGCGCTGCCGTTCCTGCCCCGCTGCATCGGCCTGATCACCGGACGGGCCAGTGCCGCCGAGCGAGACATCATCGAGAACGCGCGGCGCCGCCTGCCCGACGTGGCCTTCCGCATCGAGAGCGTGGCTACGCAGGGGGCATCCGCCGTCAACGAGGTGGTCGACGCACTGCGGCGCCTCGACAGCGACACCTCGGTCGACGTGATCGTCATCGCGCGTGGCGGCGGAAGCGTCGAGGACCTGCTGCCCTTCAGCAACGAGACGCTCCTGCGCGCCGTCTCGGCGGCGCGCACCCCCGTGGTGAGCGCGATCGGCCACGAGACCGACACGCCGTTGCTCGACTTCGTCGCCGACCTCGCCGTGTCCACGCCCACGGATGCCGCCAAGCGGATCGTCCCCGATCTGGCGGTCGAGCTGCGTGAACTGAGCGCGCTACGCGACCGGGCGCGCGGCTCGGTGCGCCGGCGGCTCAGCCGCGAGGCCGAGCTGATCAGCGGTCTGCCCGAGCGGTTGCGTAACACCGTGCAGGCGCGCATCGATCGTGACCGCGCCGAAGCCGGCGCACTGCGCGACCGGGCGCGGCGGCGCGCGGCCGGTCTGGTCGAGTCGGCCGGCACCGACCTCGGGCACGTCCGGGCACGGCTGCGCTCCCTCTCGCCACAGTCGACCCTCGAGCGCGGGTATGCGGTGGTACGCCGCCGCACCGACGGAGCAGTCGTCCGCGACGCCGCCGATGCAAGCGGTGAACTGCGCATCCGGGTCGCCCGCGGCGAGTTCGACGCGTTCGCCAAGTAAGGTCGGCGTCATGACGGAGCCGGGGTACGAGGCTGCGCGCACCGAGCTGCGTGAGGTCGTCGGCAAGCTCGAATCGGGCGGCCAGACGCTCGAGGAGTCACTGGCGCTGTGGGAGCGCGGCGAGGTGCTGGCCGACATCTGCCAACGCTGGCTCGACGGCGCAAGCGCCCGCCTCGACGACGCCATCGCCGCACACGACGCGGCGGCCCCAGGACAGCGCTAGCGAGCATCGGGGTCGCCTTCGGGTCGGCGTCCGCACCAGGTACCTGACGCCAGGAATCCGGACGATGATCGGGGTCGTCGCGGACGCGCCGGCGACAGGCTGATCACCGTCTCCCGAAGGGGCATCTCGCAGGCCGGGACATGTGGGCGGGCCGTGCGGCGCCAGCCCTCTGCAAGGATGGGCCCCACCCCATCGTGCCGAGAGGAACCCGCCATGTCCGACGGCCCCCCCGACACCACAGGCACGGCTGGGACGCCGAGCGTCCCGTCTGCCCTGGCCGTCGGGCGCGAGGCACCGGACCGAAACCTCGCCTTGGAACTGGTGCGGGTCACCGAGGCCGCCGCAATGGCGGCTGGCCGGTGGGTCGGCCGCGGGGACAAGAACGGCGGTGACGGCGCTGCCGTCGACGCGATGCGGGCCCTGATCGGCACAGTCTCGATGCGCGGCGTGGTCGTCATCGGTGAGGGCGAGAAGGACGAAGCACCGATGCTGTTCAACGGCGAGGAGGTCGGCGACGGCACCGGGCCCCTGTGCGACGTGGCGGTGGACCCCATCGACGGCACCACGCTGATGGCCAAGGGCATGCCGAACTCGATCGCGGTGATCGCCGTTTCCGAGCGGGGCAGCATGTTCGACCCGTCGGCTGTGTTCTACATGGACAAGATCGCGGCCGGTCCCGAGGGCGCTGACGTGATCGACATCAACGTGCCGACCGCCGAGAACATCCGTCGGGTCGCCAAGGCCAAGCGTGGCCACCCGGAGGACGTCACCGTCTGCATCCTCGACCGGCCGCGGCACAAGAAACTCGTCCGGGAGGTCCGCGAGGCGGGCGCCCGCATCCGATTCATCACCGACGGCGACGTCGCGGGCGCGATCTCGGCCGCGCGGCCGGGCACCGGCGTCGATCTGCTGCTCGGCATCGGTGGCACCCCCGAGGGCATCATCGCGGCCGCTGCGCTGCGCTGCATGGGTGGCGTCATGCAGGCCAAGCTGTGGCCCCAGGACGACGAGGAAAGGCAGAAGGCGATCGGCGCCGGTCACGACCTGGACCGCGTCCTCACGACCGAGGACCTGGTATCGGGCGAGGACATCTTCTTCTGCGCCACCGGGATCACCGACGGCGAACTGCTGCGCGGCGTGCGCTACTACGCCGACTCTCTGCAGACAGAGTCGATCGTCATGCGCTCGAAGTCGGGCACCATCCGCCTGGTCGACTCATTGCACCAACTCGGCAAACTGCGTGCATACTCCGCAGTGGACTTCGACCGTCACTGACCCGCGAGAAAGGCAGCGCAATGCTCGTAGTTACGACCAATGAGATTCCCGGCTGGGAAATCCAGCGAGTGTGTGGCGAGGTGTTCGGTCTCACCGTCCGCTCCCGCAACGCGTTCTCGCAGATGGGTGCGGGACTGAAGTCGATGTTCGGCGGGGAACTTCAGGGCATGACCAAGAACCTCACTGAGAGCCGTAACGAGGTGATGGGCCGGATGCTCGAGCACGCCCGCTCGAAGGGCGGCAACGCAGTCATCGGCATGCGCTTCGACACGTCAGAGATGGGCGACATCTGGACTGAGCTCTGCGCCTACGGGACAGCCGTCGTCGCGATCCCGGTCGACGAGGCCGCCAAGCAGACCGCGGCGTCCCTCGGCTACGGCGACCCCAGCGGTGCGCCGGCGACACCTGAACCCGTGCAGGCCTATCCACCGCAGGGACAGGATCAGCCACAGCAGGGATACGAGCAGCAGCCGCAGCAGGGTTACCAGCAGCCGCAGCCGGGTTACGAGCAGCAGCCGCAGCAGGGTTACCAGCAGCCGCAGCCGGGCTACGAGCAGCAGCCGCAGCAGGGTTACCAGCAGCCGCAGCCGGGCTACGAGCAGCCGCAGCCGGGCTACGAGCAGCAGCCGCAGCCGGGCTACGAGCAGCAGCCGCAGCCGGGCTACCCACAGGGCTACCCCCAGCAGTAAGCGGCTGCGCGGCCGGGCCGGCCGCGGCGGCCGCGGCGGCCGCGCTCCAGTGGGTGGGGAGCATGTCCCATATGAACAATGTGTCGGCAAATGCGACGATGGCTTCATGACTCGACGACACGCGGTCCTGCTCGGCATTCTCACCAGCACCATGGCCCTGGCTGGAGGCCTCGCCCCGGCCTCGGGCCTGAGTGTCGGCTACAAGGCGATCGCCAGCTCGGCTGCGTCCGGAGTGCAGGCCGGTCACACCGGATACGGGCCGGGCTGGATCGCGCTCACCTTCGACACCGCGGGGGCACCGCACGGCCCGATCACCGGATATCTCTTCCATAGCGGCGTAGCAGGAGCAGCGGGTAACGATCACTTCGACGTGTCGTCCTACCGCACACAGCCGGCCGCCAGCGTGAACACCCCCTTCGCCGCCGGCTACGCCTACGGGAATTTCGGGGGCTGCACGTGGTCCTACCTCGACAGCAACGGTGCCGAACTGTACGGCGAGGGGCCCTTGCACACCGGCGGCTGCACGCCGCCCAACCACACCACCAAGATCTTCTGCTACGACCAGGCCGCAGATCCCCTGTGCAACGCAGGAAACACCAGCACCGAGTTCGAGGCAGGGGTGTGGAAGTCGGCCCACAGCCACCCGGCGAGGATCAATCCCGGCGGCTGCGACGTCATCGCCAATGTCGGCGCCGGTGCAATCTACAACGGGGCGGCAGCAGTGCCGGCCAACCTCATCGCCCACGTCAACTCCGGCACGGTGTACGTCCGCTACGTCACCAAACGGCGGGAATACGTGATGGCTCTGGAAGCCGGCGACCTCAGCCCGCAACTTCCGTCCGGAATCCACTGGGGTTTCTTCCCCCGCGGCTGCCTGACCCCGGCCTGACCTCTTCGTTGAGTGGTGCCTTCGCAGGTGAGAGGTGCGCTGTGGCGCACTACTCAGCGTGTACCGCACCACTCAACGAAGCGGCGGTGAGGTTTGCTTACTACGCTTGCCGGGCTAGCTGATGTCGAGCCCGGGAGACAGCCGTGAGCGCTGAGCAGGACTACCGCATCGAGAAGGATTCGATGGGCGAGGTCCGCGTTCCCGCCGCCGCCAAGTGGCGCGCGCAGACGCAGCGGGCGGTCGAGAACTTCCCGATCTCCGGCCAGCCGATCGAACGCGAACTCATCGCCGGCCTGGCCGTGATCAAGGGTGCCGGTGCGCGGGTTCGAGCTCAGCGCGGCCTGCTCGCCCAGGACAAGGCCGACGCGATCGCTGCGGCGGCCGTCGAGGTGGCCCGCGGCGACTGGGACGCCGAGTTCCCGATCGACGTCTTCCAGACCGGCTCGGGCACGTCGTCGAACATGAACACCAACGAGGTGCTGGCCTCGCTGGCCGCCGAACGCCTCGGCTCGCCCGTGCACCCGAACGACGACGTGAACGACCCGTTGTCGAGCAATGACCAGTTTCCCTCTGCGATTCACGTCGCGGCCACCCGGGCGGTGGTCGGCGATCTGGAGCCTGCGCTCGCGCATCTCGCGGCGGCGCTCGAGGCCAAGGCGAAGCAGTTTGCGACGGTCGTGAAGTCCGGTCGCACGCACCTGATGGATGCCACGCCGGTGACACTCGGGCAGGAGTTCGCGGGCTACGCCGCCCAGGTGCGTTACGGCGTCGAGCGGCTGCGCGCCGTCCTGCCGCGGGTAGCCGAGTTGCCGCTCGGTGGCACCGCGGTCGGCACCGGCATCAACGCGCCGGCCGGCTTCGCCGGTGATGTCATCAAACTGATTGCCGCCGAGTCGGGTTTGCCGCTGACCGAGGCGCGCGACCACTTCGAGGCGCAGGGCGCCCGCGATGGGCTCGTCGAACTGTCCGGTGCGCTGCGCACGATCGCGGTGGGTCTGAACAAGATCAGCAACGACATCCGGTGGATGGGCTCGGGCCCGCGCACCGGGCTCACCGAGCTGTTCCTGCCCGACCTGCAGCCCGGCTCGTCGATCATGCCGGGCAAGGTCAACCCGGTGCTCTGCGAGGCGGTGTGCCAGGTCGTGGCCCAGGTGATCGGCAATGATGCGGCGGTCGTTTTCGGCGGTGCGGGCGGCAACTTCGAGCTCAACGTGATGCTGCCGGTGATCGCCCGCAACGTGCTCGAGTCGGTGCGGTTGCTGGCGAACGTGTCTCGGCTCTTCGCCGATCGGTGCGTCGCCGGCATCACCGCCAACGAGCCGCGCTGCCGTGAGTACGCCGAGTCCTCGCCGGCGATCGTCACGCCGCTGAACCACTACCTCGGCTATGACGAGTGCGCCAAGATCGCCAAGCAGGCACTGGCCGAACGCAAGACGATCCGCGATGTGGTGATCGAACGGGGACACGTGCCCGGCGCGATCAGCGAGGAGAAGCTGGACGAGCTGCTCGACGTGCTATCCATGACGCGCCCCGCAGAGTAACCGTGGGCACGCTGTACGAGGCGATCGACGCGAAGCTGGGCGGCTGGTTGGTGGCCCAGCCGGTGTTCTTCGTCGCGACGGCGCCGTCCGCTGACGATGGGCACGTCAACGTCTCGCCCAAGGGGATGGCCGGCACGTTCACGGTGCTCACGCCTGAGCAGATCGCCTACCTCGACTACTTCGGCAGCGGCATCGAGACGATCGCACACCTGCGCGAGAACGGCCGGATCGTCGTCATGTGCTGCGCGTTCGAAGGCCCACCCAAGATCGTCCGGCTGCACGGTCGCGGATACGCGGTGCTGCCCACCGACCCGTCCTTCGCGCAACTCCGGGGGCACTTCGGCAAGGAGCGCGACCATGCTGTGCGCTCGATCATCGTCGTCGACATCGATCGAATCAGCGATTCGTGCGGCTACTCGGTGCCGCGGATGGACTTCGTCCACGACCGCGACATTCTCGACCTGCACCAGCTCAAGAAGCCGGGTGAGTACTTTGACGAATACGCACTAGAGCGCAACGCCGCCAGCATCGACGGCCTGCCCGGCCTCGCCTGAGGCGCGACGACCCCCGCTTGGGCAAGCGTCGCTCCGCGTCGTCGGTCGGCTGGATCGCTACTTCGATCAGAGCCGCCGGGCCAGCAGGATGGACATTGCCGACTGGGCTCGCCACCCTTGCTCCGTGGATGAACATCTGGGTCGCCGTGGCGAGAAGGTAACTCGGTCGCCGGGCCTGATGCACGCGGGCCGGCACCACTCAGAACGAGGGTCCCTGCGCGGACTTGTGCAGGCGATCGGCGAGCAGCTGGCCGCCCTGTCGGCGGCCCTGGAGCGCATGTACCAGGCTGCCTTCGTGACCAGCGGGTCGGTGGGCGGCGTGTACCGCGGGAGTGTCGTCGCGGACATCGACCCGCTACGGCAAGGACGCGTTCAGGTGCTGGTGCCCGCAGTCTTGGCAGAGCCGATCTGGGCGCCGGTCAGTCAACCGGCCGGGGTGATCGCCGTTGGCGCACAGGTGTGGGTTGGCTATGAGGCGGGCCAACCCGGACTCCCGGTAGTCATCGGTTCGCAATGATCCGCGGAGCGGGAGCCGGCCGATACGGGCGGCGCAGCACTTCGGCTACGTGGACATCGGCCGGGTCGCCGCCCTACTCGCGAGAGGCGACCCGACCGACGATTGGGCTGCCCACCTGCCGGCGCAGGGGGCGGGGTTGAGCGCTGTCAGCGCCGCACCGCGCGGTGTTGGCCCAGCCGGGTCCAGAGCAACAGGACGATGACCGCGCCGATGACGGAGCCGATGATGCCTGAGGGCTGGAGGAAGCCGTCTTGGGCGTCCTTGTGGAAGATCAGATAGCCCAGGAATCCACCGACGAACGATCCGACGATCCCGATGAGAATGGTCATCGGGATCGAGATGTCCTGCCGCCCGGGAACGAGCAGGCGTGCCAGCGCGCCGGCGATCAGTCCGACGATGATGATGGTGACGATGAGACCCAGCATGGCGAGCCTTCCTGTCCTGCACGTCCGAGGACGTGGAGCGAGTCAACCTGGTCCAGGCTGATATCGCTGACTGAACCACCCCTAGGGCGGGTGCAGTACACCCCTAGGTAGGTTTATCCTGGCGCTGTGACCTCGACCGCGCGCGGCAGCCCGATCACGGTGGCGCTGGTCGACGACTACGACGTCGTGCTGATCGGGGTGGCCCACATGCTCGACCAGTACCGGGATCGGGTCGTCATCGCCGAGATCGATACCAACGAACCCCTCGAGGACGCCGTCGACATCGTGTTGTACGACTCCTTCGCCCAGCCCGAATCCGACCACGACGAGATCGGCGTGCTGGTCAAGAACCCTCGCGCGCGGCGGGTCGTCGTCTACACCTGGAACTTCCATCCCGACCTGATCGCCAGCGCCCGCCGCAAGGGGGCACACGGCTACCTGTCCAAGACCCTGCCTGCGCGCGATCTCGTGACCGCGCTGGAAGCCGTCCACGCCGGCGAGGTCATCGTCAGCGATCCACCGCCGCGGGCCCGAAGCGCGATCGGACTCGACTGGCCGGGCCGCGGCGAAGGCCTCACCGATCGCGAGGCGGAAATCCTCGCGCTGATAACCCAGGGCAAGAGCAACGCAGAGGTGGCGGCGTTGACGTTCCTCAGCCCGAACACGGTGAAGTCCTACATCCGCACGATCTACCGCAAGATCGACGTCGCCAGCCGCACCCAGGCGGTGTTATGGGGCGTCAAGCACGGCTTCACCCCCGATCACCACCGCATCGAACACTGGCGCGGCGGGCCCTGAGCGTCCGATGGTGCAGCTTCGGCATCGGTCAGCGGGCCAGAGTTGCACAATCGGGGCTACAGCGGCAGATCCTCCAGCATCTCGGTGACCAGCGCCGCGATGGGCGAGCGCTCCGAGCGGGTCAGCGTGACGTGGGCGAACAGCGGGTGCCCGCGCAGCGCTTCGATGACGGCGGCGATGCCGTCGTGCCGGCCGACCCGCAGGTTGTCGCGTTGCGCGACGTCATGGGTCAGCACGACCCGCGAGCCCGATCCGATGCGCGACAGAACCGTCAGCAACACATTGCGTTCCAATGACTGCGCCTCGTCGACGATCACGAACGAGTCATGCAGCGAGCGGCCGCGGATGTGGGTCAGCGGCAGCACTTCGAGCATGCCGCGGTCCATGATCTCGTCCATCACGTCGCCCGACACGAGTGCGCCGAGGGTGTCGAAGACGGCCTGGGCCCAGGGCGACATCTTCTCGTTCTCGTTGCCCGGCAGGTAGCCGAGATCCTGACCGCCCACCGCGTAGAGCGGCCGGAACACCACGACCCGCTTGTGGGCGCGCCGCTCCAGCACCGCTTCCAGCCCGGCACACAGCGCCAGTGCCGACTTGCCCGTGCCGGCCCGCCCGCCGAGTGACACGATCCCCACGTCCGGGTCGAGCAGCAGGTCGAGCGCGACTCGCTGCTCCGCGGATCGGCCGTGCAGACCGAACGCCTCACGGTCGCCGCGCACGAGACGGACCTGCTTGTCGGGGGTGATCCGCGCCAGCGCGGAGCCCTTCGACGAATGCAGCACCAACCCGGTGTGGCACGGCAGGTCGGCGACCTCGGCGAAGTCGCTGTAGCAACCCTCCTCGACGAGATCGATCGGCTCACCGCCGTAGAGGGCGTCGACCGTGTCGCTCGAGACGTCCAGCTCCGACATGCCGGTCCACGGGCTGGAATCGGCCACCGGATGCATTCGGTACTCGTCGGCGGGCAGCCCCACGGAGGCCGCCTTGACCCGCAGCGGCATGTCCTTGGTCACCAGCGTGACGTCGCGGCCGTCGGCGGCCAGGTTCAGTGCTACCGCCAGGATGCGCGAGTCGTTGCTGTCGACGCGAAATCCTGCCGGCAGCGTCGAGAGGTCCGAGTGGTTGAGCTCGACACTGAGCGTGCCGCCGGCGTCACCGATCGGTATCGGTGCGTCCAGGCGGCCGTGCTTGATCCGCAGTTCGTCGAGCACCCGCAGCGTCTGCCGAGCGAACCAGCCGAGCTCGGGATGGTGCCGCTTGCCCTCCAGCTCGCTGATGACCACCAGCGGCAGCACCACCTCGTGTTCGGCGAACCGGCCGAGCGCCCCNNGAGCACGAAGGTGCGTACGCCGGCACGGTCGATCGGCGGCAGCGGGGCAGCAGTCATGAATCGCTCCTGACGGGGGAGTTGACGCGAGCAGGCGCGTGCCGCACCCGTCGCGCTCTCGGAGATCCGGTCGATCCCGGCCGGGTGCGCGGCACACCAGCAGGGACGTTCCGGCCCCCTCGCTGGTCGCTGCCACCGTTATCGGGACCTCCCGAGCGGACCGGGTAGGCCGGTCCACCGCT
>QHCC01000052.1:0-988 GCA_003243915.1 Pseudonocardiales bacterium | reverse complement strand
CGCTACGTCCTGCCGACGCGCGGGGTCCGCAGGCTCGCGGGTGATCGCGCGAGTCAGGAGGTCTCGACCGGGCGTATCGGGTCGGCGCCCCATTGCGACCATGAGCCCGGGTAGAGGGCGGTGTCGGTGAGCCCGGCGACCTCGAGGGCGAGCAGGTCGTGACAGGCCGTGACGCCCGAGCCGCAATACGCCAGGACTCGCCCCGCCTCGGCGCCGAGCGCGGCGAAGCGGGCCCGCAGCGCGCCCGCCGCGAGGAACCGACCGGTCGCCGGGTCGAGGTTGGCGGCCCACGGGGCGCTGCGGGCACCGGGAATGTGGCCGGGGCGCGGGTCGATCGTGGGATCCCCGTGGGCGAAACGCTCAGCGGTGCGCGCGTCGAACACGGCGGCCCCGGTCGCTGCCACCGCGTCGGCGTCGGCAAACCGGTCCGGCGGCCAGCGGCGAACGGTGCGGGTGATCGGCCGGAAGGCGGGGACGTCGGTGCTCAGTGCGCCGGCCCAGCAGGCGAGCCCGCCGTCGAGCACTGCGACGGGTTCGTCGAGCACATGCAGCAACCACCACAGCCGGGCTGCGGTCGAAGCGCCAGTGTCGTCGTAGGCGACGACCGGCTGCCCGTCGGCGATGCCCACCCGGGCCAGGGCCGCGGCGAAGGTCTCGGGCGAGGGCAGCGGATGGCGCCCCGTGGCCGCGCTGGCCGGCGCGGACAGGTCCGTGTCGATGTCGAGCCACACGGCGCCCGGAAGGTGCCCGGCCTGGTAGGCGGCCTGCCCGGATCGGCCGTCCAGATACCAGCGCACGTCGACGACGCGGACCTCGGTCAGGTGGGCAGCCAACCACGCCGCGGACACCAGCGGGCCGAAGTCGGTCACGGAGCGGACCTCGGATCCACGCGAGACCTCGGGTCCAGGTCGGCCGAGGACGGTTCAGGGGTCATGAGCCAAGCGCTGAGCACGGTTGTGCGGTCATCCCCCGTACCGGCGCTGGCGGG
>QHCC01000051.1 GCA_003243915.1 Pseudonocardiales bacterium | reverse complement strand
TGCCCTCGATCCTCAATCAGATCTATCGGTGGGTCCAGAGGTTCACGCTGGAGTTCATCGAGGCGGCCCGACCAGCTCGACACGCGACCGCGGACAGGTGGTTCGTGGACGGGACCTACGTCAAGGTCGCCGGCCGTTGGAGCTACCTCTACCGCGCCATCGACCAGCACGGGCAGGTCATCGACGTCCTGGTCTCACAACGCCGCGATGCCCATGCTGCGCGGGCCTTCTCCACCCGCGCCCTCACGCGCGGACCGTCGCCGGTCGAGATCACCACCGACCGGGCACCTGTATACCCGCGCGTCATCGATGAGCTCACCCCGGCCGCGCGTCATGTCCTCGAGCAATACAGCAACAACCGCGTCGAAGCTGATCACGGCCGGCTCAAGGCGCGGCTGCGGCCGATGCGCGGACTGAAGACCATCCGCTCGCTGCGCGCGATCGCGGCCGGGCACGCGTTCGTGCAGAACCTGCGCCGCGGCCACTACGAGATCACCGCCGACCAGCCAGTCCATGACCGCGTCCGCGTCGCATTCACCGAACTCGCGCTCTGCATGTAGACGCGATCCCGAGTCCGTCCGGACTACCACGCTGCCCGCGATCAATCAACGCAACAGCGCCTCCTGAACCAAGATGTTCGGTGCGCGGTCGTTAGAGAGCCCTGAACGGGGATACGCCCAGGTCTCCGACACACAATCAGCAACAGCGGGCCAGACCTCCCAGCCATGGATTTCCTCCCGCTCCGATCACCTAGCCCGCCATCGAAAGACACGTGCGCCCGCTCGCAGAGATCAGGCGACACCACGCGACGATCACCAGAATGCGGCCAATCCGCCGGTAGCATCGGCCAAGTCCACCCACAACAGCCCAGGAGACCTAGTGCAGCCCCCAAGCCACGGGGCTCGACTACACATAACACACGCCTACAGCAGCTACGGTTCCCACTGCGTATTCAGCCGTCGTCATGCCACGGTCGACGGCAGCCCGGATTCCCTGTGCCCGCTGGGCAATTCGCATGAAGAGCTTCATGAGTTCAGCCAACCGCGGACGCGTCCCGCCCGCAGCCACGCAACGCGATCTGTGGACGACACGCCACCCTGTGGACGCTGACTTGACAGCGAGCGCTCGACGCGAATTCGACGGACCATGCAGGCACCGCTCATGCCGGTATGAGCCGCGAGGCGCAACCATGCCGCAGTGCGTGCCTCGGCACGCTCGTGCCGGCTACCGGACGGTCGACGAGACCCTGGGACATGGGTGCGACTTCGAGGGCCCGGCGCCGCTACGTTCACCGTCTCAGGGGGCGCCGTCGTAGCGCGCAGGAGTTGGCGTGCACAATTCGGGGAATGGAGTCGGAGTTGGGTAACGAGGGCCTGCCGGACTTGCTCGAGGGAACGCTAGGCGCAGCCATGCGGGACCGGCAAACGGTCACCAGCGACAGCCTGCCCACCGCTGCTTTGCTGGAGGGCATGTCAGTGCGGCATCTGACCACCCACGTTGACGATCGAGGATCTCTCGTAGAGTTGATGGATTCGCGGTGGGGACAGCCCGATCCGCTGGTGTCCGCGTACTCCTTCACCGTTCGCCCGGGTGTCGCCAAGGGTTGGGCGCTGCACAAGGAGCACGAGGACCGGTACGCGAACCTGTCGGGCGAGGCCGAAGTGCTTCTGTATGACGTGCGGCCATCCTCATCGACGCTGGGTCAGCTCTGCCGGGTGCGCATGTCCGAGTACGACCGTTGTGTAGTGAACGTTCCCATTCATGTATGGCACGCGACCCGCAACCTCGGGTCTGACGACTTCGTCGCGATCAACTTCCCAACGCGGCCGTTCATCCACGATCACCC
This sequence comes from Pseudonocardiales bacterium, assembly GCA_003243915.1. Taxonomy (GTDB): domain Bacteria; phylum Actinomycetota; class Actinomycetes; order Mycobacteriales; family Jatrophihabitantaceae; genus QHCC01. Next base: position 20,222 of record QHCC01000051.1, on the reverse strand, counting down.
GGACAAGTACCGGTTGCCGCTGGACACGCCGCTTATCCCGTTCTCCTTCGGCGCAACCCCCGGGTGGTGACGCCGCCCCGGTTCACGGTGTTGCTGCCGACCCACAACCGCGACGACGTCGTCGGATTCGCGATCGAATCGGTGCTGCGCCAGAGCGAGGCGGACTTCGAGTTGTTCGTAGTCGGTGACGGCTGCACCGACGCAACGGCAAGCGTGCTCGAACGATATGTCGATACCCGGATCCGATGGTTCGACCTTCCGAAAGCACCCGGCTTCGGCTACGCGAACCGCAACGTCGCCTTGCGCGAGGCACGCGGCGAACTCATCGCGTACATCGCGCACGATGATCTGATGCTCGCCGACCACTTGTCGGCACTGGGCGAGGCCTTCCTCGATCCCGCCATCGAGTGGGCCTACAGCCGCCCGCTCTGGGTTGGCAACGACGGCCTCGTCGTCCCGTTCGCGGTGGATCTTCGCAAGCCCGACCAGTTCGCCCGCTTCATGGGGCAGGCAAACACGATCCCCGCGTCATGCGTGATGCATCGCCGCGACAGTCGTCTCGCCGGTCCATGGTTCTGGCCCGAGGACGTCGCGACCGAGGGCGACTGGACGTTGTGGAAAGCGATCACCGGACAGTCTGCCGACGGGGCGAACCTGGCCTACGTGCCTATGGCGACCACCCTGCACTTTCGCGCCGACTGGCGCCGCGACAGAACCTGGGGTCCGCCCCCACTGGATGCTTGGTTGCGAGCGGCCACGGAAAATGCTCACTGGCCAGCTGCGCTGCGGGTGCCGGTCGCGGGCGCAGTGACCCCGCAGGAGGCCTTCACCCGGCTGATGGAATCCGATCCCGCCTGGCCCGCCGCGCTGCGCGCCGGAGTGACCGAAGCCGTCGACGACCTCGCGTGGAGTACGGCCGGAACGCTCCCTTCGGTGGTGGACGGATTGATTGGCACCGCCTTCGGCCTCGCCGATACGGGCTCACACCACGCCGCCGTCGAGATCACGGACCACCTGCTTCGGGTGGCACCCTACGACGCGCGCGTGCACCTCGCCCGTGGAGTCGGACTGCTGGGCCAAGGGCGCCTATCCGAGGCCGAGATGGCGCTGCGCAGCGCGATTGAACTCGAACCGGCACTCGCTGAAGCCCACTCGCAGCTCAGCCACACACTCGCCAAGATGGGGAACCCCGCCGCCGCATTCGCCGTAGTGCGCGAGGCGATAGCAATCGCTCCGGCGGCGACTCTGCACGCCCACCTCGGCAACATGCTCGCGAACGCCGATCAATTGGAAGACGCCGAGCATCACCTGCGAGAAGCCCTACGACTGGACCCGCGGCTGACATCTGCCGCTCACTCCCTGGCCGCGCTCATCGATCGCCGCGAACGGCAACCCAGCTAGCAGAAGCCGCGACCGTCGGCGGGCAACGGTCGCTCAGCGCTCCGACCAGCAGCACTCGGATCATCCGCAGGATTACTCCATTGGTCACTGTTCGGCGACCGAGCACCAAGACTCCGCCGGCAGCCGTACGACCTTGCGGCTACGTACACGGAACGGTGCGCTCAGGACACCTTCGCACTGCTCACCAACTGGTCGAACACGGGGCGGTACCGATCGAAGGTGTCCGATGTCGCGTTGAGGACGATCTCGCGGGTGACCCCGCCCGCGATCCATAGTCGCTCGAGGACGTGGCGGGCCACGCCCTGCCTGCTGGTGCCGACGAACTCGATGTCGCTCGAGGCCACGCCCAGGAAGTCGCCGGGCAACGCCTGCACGATCTGCACGTCGTGATACGGATTGTCAGGGCTCGTCAGGTAGCTGATCGTGGCCTGGGTCTCGGCGGCCATCGAGGGCTTCGGGTCGGGGTTGCCGATGCCGATGCGAAAGTAGGTGCCGACATCGTGATTGGCCGCGCCAGGCGCCACGTAGTCCCGGACATTGGGGATCCCGGCGGAGCCATCGGGGGTCCAACCCTGCGGGCCTAGGACGCTGAGGCCGCCGGGAGCGGCGTAGCGGGTAGTGGACGCCGGAACCGCCGAAGAACGGGACACGCTCGAACTCGAGCCGGAGTCCCGTGTCGCGTGGGGCCTCCCGGAACTCGGTCCCTTGATCCGGGCGAGCCCTACCGCCGCGGCGGCGAGGATGACTGCAGCGGCAGCCAGGGCGAGGATGATTCGATTGCGTGGGCGACGCGGTGGCCGGCTTGCTTCGACACGCCGCAACCGCATGGTCGTGTCGGAGCCGGTGGGGGCCAGCGGACCCAGCTCGGCCGCCGGCAGCGGACCCAGCTCGGCCGCCGGCTGCTGCCCGGCCGCCGCAGCCGGCGCCACGACGGGACCTTGCCAGCGCAGCTGCGCGTCTAGCACGGTCTTCTCGCCGGCGGGCGCGTGGGCCGGAACGCCTGAACGCAGCATGGCCGCCACCCTGTCCGCCGTGGGACGCTGGCCAGGATCGACCGACATCATCTGCATGACAGCGGGACTCAGGGCACCGCCGTACGTCGGTGGCGGCGCCTGCGGGATCTGAGCCAGCCGAGCGACGACTGAGATCGGGCTGTCCCCCGGTTGCGCGAATGGCGACTCGCCGTCGAGCGCGGCATACAGCGTCACACCGAGCGACCAGATGTCGCATCGCCGGTCAGAGGTCTCGCCCCGAGCGATCTCCGGGGCCAGGTAGGCAGGCGTGCCGACGGCGAGGCTGGTGACCGTCTGCTCCGCATCCAGTATGAGGCGGGCGATGCCGAAGTCGGCGAGTTTTGGGACGCCGCGTTCGGTGATCAGGATATTGGCGGGCTTGACGTCGCGATGGATCATGCCGAGCGCGTGGGCTTCGCGCAGCGCCTCGGCGATCGCGATGCCGATGCGCGCCACCTCGTCGACGGGCAGGCGGCCGGCCTCGGCAATGCGGTCGGCCAGCGACTGGCCGGCCACGTACTCCATCACGACACAGGGCGCGCCGTTCTCGACGATCACGTCGTATATCCCTACCGCGTTCGGGGAGTTCAGCTGGGCGGCGAGCCGCGCTTCGCGCATCATCAGATCGAGGTCCCGTGACCCGGCGGCGGCGAACGACAGCACCGTCTTCAGCGCCACCTGACGATGCAGCAAGGTGTCGTGCGCAAGCCACACGTCACCCATTGCGCCGCGCCCCAGCCGGCGGTCGCGGCGGTAGCGGCCGCCCGGCACGGCGTCGTCCATTGGCGTCCTCCCACGCACTCGCGGGTCTGGTGGTCGGTGCGCACAACCTATCCGATGGCCTCGCCGCCGTGACGACACAAGAAAGTCGGTGCCGAGCGATCTTGCTACCTGCGTCGAGGAGCACCGACGACCGCACCTCACCGTGCGCCCTGACGGTCGCAAGGGTCAGGCGCCTACCGTGTCCACATGCAGTATCTGATGTTGATGTGGGCAGACGCGGATGCATCCGGCGGGGACGAGAGCGACTTCAAGGCCTGGGTCACCTTCGACGAGCAGGTGAAGCAAGCGGGGGCGTTCGTGTCCAACGGAGCGCTTCAGCCCGCGGCATCACACGCACGCCTCGTGCAGACGTCCATCGCCGGCCACCAGCTTCCAGCGGCTGTCGAACAGAAGCCGTTTGCCCCCGGCGAGCGCCAGATCCAGGCGTTCTACATGATGGAGTGTCCGGACCTGGATGCGGCGCTCGAGTGGGCGAACAAGCTGCCGACCTAGGCTACGTCGAGGTTCGCGAGCTCATCCAGTACTAGCGACACTGACTCGTGGGGCGCTCGTTGTCCTATCACTGAATCGACAGCGGGGGGGTACGCCTCGAGCTGGTCGACACTGCCGTGCAGGCCGGGTTCCTCGACATTCCCGGCGGCGCCCCCATGCCCGCCCTCGACCTCGACCACCTGGATGACCCGCGCTGAGCAGCCCCGCCCCGTCCCCGCCGAGCACGCCACGGCCGCAGCGACACCCGGCGCGGAGCTGCCGCGTGCTCAGGGGAGCTCGATCTGCAGGCCGGGTACAGCGACGGACACGGGACCGTCGAACGTTTGGCGGGCAGCTCGTGCGGCGGCGTCAGGATCGGTACCCGGCCACAGGTGGGTCAGCACGAGCTGCCCGGCCCGCGCCGCGCTGGCATGTTCGCCGGCTTGCCGCGCGCTGCCCAGCAGACCGCGGGAGTCCTCCGGAACGTGCTCGGGGAAGGTTGCCTCTGCCAGAAGCACCTGAACGCCGGCGGCCAGGGTGACGACGTCTGGGTCGGCCCCGCCGTCACCGGTATAGGCGATGGCAACGTCACCGATACCGAGCCGCACGCCGACGTTGGGCAGAAAATGCCGCAACGATCGCGTCAGCAGATGGAAGGGGCCGACGGTGAGCAGGTCACCGGCGGCGAAATTGTGCAGGACGTAGTCCCTGACGAGCATCTGCCCGTCCAGGGCCAGTACTGCGTCAAGCGCACCGGCCAGCGCGAACACCGGCAGCGCCGGGGGTGGGTCGTTGCTCAGATGCCGGGCACGCAGCAGCGGATTCAAATCGGCGCAGTGATCGGGATGGCCGTGGCTGACGAACACGGCATCGATGCCGTGAGCCGGCATGATCTCCAGCAGCCGCGGGACGGTCGCATAACCCGGATCGATCAACAGTCGAAAGCCCGCCTCTTCGATCAGGTAACCGCTGCAGCCACGCTCTGGCGTCGGCCACGCACCACCTCCGCCGAGCACCGTGATCCTCATGGCGAGCGACCCTACTGGCGCCGGCCGGCTGACCTCGTTCCCGGACCACCGGAGTCAGATGATCACCAGAAGGCGGCCCTTGGGTCCCTCATCTCATCGGACCGAGATCCGCGACCGCCACGTGAGGTGGGCGTTAGGCTCCTGCCCCGCCTGGCAGGTAGCGTGGTCTCTGCCGGAGCGATTTCTGCGGGCTTGTGGAGGTATTGCCCCATGCCGCCCTGCCCAATCTCGACGGCCCCGCCGGACGTCGCCGATCTGGACGACCGCCAACGCTCATCGGGCGGCGGCGCGCCCCTCGATCGTGCGGAGGCTCGGGCCTGGTTGGAGATGTTCTTCGCCGAGACCCGCCCGCCGGGCAGTCTCGAGCAGCGCTGGGCGGTCATCAATGAGGACGTGGACCGGACGGGCACCTACGCCCACACGTTCGCCGAACTCGAGTGGGGCGCCCGAGTGGCGTGGCGCCAGTCGGTGCGGTGCATCGGCCGCGGGCGCTGGCGGTCACTCGTCGTGCGAGACGCCCGCACGGCGGTGTCGATCGATGATGTCGCCGCTGAACTGAGCGAGCATCTCCGCTTCGCCACGAACGGTGGCCGGATCCGCTCGACGATCACCGTTTTCGCGCAGGACGGCCCGGCCGGCCCCCGGGCGCGGGTGGTGAACGAGCAGCTGATCCGTTACGCGGGTTTCGCCGATCAGGACGGGGTCGTCGTCGGAGATCCGCGATTCGCGGACTTCACCGCGCTGCTCGCCGAGTTCGGGTGGCAACCGCCTGCGACGAAGTCGGCCTTCGATGTCCTGCCGTGGCTGATCGACTGTGCGGCCGAACTCCCGCGGGTCGTCCCGGTGCCGCCTGGTGTCGTCCTCGAAGTGCCGATCAGCCACCCCGACCTGCCCTGGTTCGCCGACCTCGGCCTGCGATGGCACGCGGTGCCGGTCATCAGCAACATGCGGCTGCGAGTCGGCGGCATCGACTATTCCTGTGCCCCGTTCAACGGCTTCTACCTGGTCGACGAGATCGCGACGCGCGATTTCGGCGACCGCGATCGATACGACCAACTCCCCCGTATCGCGGCCCGGATGGGCTTGGACACCGAGTCCAGCGCCAACTTCTGGCAGCTGCGCGCGGCGGTGGAGCTGAATACAGCGGTGCTGTACTCGTTCCGCAGGGCCGGAGTGCGGATCGAGGAGCCGATCGCCGAATCGACGCTGTTCGCCGAGTTTGCCGAACGCGAGGAGGCGGCCGGCCGCCGCGTCTACGGCGACTGGTCCTGGATCAACGGCCACATCGGCTCGACGTTCGGGCCGGCCTGGCACCGCTATTACGACACCGGCGAACCGAACCCCAACTTCTGGCTCGACAGCCCTGCCGGCACTGTGAGCGCACTGAGCGAGCCGTCAGTGTGAGATTCCGGCCGACCGAAGCGATCGTCGAGGTGTGGGGGCATCCCCAGCTCGACGCGCGCCGACGGCACGAGAGTCAGAACCGGCCGATCCACCCGCCGGCGTCCCGACCGCGACGATATCCGCGTCGCCGTTGCCGGCCGAGTCAGCGGCCCGCGATGCTGAAGTCCATGCTCCAGTTCGCCTGCCAGGTACGGCCGTCGTCGTAGGAGAAGGCCTGCGTCCAGCGGGGCTTGCCTGAGGCCGCGATCGTCCAATGAAAGCGGACCTTGATCGGCCGGCCGGCCAGGGTGTCCGCGCCCGTGAATTCGCCGATGCCATCGTGGAACCGGCCGCTCAGCGGCGGGTCGAGGCGGCCGGGGTTCTTGGTGGAGGCCCACCATATTCGCCATCGCCGCTGGCCGGGGTCGAACTGACGCAGAGTGAAGCCCTCCCAGGCGCCGCCGGGAGAGTGGGATCCGCAGACGATGCGCTCGATGTTGGCGAGGCCGCCGAGGATCGGTTCGGCGTGGGAGGTGGTGTCGAACGCGATCCACTCGGTGCAGTCCGGGTCCGAGACGTCGTGCAGCTTGCGGTTGCGGATCACCCAGTCGCCGAAGATGAAGTCGAAGTCGTGGCGCCCATCGTTCTCGTCGGGAGGGTGCGTGTTCACCCTGAACCTCCTGTCGGGTTGCTAGCGCAGCGCGGAGCGTGCAGTGGGGACCAGACGTAGCCGTTGTGGCGCAGCTAGCGCGAGCCCGTCCAGGTCTGCGGTCGCGGCCCGGTAGGCAGGGTCGGCGAACAACGCCTCGGCGGCCGCGCGGTCTGCGAAGCCGGTGAGCGTGACCGCGACCTGTTCCCCCTCGCGGACCGGCAGCCCCGGGAAGGTGTTGGCCGCATGCAGGGTGCGCAGCGGTGGCAGCGGCCGGCCACCGGCGTGGCGCAGGAGCGGTGCCACGGTGCCCCGGTGGCGGTGCAGGTACTGGTGGGCGTCCTGCGGCGCGAGCGGGCAGACCTCTACGAGGAGCAACGTTGCGGGCGGCGAGACGCCGGTCGGTGGGCGCGCTTCGGCATGATGGTCAAGTGCGGGTCCCGGCTCTGCGCACTCAAGCAACAGCACGTCGTCAGAATCGACGATCATGGCATTGGCGGCTTCCCGGTGCGCGGCCCACACCGGCCCCTCGTAGAAGGCCTGCAGCGCGCGGCGGCGGGCGCTCATGTCCTCGAAGCCGCGGAGCCAGACGAACACGTCGGGCCGATCGAGGTCGCGGAACTGTCCCAGCACGCGCATTCCTGCCGCGTCCTGCGATTCGAGGAGCTCGGCATCGAACAGCGTCACGAAGGCGTCGCGGACGTGCGGGCGCAGCGTGTACTGCCGCAACTCATAAACCGTGCACGGGTGAGGGCTCGTCACGGCGCGGACAGTAACCTCTTGCTCCGACAACGACGAACCGCGTCGCGCGCCAGGCATCACGCCCGGCGCCTTCGACGACAGTCGGCGGCCGGTGCATAGCTACGGCTAGGTCAGGGGCCGGCGGCGGTAGACCATGGCTGCGCACCCGGAGGGAAAGGCGATGGCGTGTTTCAGTTCGAGATGTCGTGGTGTGGTGACGCCCGCGAACAAGGCCGTTCCGGAGCCGATGACGAACGGGTAGACGATCAGCCGGTATTCATCGACGAGGTCGGCGGCGGCCAGGGACTGGTCGAACGTGGCGCCGCCGTGCGCGAGCACCTCCCCTGGTCCGGGCTCGGCCTTGAGCGCGGCGATCTCGGCGGCGATGTCCCCGCGCACGATCTGGGTGTCCTCGCCCCAAGGTGCGTCCTGCAGCGATGTGGAGAAGGCGACCTTGGAGATGCGGTTCATCGGTTCGGCGAAGATCTCGATGGAGTCGGGCCACCAGTTGGCCATGGCCTGGTAGGTGACTCGCCCCATGATGTGGACATCGGCCCGGTTGATCGAGTCGAGCATCCATTGGTCTCGTTGCGCGTCGACGAGCTTGCTCGCCTGCTCATCGAACGCTGTGCTCTCCAGGCAGATGAAGCCGTCGAGCGATACGGCGGAGATCTGAAGTACGACGTCGCGAGACGGTGGCGCCATGGCAGATGGTTCCCTTCGGAGTGACGGATGCCGGCATTGCGCCCGCGGCTCAGCCACCGGCGCTGCAGGGCGTCAGGGCTGCAGGTCGGTCGCCGCCCGGAACGAGCCGTCCATGTGGAACGGCGTCGACGTGTGTTCGTGGACGATCCGCCACTCGCCATCGAGGCGCCGCAGTCCGAGTGTCGAGCGGTACCAGAGGGTGAACGGCTGTGGCGAGCTCGGCGGCGCGCCCATGCTCTCCAGGCTGGTGCACAGTGCGAGGTCGCCGTCGACGGTGACGTGCAGGTCGCGCACCTCTGACCAGACGCTGCCGCCCTTCTCCTCGAACCAGGCCCGCATCTGGGCGACATCGCGATTGCCGTCGGGCGGTTGCACCAGCGGCGGCGCGAGGCTGAACACCACGGCGTCTGACGTGTACGGGCGGCAGATGGCCTCGGCGTCTCCGGTGCGCATCGCGGTCGTGCGGTCCGCCACCAGCTCGCGGATGGCTGCCTCGTTGTCCATGTCGTCCTCCTCGTCGTGAGCGCCCCCGAAGGGCGCCTCACCACGATGTCGAGACTGCGGCGCTGGTTTCGACATTGCGGTGACACGATGTCGTCAACCGTCTGGAGGATCCACGGATGAAGTACCTGATCATGGTGCACAGCAACCCGACCTCGCTCGCGCACTGGGAGACCCTCACCGACGAAGAGAGGGAGCAATTCGGAAAGGCGCACTTCGCCTTGACCGACGCGCTGCTCGACTCTGGACACCTGATGGCCTCGGAGGGGCTCGCCCCGGTCGAGACGGCCAGGCGGGTCACTCTTCGCGACGGTGCGATCGTCGCCACCGACGGCCCGTTCGCCGAGGTCAAGGAGCACCTGGCGGGCTTCTACCTCGTCGAGTGCGCCAGCATGGACGAGGCGGTCGGTATCGCAGCGCGGGTCCCGGACGCGGCGTTCAACCACGTGGAGGTGCGGCCGGTGTTCGACCGCAGACTGCTGGACGGGTGACCCGCAGCTACCCCGACCGCCGCATCGAGGAGTTGCTGCGCGAGCTCGCGCCCGGCGTCCTGGCCACGGTCACCCGCCGCTACCAAGGTTTCGATGTCTGCGAGGACGCCGTCCAGGAAGCGTTGCTGGCGGCGGCGACGCAGTGGCCGGTCGAGGGCGTCCCGGAGAATCCGAAGGGCTGGCTCGTCACCACCGCGTCCCGCCGGTGGATCGACAGCTGGCGTAACGATGCCGCTCGCCGCCGCCGAGAAGAAGCGGTGGCCGACGCGGAGCCGGTCGGGTCCGCACCCAGTGAACGAGACGACTCGCTGACGTTGCTGTTCCTGTGCTGCCACCCGGCACTCACTGCGGTCTCGCAGGTGGCGCTCACGCTGCGGGCCGCCGGCGGGTTGACGACGTCGGAGATCGCGCGGGGCCTGCTGGTGCCGGAGTCGACCGTCGCGCAGCGCATCAGTCGGGCCAAGGCCCGGATCCGGGACAGCGGAGCGCGCTTCGCCATGCCCGACGACGCCGAACGGCCAGCGCGGTTGGCCGCCGTCCTTCAAGTGCTCTACCTGGTGTTCAACGAGGGATATACGGCGAGTTCGGGTGCTCGGCTGCACCGGGTGGAGCTCAGCGCGGAGGCGATCCGGCTGACCCGGCAGCTGCATTCCGAACTGCCGGAGGAGGGCGAGGTGGCCGGTCTGCTCGCCCTCATGTTGCTCACCGACGCTCGCCGGCCGGCCCGGACGACGGCGCAGGGCGGTCTGGTCGCGTTGCCCGAACAGGATCGCAGCAGGTGGGACCGCGCCATGATTGCCGAAGGCAGCGCACTGCTGAGCGCCACGCTGCCCCAGGCGAGGATCGGGCCATACCAGGTGCAGGCCGCGATCGCCGCCGTTCACGACGAGGCACCGACGGCCGTGGAGACGGACTGGCCGCAGATCCTCGGCCTTTACGACGTCCTGGTGACGCTGGCGCCGGGCCCGATGGTGACCCTCAACCGGATCGCGGCGTTGGCGATGGTCCGCGGACCGGACGTCGGGTTACACGCGTTGCGTCTCGCGGAGCCGGTGCTGGGCGAGCACCACCGGGTGGCCGCGGTCCGCGCCCATCTGCTCGACCTCGCCGGCCGTGTCGACGAGGCCCGCGAGCACTACACGCTCGCCGCCCGGTCGACCCTCAACCTCGCCGAGCGCCACTATCTCGAGGCACGCGCAGCCGCGGCCGGCAGCCGCGGCGCGTCGGACGGACGGTGACCGGCCGGACCCGCAGCACCGACAGCATCGAACCGGGGCGGTCACCGCGCGCGCCGCTGGGCGAAGGCCCACGAGTCGCTCACGATCTCATCGAGGCCCCGGCTGGGACGCCAACCGAGTTCTCGCTCGGCCAGCGCACTCGAGGCGACCAGGATCGCCGGGTCTCCGGGGCGCGGTGGGCCTTCTTCCGTTGGCACCGGCTGCCCGGTGATCGCGCGCACCGACTGGACGACCTCGCGCACCGACGAGCCCGAGCCCGAGCCGAGGTTGCAGATCAGATGCTCGCCCTCCCTGGCGCGGTCCATGGCCTGCAGGTGCGCGTCGCTCAGGTCAAGAACGTGGATGTAGTCACGGACGCACGTTCCGTCCGGGGTCGGGTAACTCGTGCCGTGGATGCGCAGGTACGGGCGCTGAGTGCCCGCGACCTGCAGCGCGATGGGAATCAGGTGGGTCTCGGGTGCGTGGCGTTCGCCGATCGCGGCGTCGGGAGTCAGGCAGGCGCCGGCCACATTGAAGTACCGCAGGCTCACCGCCGCGAAGTCGTAGGCCGCGGCGTAACTTGCCAGCATGTGATCGACCGTGAGTTTGCTGGCACCGTAGGGATTGGTGGGACGGGTCGGTGCTGACTCGAGAATCGGCACCTCGGCGGGCTCGCCGTAGGTAGCCGCGGTGGACGAGAAGACAATCCGTCGAACGTCGTTGCGACGCATCGACTCGAACAACGCCAAACTACCGGCGGCATTGTTCGACCAGTACGCCTCCGGGGTGGACACCGATTCAGCAACCAGTGACTTGGCCGCGAAGTGCAGCACTGCATCGAAGGACTCGCCGGCCAGGGCGGCATCCGCGTCGTGGATCGACCCGTGTACGAAGTCGATGCCGCCCGCCACGGCGTCACGGTGACCGGTGGACAGATCATCCAGAACGGTGACCCGGTGCCCCGACGCCAGGAGGACAGCGCTCACCACGCTACCTACGTATCCGGCGCCACCCGTGACGAGCACCCGCACAGCTCGCTCACCACCGTCCGAGCGTCGTTGCCGGCGACGGCCGGCAGCGGTGGCGTCGGCTGCCACAGAGCGCGATACGCCGACCGGCCGACATCGCGCGCACGTCGCGCGGCACTCCTTCGACCGCGACGCCGCCCGTGGCCGCGGCGCTCACATTCCGTGCAGGTGCGTGAACACCCGCCGTCCCATCCTGATGCTCCAGCCCACCGGCAGCGCCACAGGCTCCTCGCCAAGGCGAATCCACTCCTCGGCTCCTGGCGCCGCGAGGAAGGTGCCGTTGGACGAAGAGGCATCCCGTACGGTCACGCCGTCGGCGTCGACCGAGACGTATGTCTGGACACGGGAGATGAGGTTGTCCGGATCCTTCAGGTGGATCGGTGACGCCGCGCCGCTCACGACGGACGCCTCGTGCTGGGGCTCCCGGCCGAAGACATAGGACCGGTCCAGTGGGGTGCGGGCCCCGTCGTCGGACACCAGCGCTCCTGCCGAGCCCTCAGCGGGGACGGCCTCATCGACCGGAGCGCGCGGGTTGCGGCTGGTTGGGAGATCGGTGATGACGGCCGGATCCTGCTCGGAGGGGACGACCAGTGCGGGCTCGGGCGGCATGTCCAGGTCGGCCGCGGGGACGGGCTCCGCAGTTGCCGGGTCCGGGACGAAGGCGGTCGCGCCCTCAGCCGCGGCGGCCCGCTCGGTGGGCCCTGTCGGCCCATCCGTCTCGTCCGGGTGTTCGGCGGCCACCGCCCACGGCTCAGTCGGCCCATCCGTCTCGTCCGGGTGTTCGGCGGCCGCAGCCTCCGTGCCGGAATCGGCCGGCCCATCCGTCTCGTCCGGGTGTTCGGCGGCCACCGCCCACGGCTCAGTCGGCCCATCCGTACCCCCCGGGGGCTCGGCCGCCACCACCCACGGTTCCCCCGACCAGCCGGGGCCGGTTTCCGACCCCGCCTCCGGGGACGGCTCGCTCGCGTCGCTCGGCAGGTCGGGCTCCGCGGCAGGCGCCGCGGCCTCGGCCGGCTGTTGCGGCGCTGCCCCGTCGCCCGCCGTCGTCGTGAGGACGAGACCACGGCCGGGGACCAGACCACCGCGCAAGTCGTAGCGCCGGTCGACGTCAACCGTGCCGTGCTCGGCAAGCGTGATCGAGATGCTGTTCACCGGGCCGGACACGACGTGGTCGACCCAGGTGAGCGCGCCGCGTCCGGTCAGCTCGACGTCGCCGTCGGCGGCGCTCACCAGCGCCCGCACCGCTCCGTGCAGGAGGACGAGGTAGCCGTCAGAAGTCGAGATGGCCACCCCGAACGCGGCGGCCGTCCCCTGGTGAGAACCGAGCAGCCCGGCCAGCTGCCAGGCCAGGTCGGCGGATGACGGACCCGCCGTTTCGATACTGGCTGGTTCGAGTGTGGCCAGCAGGGCGTTCGTGAACGCTTCCTGGTCACCGCTGGTGTCGGCGACCAGCACGGCAGTGCCGAAGCGTGCCACCAGACCGTCTCCGGGTTGAACGCCGACGTGCGGGACCGGTGCGCTCACTTCGTTCCCTCCACTCATTCCTACCGATATTCGGCGTCAGCATCCCAGGTTCGACGCCGAATCGGCAGGGTGATACGTCGATGTCTTCCCGGCTCGCGGGCGATGGCCCGATCGCGACGTCAGCGGACGTTGTACTGGTCGAAGCGCCGAGCGAAGGCGTCGCGCTCCGCATCGGTTGCTTCCACGCCGGCCGCGCGGCGGGCAGTCACCCCGTCGAAGTAGTCCTCGCGGGCGATGACGCCGGGCGTGAACAAGATGAGGAACCGGACGGCGGCGGCCGTCGAGTTACGAAAGCCGTGTACCGACTCGCGTGGCACGTACACCAGATCTCCGGCCCCAGCCGTCACCCACTCGGTGCCGTTCAGGATGTCGAGCTCACCGTCGAGCAGGTAGAACGTTTCGCTGAACGTGCGGTGGTAATGCGCTCCCGCGCCGGCAGTACCCGGGGCCAGGACGTACTCGAACAGGCCGAAGTCCTTGTCGGTGTGGGCGCCGACGGCGATGTAGCGCGTCGATGTGGTCTGGGTCTGCACGGTGCGCTGCTCGGCGTGCCGGCTCACCGTGGCGTGGCCGGTATGCGGATGGCTCATCTGCACCTCCATCTGGCGTGCTTGCAAGTTACCTCGCGGGCACGCCCGGCCGGACCGCCCTGCGCACAGGGGCGGGACGCAACTCGTCGATGCGGACCAAGGCGATCCCGGCGACGATCAATGCTCCTCCGAACAGCTGCATGCCGCCGGGCAGTTCACCGAGCAACAGCCAGGCGAACAGCACCGCGAAGACCACCTCGGTGAGGCCGACGAAGGATGCCAGCTTGGGCCCGAGCAGCCGGGCGGCGGCGATGCCCGCGACGTAGGCGACCGCGGCGGCGACCAGGGACAGCCCCACGAGCGGGATCAGCCAGCTGACGCGGTGTCCGGCGAAGGCGACGTTGCCGAACGTCGCGTGCATGGGCAGGGCGCCGAGCGCGCCCAGGCCGAACAGCGTCGCCGCACCGATGATCATCCCCGAGCTGGCCACGACTACCGGCGGCAGGTCGCTGTCGGTGTCGGCCGACATGACGAAGAAGGTAGCCAGCCCGATCGCGGCCCCCAGCCCCCACAACACCCCGACCGCGTCGAGGCGACTGTCGCCGACGAGGTCGAGCATGAACACCAGACCGAGCAGCGCGACGGCCGATCCGGCAGCGGTCAGCCGGCGCGGGCGGTGGCCGTGCCGGCCCCACATCCAGACCACGACCAGCACCGTGCCGGAGTATTCGAGCAGCAAGGCCACCCCGACCGACAGGGTCTGGATCGCGTTGAAGAAGCACACCTGTGCGCCCGCCACCGCGAGCACACCGTAGATCGTGATCGTCGCGATATTGCGCCGCAGCACAGCCCAGCGCCCGCGCAGCAGCACGGCCGCGGGCAGAGCCAGGATCAACGCGGCGGCGCTGATCCTGGCGGCGACGGCGGCGGCGGGTGACCAGCCGGCGCTGGTCAGCGACCGGGCGAACGAGCCGGAGGTTCCGAACGTCGCGGCCGACAGCAACGCCATCCCGAGCCCGGCTCGTTCGGTGCGCTGGTGCAGCATCGGTCCCCCTGCTGTCGCTGTGTCATCGGTCAAAGTGTCGTACACTCATGACACTACGTCGACCAGCTGTCAGGAGTCAAGGTGATTTTTGCTGATGACACGGAGGTGGCGCTGGCGGCCGCCGCCGCGCTGGTCAACACCTCCGACGGAGCGGACGAGCACCTGCCCGATGTCGCCGCGCTGGACGAGTTCGTCCGCGCCTGGGGATGGACCGGGGACCGCGAGCAAGACGAGACCGAGTTGCAGGCGGTCCGCGACCTGCGACCGCGGTTGCGCCGGCTCTGGGAGGTGGACGAGCAGCCGATCGTCGCGATCGTCAACGAGCTCCTGCGCGAGGCGAATGCCCTCCCGCAGCTGGTCAGGCACGACACCTGGGACTACCACCTGCACGCCACGCGGCCCGATGCGCCGTTGGCCACCCGGATGGCCGTCGAGGCCGCGATGGCCTTCATCGACGTGGTCCGCAGCAAGGAACTGAGCAGGCTGCGGCTGTGTAGCTATCCCGGCTGCGACAACGTCGTGATCGATCTGTCGAGGAACAGGTCCAAGCGGTTCTGCGACGACGGCTGCGGTAACCGCGCCGCGGTAGCCGCCTATCGCGCTCGCAAGGCCGGCGCTAAGTAGGACGCCGGGGCTCAGCGCGAGGTTGCGTCCAGATGCTGGAGCAAGTCGTGGGCGGCCAGCTCGACGTCCTTGTGCCGCCACTCGGCGGCGCGATAGACGCAGGCGATCAGCCCGGACCGGTGCACGCGGCGCAAGTCCCCGTAGCAAAAGGCGTATCTGGCCTTGGTTTCATCGGTCGCGCCCTCGGTGAGGCCGAGATGCCACGCTGCGTACTCGCCCCAGGAGTGCGACTCCAGGAATGCGTTCTCGGCGTCAGCCTTGGGTTGCACGTCGCCCCAGTCGCTGTTCAGGGCGTACTGGTGTGCATCGATGAGCCGCCGGGCGTTGGCCACCGCAGCCGTATTGAGCGAATACGACGCCATCTAATGTCGCCCCGAATCGCGCGGCTCATCGTCCACGAGTCGACGCCGAGATCGCTGCACCCGTTCATCCTCGCACCGACCGTGGGGCGACCCCAGTCACCACTGCCTGTCACGACCACATAAGGAAGGTGTCGTGACAACGCGTGGTGGCCCGGCGTCGGTGTCAAGCCCCGCTTCGGGGCTCCAGGCGGCGGCGAAGTCGATCGGCAAACCAGGAGATTCGGGATCGTCGGGAACGACGCGATGCAGCTGCGCGAGCAGGTCGGCGGTGCTCGAACGTCGTGATCTTATCGTCGCTCGCCAGCTCTCTGAGCGGTCTAGAAACGACGTCGGTAGTGGTTCAGCACGTCCCGGTGCGCGACGAGCGCGGCGTCGAGATCTCCATCGAGGTAGTCGTCCCACGGTGAGTTGATGATGCGTTCCTGTACCGCGCGGAATGCGAGCTCAACGACAGGCACGTCACGAGGCTGCTCACCACACTCGGCCGCCACCGTTGAACGGGTGCCCCGCCGCGACAAGGCCCGTGCCAGGTTCGGGCGTCGCTATGCCCGGGGCGTCGAGGAAAATCTGCACGCCCTCGCCACGCTCGACGCCGGATTGGTGGCCGCTGTGCTCGCCGCCATGGCCGGATCTGCACGTGGAGCGGAATGAGCTTCTCCGGGAACCACCGCCTGGCGGGCACGGTTGGGCAGGATGTTCAGTCGGGTAGCAGCGGCACGGTCGGGCCCGGGTCGCGGCCGAGCAACACCGCCCGGGTGATCGCCGCCGACCCGAACCGGTCGCGGATGTCGTCCACCGCACCATCCAGCACTCCGCCGCGCGCAGCGAACGGCAGCTGGAGTTGGATGGCCGTCGCGTCGTCGAGGTTGGCGAGCGACACGCCCACCAGGGTCAGGCCAGCCCGCTCGACGAGCGCAGCCGTGGCGGCCAGCAAGCCCCGGAGCGTCGCGAGGATCGCCTCGGTCTGGTTCGTCGGGCACGGCAGGGTGTGCGATCTCGTCGCCCGTGAGAAGTCACCGAAACGCAGCCGGAGCACGACGGTCCGGCAGACCCGGGTGGCGGCCCGGAGCCTGCGGGCCACCCGGTCGACGAGCGCGACGAGGATCGCGTCGATCTCCTCTGCTGAGCGGGCGCCACGTCCCAGGGCCCGTTGCGTCCCGATCGAGCGCCGCCGGCGGCCGATCTGGACGGGACGGGGATCTCGGTTGTGGGCAAGAGCGTGCAGGTGCCGCCCCGAGGCGCGGCCGAGCATCGAGACCAGTGTCGGCTCCTCGAGGTCGGCGACTTCACCGACCGTGGTGATCCCCCGGCTGCGCAGCTTGTCCGCGGTGATCTGCCCGACGCCCCAGAGCCGCTCCACTGGCAACGGGTGCAGGAAGTCCAGCTCGCCGTCCGGCGGCACCACGAGCAGGCCGTCGGGCTTGGCCACCGCACTGGCGACCTTCGCCAGGAACTTCGTCCGGGCCACGCCGACGGTGATCGGCAGGCCGACCCGCTCGCGCACCTCACGCCGTAGCCGCACCGCGATCTCCATCGGGGTGCCCGAGACGCGCCGCAGCCCACCGACGTCGAGGAACGCCTCGTCGATCGAGAGCCCTTCGACCAGCGGCGTCGTGTCGGCGAACACCGCGAACACCGCACGGCTCGCCGCGGAGTAGGCCGCCATGCGCGGCGGCACCACGACGGCGTGCGGGCACAGCCGGCGAGCCTGCGCGCCGCCCATCGCCGCGCACACGCCGAACGCCTTGGCCTCGTAACTGGCCGCGAGCACGACACCCGCGCCGACGATCACCGGACGGCCCCGCAACCGCGGGTCGTCGCGCTGCTCGACCGAGGCGTAGAACGCGTCCAGATCCGCGTGCAGTATCTCCGCTTTCGAACGCACGAACATATGTTCGCATAACTGCGGGTCACCGGCCACTGCGCGGCACCCGTCGGCGGCCGGCGCGGCGCAGCCCCGCGCCAGCGAGCAGGAAATCTCCAGGATCTCCATGCTGTGCGGCCTGGACGAGCTCGTCGCGGCACTGCCCGGCGGCTGGCGTGCGGAGGTGGGAGACGCCGGCTCGCGGTTGTCCGCCGGCCAGCGCGCCCGGCTCGCGGTCGCGCGCGCTGCCCTCGGTAACCCGAGCCTGCTCGTCCTGGACGAGGCGGAGGCTCACCTGGATTTCTCCGCCGCCGACATGGTCGATCGGGTCCTGACCGAGTACACCGGAACCGCGCTGGTCGTTACGCACCGGCGCGAACTGGTCGAACGTGCCGACGTCGTCTGGTGCCTGCACGAGGGTCGGGTCGTCGAGATCGGCCCACCGGGTGCGCTGCTCCACGGCAACGGGCCGACCTCGCGGTTGTTCGGCGCCGTCGGCCCGGGTGCCGTACGACCACCACCGCTCAGCGCCCCATCGCCGGTGTGAGCGCGTCAGGGGGACGCAGCGCCCTACGCCGCAGGTCGACGCGGCACTGCAGGCGCACCGTCCAGGTGCAGGATGCCCACATGGACGAGGACTTGGACGAACTCGATCGAGCGGCGCTGGTCGACACGGTCAAGCGGTTACGCGCCGGGATCCGCGAACATCGAGACAGCAGCGGCCACGACCTGTGCTGGCACCATCCCCGACTGTGGGGCCTGCTGCCGGAGCAGGTCGATCCTGGCGTCGCTGTCCCTCCGTGGCCCCAGTTCCTGCGAGGCTGTGTGGCCTATCGAGAGGCTCTCGACCGAGAGCTGTCCGACGCCCGCGTGCACGGCGCCGAGTTCGGCGCGCCACCGCCGTAGTGCTCGCGTCGACCGATGCCCGGCGCGGGTGGCGCTCAGGCAGTCGCGACGAGCACTACCCGATCTGCGGTGCGGTGACCGGGAGCAGCTCGCGTTCGGCGAAAACCCGCTTGGCGACGAAGATCGCATTGAGGGCCTTCGGGAAGCCGCAGTAGACCGCGGCGTGGGTGATGGCTTCGACTATTTCGATCGCCGTCAGGCCGACGTTGAGGGCGGCGTTGACGTGGACCTCGAGCTGGGGCTCGCAACCGCCGAGCGCGGTGAGGATGCCGAGGGTGACGAGTTGGCGCTGCGGCGGGGTGAGGCCGGGGCGGGCATAAACCTCGCCGAAGCCGTACGCGACGACGTGGTGGGCCAGCGCGGGGGCGACGTCGGCGAGGGCGTCGACGACCCTCTGCCCAGCGTCGCCATCGACGGCGGCCAATACCCGGGCGCCGCGCTCGTAGCGGGCCCGCTCGACGTCGGGCCCCAGCGGCGCCTGCCTGCCGGCGTGATGGCTGTCAGGGCTTGCGTTGGTCATGGCTGGTCCGTTCCGGGCTGCTCGTCGAGCAGATCCTGGTAGTGGGTGATCTTGGCCTCGAGGGCTCGCAGGTGGCCGCGAAGGTCGGCGATGTGACGGTGAACGTCGTCGCGGTGAGCGGACAGCAGGGCGAGCCGGGCAGCGACACTGGGCCGGCCGGCGCGGCGCAGTTCGGCGAAGCGCTGCATGCGCGCAATCGGCATGCCGGTCGCCCGCAGCCGCAGGAGGAACGCGAGCCACTCCAGGTCACTGGCGTCGTAGCGGCGCCGCCCACCGGAGGACCGCTCGACCGCGCCGATCAGCCCGGCCTTCTCGTAATAGCGCAGGGTGTCCTTCGAGAGCCCGGTCCGCTGGGCGACCTCAGCGATCGGCAGAGCACCCTCGGCACCCCCGTTCGATTCCTCACGACGTGCCCCTGGCGACGTGTCGTCACTGTAGGAGTTGGAGTGCGCTCCAGGTCAACCCGGAGCCCGGTTCACAGTGGCAGACTCGGCGCCATGCTCTATGAGCTCGCTCAGGTCAACGTCGCCCGGCTGGCCGCATCGCTGGACGACCCGTCGCTGAGCGACTTCGTCGCCGCGCTCGACCCGGTCAACGCGGCGGCCGACCGGGCGCCCGGGTTCGTGTGGCGCCTGCAGACCGAGGACGGCAATGCGACCGGGATCCACGCCTTCGCCTGGGACGCTGGGGGCAGCGCCGGCGTGATCGTCAACATGTCGGTGTGGACCGACGTGCCTCACCTGGCCGCGTTCGTCTACGGCGAGATGCACCGCCAGATCCTGCGCCGGCGTCGCGAGTGGTTCGAGCCGATGCAGCAGGCAGTCACGGCGTGCTGGTGGGTTGCAGCTGGTGAGCGACCCAGCACTGACGAAGCCGAGCGACGCGTCCGCCACCTGCGTAGCAACGGCCCGACGCCGTTCGCGTTCAGCCTGCGGGAGCACTTCCCCGTACCGGGCACTGACCGTGGCGAGGAGCTGGTGCGCGGTCCGGACGACTGGCTCTGCCCCGCCTGAAGTACCTGACCGACCCGACTGCGTGCCGCACACCGTGATGGTGTGCGGCACGCAGTCTTCGTACGGCTTTGCTCGGGATCAGGCGATCGGGCTGGAGAACCCGGAGACTCCGCCGCTGCCGACGGACAGGTTCTTCTGCGTGGTGGCATTGGTGTTGCCGTCCGGGCCGGTGCTGTTCCCGGAGATGTAGGTGAACGAGTTACCGTTCGCCGCGACAACCAACCCGACGTGGCTCGTCCCGGAGGACACATTGAAGACAACCGCGTCGCCGACCCGCGGACTGCTCGTGTGGTAGGTCCCGTGGTTGACCCCGTAGATGTAGAAGCTGTTCGCGGCCGCGTTCAGCCCACTGGTGTTCGCGCCGGCCTGCCGCCACACCCAGAGTGCGAAGTCTGCGCACCATTCCTCGGTCCGCCAGCCGTT
>QHCC01000050.1 GCA_003243915.1 Pseudonocardiales bacterium | reverse complement strand
TTGACCGAGCGCTGCATGTCGGTCACCTCTTCTGGGCGCTCGTCGACCAGCACGACCATGAGGTGTACCTCGGGGTTGTTCGTCGCGATCGCGTTGGCAATGGACTGCAGCACCATCGTCTTGCCGGCCTTCGGCGGCGAGACGATCAGTGCGCGCTGCCCCTTGCCGATCGGCATGACGAGGTCGATGACGCGGGTGGTGAGGATGTGCGGCTCGGTCTCGAGGCGCAGGCGCTGCTGCGGGTAGAGCGGGGTCAACTTGGTGAACTCGACGCGGTCCTTGGACTGCTCGGGGTCGGCGCCGTTGATGGTGTCCAGGCGCACGAGCGGGTTGTACTTCTCGCGGCGCTCACCGTCGCGCTGGGCCTTGATGGCGCCGGTGACTGTGTCACCCCGACGCAGGCCGAAGCGGCGGACGTAGGAGTTGGCGATATACACGTCGTCGGAGCTGGCGAAGTAGCCCGACGTGCGGACGAACCAGGTGTTCTTGTCCTCGATGGCATCGACGATGCCGGCGACGGGCACCAGGACGTCGTCATCGGAGACCGTGGGCTCGACGTCGTTGTTGGTGGCCGGACGTCCTTCGCCGACGGCCCGTTCACGGTTGCGGCCGCGGCGGTCGCGGTAACGACGACCGCGTCTGCGGTTGCCGTCGAACTCGTCGTCGTCGTTGTTCTGGTTGTTCTGGTTGCTCTGGTTGTTCTGGCCGCCGCCTTGGTTCTGGCGGTTCTGGCTGTTCTGCCCGCCGCCCTGGCTCCCAGTCTGGTTCTGCTGGCGGTTCTGACTGTTCTGAGCGACCTGGTTCTGCTGGCGGTTCTGGCTGCTCTGCCCGCCGCCCTGCCCCTGCCGCGGCTCCTGCTCGGTGCGGCGGCCGTTGCTGACCGGCTCACCGTTCTGCTCGCCGGTGCCGACAGTTGCGCGCGGCTCCGGGTCCGAGCCGGCGTCGGCCGACTGCTTGGGCGCGGTCGTGCTGCTGCGCGCGGACCGCACCTCGGGGGCCACGCTCGGTGCAGAACCGGAGCCTGCACGGGCGGCCTGGATGGCGGCGACCAGGTCGCTCTTCTTCTTCTTGGTAGTGCTGATGCCCAGGCCGCTCGCGACCTGCTGCAGTTCGGGTAGCAGCATCGAGGTCAACGAGCCGCGCTTGGCGCCCGTGCGGTTCTGTGCTGAGTCTTGGCTGCCGCCCGTCGCCGCTGAGCGCTGCGGGCCGGCAGCTCCCTCGCCGCCCGCGGCCGGCGCGTTATTAGGCGCAGCCTGGTCCGGAGCGGCAGTGAGGGTCTGCTCTTGGGTGTCTGTCACGGTGATGTCGGATCCTTCCGAGGGTGGCCGCCACGCGTTGCTCACGCGGCGCGGCCGCTAAGTCCGGATAGCGACGGGCTGGCCGCCTCGATCCAGTTCTCCCGAGCATGCTGTCGGGGAGTTTGCGGTGGAGAGTCAGTGATCCCGGCCACTCGCCGTGCACATCCGGTACTGAACCGGAGCGAATGGGGGCGGGACGGCGCGTCGCGTTGCGGCGCCTGGGCTGACAAGAGAGAGCCTAGACGCTCACTCACTACATGAGCAACACGGCACCGGCGCGGCGTGTTCCCGGCGCCGGTACCCAACCTGCCTGCGCAGCCCGCCGGTGGGCCGTCAACCAGGCAGCGGGGTGTGCCGAGCGATGCCTCAGGGTGCAGACGGTACGACGTGTGCTCCGGTGGCGTCGACCGCGAGGGGCGTGCATTCCCACTCCTGCGGCGCAAGGGCAGCCACCCGCGCCACCTCGTCGTCGTTGCGGGCCAGGACGAGCACGGACGGCCCGGCGCCGGAGATGACCGCTGCCAGCCCGGCGTCCCGCAGGCTTGACACCATCTGCATGCTCTGCGGCATCCCCGGACCCCGGTACCGCTGATGCAGGCGGTCCTCGGTGGCGGCCACGAGGGCCTGCGGCGACCCGGTCAACGCCGCGATCAGCAGCGCCGCTCGCCCAGCGGCGAACGCGGCGTCCTCGTGGGGCACAGTGCGCGGCAGCAGATCGCGAGCCTGCTGCGTCGATGCCGAGGACGCAGGCACCAGCACGACCGGTGTGATCGCCGGGTCGCAGTCCAGACGGACCGCGCGGGCCGCGCCGTGCTCGGTCCAGGCGACAGTCAGGCCGCCGAGCAGACAGGCTGCGATGTTGTCGGGATGGCCTTCGATCTCAGCTGCCAGCGCGAGCAGTTCGTCGTCAGGCAGGGCCCGCTCACCGCCGAGAACCAGTGCCCTGGCGAGCATGACGCCGGCGACTATGGCCGCGCCAGAGGAGCCGAGCCCGCGGCTGTGAGGGATGCGGTTTGCGCAGGACAGCTCGATCCCGCGCGGCTGCCCGCCGAGCCGGCCGAACACCCGGCGCATCGCGCGCACGACCAGGTGCGTCTCGTCGCGCGCGAGATCGGCCCCCTGCCCCGCGATGTCGATCTGCAGGCCGTCCTCGCCGACGCGCGCCACGACATCGTCGTGCAGCGCCAGCGCGAGCCCCAGCGCGTCGAATCCCGGACCGAGGTTGGCGCTGGTCGCCGGCACCCGCACGTGCGCCGGTCCGCCCCGGAAGGCCGGCTTCACGCCAGGCCCAGCTGCACTGCCGCTGCGTAACCGTCGACCGCAACGGTGATCGGCTTCGGTGCTCCGGAGATCGCCCATTCGGGATCCTTGAGGCCGTGGCCGGTGACGGTGCACACGACCGTCGACTCCTTCGGCAGGCGGCCGTCAGCGGCGGTCTGCAGCAGCCCCGCCACACTCGCGGCCGACGCCGGCTCGATGAACACGGCCTCGGCGCGAGCCACCAGCCGGTATGCCTCGAGGATCTGCTTGTCGGTGACGGCGGCGATCAGGCCGCGGGATTCATCGCGGGCCTGCTCGGCGGACGTCCACGATGCGGGGTTTCCGATGCGGATGGCAGTGGCGATCGTCATGGGTGCGAGCACCGGCGCGCCGTTGACAATCGGAGCGGCGCCTGCGGCTTGGAAGCCGAACATGCGTGGAGTGCTCTGGACCACGCCGTCCGATGCGTACTCGAGGTAGCCCTTCCAGTACGCCGTGATGTTCCCGGCGTTGCCGACCGGGATGCAGTGCACATCTGGAGCGCGGCCCAGCGCGTCACAGATTTCGAAGGCGGCCGTCTTCTGCCCCTCGAGGCGGTAGGGGTTGACCGAGTTCACCAGCGCGACGGGATAGTCGACGGCAAGCTTGCGCGCGAGTTCCAAGCAGTCGTCGAAGTTGCCGTCGACCTGCAGCAGACGCGCGCCATGCACGAGGGCCTGTGCCATCTTGCCGAGGGCGACCTTGCCGGCCGGGACGAGCACCGCACAGGTCATGCCGGCGCGCACGGCGTAGGCAGCAGCACTGGCCGAGGTGTTTCCGGTGGACGCGCAGATGACCGCCTTCGCGCCCTCCTCTGCCGCCTTGGAGATCGCCATCGTCATGCCGCGGTCCTTGAAGGAGCCGGTCGGGTTCGCGCCCTCGACCTTGAGGTAGACGGTGCAGCCGGTGCGCGCGGACAGTTCGCGGGCGGCGACCAGCGGCGTGCCGCCCTCGAACAGCGTGACGACAGGAGTCGAGGCGGTGACCGGCAGCCGATCCCGGAATGCCTCGATGACCCCCGGCCACAACTGCACCGCTCGCTGCGGCGCGACGCCCTGATTCGGCGCGGGGCCCGACACGGCACCGGCCATCAGCTGTCCTGGTCCGACGACATGCCCTCGACACGCATCACGCTTGCGGCGCGGCGCACGAACTGCATGCCGGACAGCCGGTCCACGGTGCTGGAGAGCGCAGCATCGGTGGCACTGTGCGTGACAAGCACCAGCGTGGCCGCGTCACCGCGGCCCTCCTGTCGCACGGTCTGGATGCTGACGCCGTGCTGGGCGAAGGTGCCGGCCACAGCGGCCAGCACCCCAGGTTCGTCGGACACGTCGAGCGCGACGTGATAGCGGGTTGCGACCTCGCCCATCGGCTGCACCGGCAGCGCGGCATACGAGCTCTCGCCCGCGCCCTTACTGCCGTTGACGCGGTTGCGGGCCACGGCTACGAGGTCACCGAGTACGGCGCTGGCCGTAGGCGCCCCGCCTGCGCCGCGTCCGTAGAACATCAGGGACCCGGCGGCCTCCGCCTCGACGAAGACGGCATTGAACGCGTCGCCGACACCGGCGAGCGGGTGCGTGCGCGGAATCATGGCAGGGTGCACCCGCACCGCGACGCGCTCGACGCCGTCGCCGGCCCGGGTGCGTTCGCAGATGGCGAGCAGCTTGACGGTGCAGCCCATGGCCTTGGCGCTGGACAGGTCCGCGGCAGTGACCTCGCCGATGCCCTCGCGGTAGACGTCAGAGGCCCTGACGCGGGTGTGGAACGCCAGGCCGGCGAGGATCGCGGCCTTGGCCGCCGCGTCGAAGCCGTCGATGTCGGCGGTGGCGTCAGCTTCGGCGTAGCCCAGTGTGGTGGCCTCGGCGAGCGCCTCGTCGAAGCCGGCGCCGGTGGCATCCATGCGCGACAGGACGAAGTTGGTGGTGCCGTTGACGATGCCTATCACGCGGGTGATGCGATCGCCGGCCAGCGACTCGCGCAGCGGGCGCAGCAACGGGATCGCCCCGGCGACGGCCGCCTCGTAGTACAGGTCCACGCCAGCCTTCGTGGCCGCCTCGTGCAGGGTTGCGCCGTCCTCGGCCAGCAGCGCCTTGTTGGCACTGACCACGCTCTTGCCGCCGGCCAGCGCGGCGAGCAACAGCGTGCGGACCGGTTCGATGCCCCCGATCACCTCGACGACCAGATCGACGTCGTCGCGGGCGACCAGCGCAGCGGCGTCGGTGGTGAGCAGGTCGGCGGCGATGTCGGGGTGTTTGCCGGGCCGGCGCACGGCGACGCCGGCGAGTTCCAGCGGTACGCCGATGCGGGCGGCCAGATCGTCGCCCTGCTCGTGCAGCAACCGCACGATCTGTGAGCCGACGACACCGCACCCGAGCAGCGCCACCCGCAGCGCGTCACTCACCGGCCCTCGCCTGCCAGCCGGTGTCCAGGCGCAGCAGGTCCTGCTCGGTCTCGCGCCGCACGATGACACTGGACGAGCCGCCACGAACGGCTACGACCGGCGGGCGCGGCACGTGGTTGTAGTTGCTCGCCATGCTGCGGCAGTAGGCGCCGGTGGCGGCCACGGCAACGAGGTCGCCCGGCTCGACGTCGGACGGCAGCCACGCATCGCGGACCACCACGTCGCCGCTCTCGCAATGCTTGCCGACGATGCGCGACAGCCTCGGCGGCGTGTCCGAGCTGCGATTGGCCAGTGCGCAGGTGTACTCGGCGTCGTAGAGGGCGGTTCGGATGTTGTCGCTCATCCCGCCGTCGACGGACACGTAACTGCGGGTCAGTCCGCCGTCGAGCGTGACGTCCTTGACCGTGCCGACCTCGTAGACGGTGATCGCGCTCGGACCGACGATGGCCCGCCCGGGCTCCACGGACAGCCGTGGTACGGGCAGACCTGCCGCGACGCATTCGCGTTCGACGATCATGCTCAACCGGTCGACGGTCTGTTTCGGTGTCTCCGGGTCATCGCCTGGCACGTAGGCGATGCCGAGGCCGCCGCCGAGGTTGATCTCGTCTATGTGCACTCCGTGGGTTGCGTGGATCGCGGCGGCCAGGCTGACGACGCGATGTGCCGCGACCTCGAAGCCGGCGGTGTCGAATATCTGCGAGCCGATGTGCGAGTGCAGCCCGGCCAGTTCGAGAGAGTCGGCACCGAGAACGGCTGCGACGGCCCGTTCCGCGGCACCGTCGCGCAGGGAGAAGCCGAACTTCTGGTCCTCGTGCGCGGTGGCGATGTACTCGTGGGTGTGCGCCTCGACTCCGACGGTGGCCCGCACCAGGACGCGCTGACGGATACCGGCCGCCGCAGCGAGCTGGGCCAGTCGCTCGATCTCGACGAAGGAGTCGACTATGACGTGCCCGATGCGGGCGGAGACGGCCCGTGACAGCTCGTTCACCGACTTGTTGTTGCCGTGCAGCGCAACCCGCTCGGGCGGAAAACCTGCCGCCAGCGCAACCGCTAGCTCACCGCCCGTGCAGACGTCGAGCCCCAAGCCCTCGTCGGCTATCCACCGGGCAACGGTGGTGCACAGGAACGCCTTGCCGGCGTAGTACACGTCGACGCCCGGGAAGGCAGCCGCATACGCACGCGCTCGGCCGCGCAGGTCGTCCTCGTCGAGCAGGAGCGCGGGCGTCCCGTGCTCGGCTACCAGGTCGGTGACGGCAACGCCCCCGAGCTGCAGGACCCCGCCTACCCGCTGCGCAGACGCGGGCCAGATCGAGGCGTCCAGCCGGTTGAGATCGTCCGGGGCGGCGACCGCGTGGGCGTCGGGCATGACATCGGCGTAGCGGGTCCCCGCGGGGTGGGCTGAGCGGCTCATCGATCTACATCCGCTCCGGGGCGCTGACGCCGAGCAGGTCGAGTCCGTTGGCGAGCACGATCCTGGTGGCATCGTTGAGCCAAGCTCGGGTGCGATTGACGTCGGTGATCTCGCCGTCACCCGAGGGGATGATCCGGCACGCGTCGTACCAGCGGTGATAGGAGCCGGCGAGCTCCTCCAAGTAGCGCGCGACGCGGTGCGGAGCGCGCAGCTCCGCCGCCGTCGCCACCACGCTCGGAAAGTCACCCAGCGCCGCCAGGAGAACTGACTCGTGCGGGCTGTCGAGCAATTCCGGGCGGAACACATCCAACCTGATGCCCAGCTCGGCCGCGTTGCGCTTCGCGTTGCACGTGCGGGCGTGGGCGTATTGGACGTAGTACACGGGGTTGTCGTTCGAACTGCGGGTGATCTCGGCGACGTCGAGGGTGAGCGGAGTGTCCGCCGACCAGCGAGCCAGTGAGTATCGCCCGGCGTCGACACCCACCAGGTCGACGAAGTCGTCCAGCGTGACGATGGTCCCGGCTCGTTTCGACAACCGCACCTCATGACCATCACGGACCAACCTGACGAGCTGACCGATGAGCACGTCGAGGGTCTGGTCGGGGTCGTCGCCGGCGCAGGCAGCGATCGTGCGCAGCCGGCCGATGTAGCCGTGGTGATCTGCGCCGAGCAGGTAGATGCAGCGGTCGAAGCCGCGCCGGCGTTTGTCCAGGTAGTAAGCCGCGTCGGCCGCCAGGTAGGTCTTCTCTCCGTTACTACGAATGAGAACACGATCGCGGTCGTCGCCGAAGTCCGTCGTGCGCAGCCATACCGCGCCATCGGTGTCGTAGACATGACCTTGCTCGCGCAGCAGTTCGAGGGCTGCCTCGACCTCGCCGGAGGCGTGCATGCTGCGTTCGGAGAACCACACGTCGAATTCGACCCGGAAGCGCTGCAGGCTGGTGCGGGCGGCGTCGACCATCAGCTGGTAGCCGACGGACGTGAAGACAGCGACCGCCTGGTCCTCGGGCAGGCCGAGCACGTCGGGGTGGGCGTCGACCACCTGCTTCGCGACGTCCACGACGTACTCGCCGTGGTATCCGTCCTCCGCGACCTCACGGCCGCGAGCGACCGCGTCGAGGGATGCGGCGAACTTGTCGATCTGCGCGCCGAAGTCGTTGATGTAGTGCTCGGCCACCACTTCGGCTCCAGTGGCCGCGAGCACTCGGCGCAGGCTGTCACCGAGCGCAGCCCAGCGGGTGTGGCCGAGATGGACCGGACCGGTGGGGTTCGCCGATACGAATTCGAGATTGATGCGCTGCCCGGCCAGCGCGTCGCCGTGACCGTAGCTCGCTCCAGCAGACACGATTGCCCGTGCCAGCTCGCCCAACGAAGCGGTCGCGAGGGTGATGTTGAGGAATCCCGGGCCGGCCACCTCGACGCGCGCGATCCCCTCCACGGGCGCCAGGCGGGCCGCGATCGCCGCCGCGACATCGCGCGCCGCTCTGCCGGCCGGCTTGGCCAGCCGCATGGCGATGTTGGTGGTGTAGTCGCCGTGCTCGGGGTTCTTGGCGCGCTCGATCAGCACGTCGGCGGGCGGCGCTCCGCCGAAATCCCCCGCGGCCAGGCATTGCGCCACTGCGGCGCGTACGGCTCCGGAGAGGTCGGCGGGAGTCACCGCTCAATCGTAGTGGCCGCATGGGGGCCTAATTCTCTGCGTCGGGCCCCGCGCCACCGCACTCACAGCGAGGCGACCTAGACTCAACCGGTCAGTTCCGTCCATCCCCCGCAGGCCACGAGAAGGCAGCCCCATGGCTCAGCGCAAGTCAGCCCCCTCGGCATCGTCGAAGTCCGGCGCAACGTCGAAGGCATCACCGGGCAAGACGGGCGCTGCCCCAAAGGTCTCGCCGGGCAACGCGGCCACCGCCCCGAAGAACCCCGCGGCCAAGGCAGCCACCGCCCCGAAGAGCCCGGCCAGGTCAGGCGCGGCCGCGAAGGCACCGGTCAAGCCAGGTACCGCATCGAGGACATCGTCCAGGGCCGGCACCACGCCGAACAGCGCGGCAAAGACCACCGCCCGGCCACCGGTCAAGAAGAAGCCCGGGAAGTCGATCGTCAACCAGAAACAGACCCCCTGGGGTCTGATCGTCACGACCGTCTTGATCGTGGTCTTCGCGGCCGGCATCGTCACCTACGCCGTCGTTCACCACAAGAGCAAGAAGTCGGCTATCACCTCCTACACCCAACCGGAGGTCACGGCGGCCAAGTCGATCACGGGCCTGATCCACAAGGTCGAACCGAATCACAACCACGTGGACACCACGGTCACGTACGACGCGTCACCGCCCATCGGCGGGAACCACAGCCAGGTCTGGGCCGACTGCTCGGGCACTGTCTACCCCAAGGCCATTGCCAACGAGAACGCCGTCCACATGCTCGAGCACGGCGCCGTGTGGATCACCTACAAGCCGGGCCTCGCCGCCGCGCAGGTGGACACCCTGTCGAAACTTGTGGCCGGCGTCGACCGGATGGCCATGAGCCCGTATCCGAGCCTGAAGACGAACATCTCCCTCCAGTCGTGGAACTACCAACTCTTCGTCGACGACGCGTCGGACTCCCGTATCCAGCAATTCATCGGTGCGGTGCGCTACACCCCGCAGGCGACGCCGGAGTACGGGGCGACGTGCTCCCAGCCGTTGTTCAAAGCGCACCAGAGCACGTTCGGTCACCCGACTTTCACGATCTAGCACCGTCTGCGACGGCGGTTGAGGGCCGCTGTAGCCGTGCCGCCGACCCGCTAATCAGGCCCGGCTGCGCTGCTAGGCTTGCCGGGTTTGCCGCCCCCGTAGCTCAGGGGATAGAGCACCGCCCTCCGGAGGCGGTGGCGCAGGTTCGAATCCTGCCGGGGGCACCACGCTACAGATCCCGTATTACGGGGCCTGTAGCCTCTTCTTGACTCGTTCCATGATCACGATTTGGGCTGCGGGTACACATCGGGTACACATCAGGATCAAGCTTGCGTGCTTGTTTCGACTCGTGGGGCGCGAGACAGGCCGTTGTTCGAATTGAGCCGATCGGGCAGGGTCTCAACGCCCGCGCGCGCTCGTTCGAGTGAATCCGACCGCGCTCGCGATCGCCGAATCTGGCGCGGCGTTCTGCCACGAGAACCGGGGCATGCGGCGTCGATATGTGCGCCCAGACTGTCCCGTAAGGGGATCCTGCTGTCGGAACGGGCTGCAGCGTCAGCGCGGAATGCCGGTGTGGTTAGTGATGTCCTCCGCCGAGGCCGGCGTCGCGTCCGGTGACGGCAGCTTGTGCACGATCGGCCAGGTGCAGCTTGGCGAGGATGTTCGACACCAGGTTGCTCACCGTCTTTGGTGCGAGGCCGATCCGGGTGGCGATGGTGCGGGTCGGTTGACCGGCGGCGAGGAGGTCGAGCACCTCGAACTCACGGTCGGTGAGCTCAGGGAACGCCCGGACGAGGGCGGGTGGCGCGGTCAGTTGCTGCAGCACCCGTCGCGCCACGCCGGGGCCGAATACGGCCTCGCCTGCGTGCATGGCGCGGACGGCGCGGGCGATGTCTTCCTGCTCGGCGCCTTTGAGCAGGTACCCGCGGGCTCCGGCTCTCATTGCAGCGAAGAGCGAGTCGTCATCGTCGTGCATGGTGAGCACGCACAGTGCGGTGTTCGGGACGAGGCGGCTGATTTCGCGTAGCGCCCCGAAGCCGTCGAGATTGGGCATGTGGAGGTCGAGCAGCGCGACGTCGGGTTTCTGCAGCACGACCTCCTTCACGGCTTCACGACCGTCGGCGACGACCGCCACGACGTCCATGTCATCCAGGGAGCCGAGCATCGCGGCCAGGCCGTTACGCATGACGGGATGGTCGTCGGCGATCAGGACGCGGATCATGCGTGCACCATGGGAAGGCGGGCGCGGACCGCTCCTCCGTGCGAGGCGGGGCCGATGTCGCAGGAGCCGCCGAGTTCGGCGGCGCGTTCGCGCATCCCGGTGATTCCGACGCCGGGGGGCCAGGTGCCGTGAGTGGCGAGGGCGCCGTCGTCGAGGATCTCGACGATCAGGTCGTCGTCGAGGCGCAGATGAAGCCGGACCGAGGTCGCGGTGGAATGCCGCACGACGTTGTTGAGGGCTTCGGTCGCGATCCGGTAGGCAGCGACTTCGATCGCCGCAGGCAGCTGGCCGAGGGTGACGGCCTCGACCGTGACCTGCAACGGTTGGCCGTCTGCGCGCCGCACCGTCTGTGCCGCCCTGATCTCCAGCGCCGCCGTCAGGCCGAGTTCGTCCAGCGCCGGTGGCCGCAGGTCGTCGACGGCTCTGCGCACTTCGGCGATGGCGGTGCGGGTGTCGGTCCGGACTCCCCGTAGCAAGGTCGCCGCCTGGTCCGGTGCTGTCAGCTGCAGGTTCGCGGCCGCGTCGGCGGCAAGCGCTACGCCGGTGAGCAGCGGCCCCAGCCCGTCGTGCAGGTCACGGCGCAGCCGCAACCGTTCCTCCTCCCGCGCGGCCACCAACCGCTCACGAGACAGCTGCAACGCTCGGGAGGTCAATGTCGCGTGCACGGCCACGGCGAGCGGCCCGGCCAGCAGGTCGAGGACGCGCTCGTCTGCAGGAGCGAGAACCAGCTCGCCGCGGCGCAGCCCAATCACCAGCTCGGCACCATCACCGAGCAGGCGCCGCACCGAGTGTTCTGGCGCCGTGCCTGCGGCGGCAACCGTCTCGGACCCGACGCAGACGGCGACCCAGGGCAGCCGCATCGCCGTGCGTACCTCGTCCAAGCTGGCGGCGAGGTCGGTGAGCCGCTCGGCGACCCGAGACGCGACACGAAGAGGGTCGCGCTCCCCGTATAGCAGCCGCTCCACACTTCGCTGGAGTCGAGCGCGCAGCGGGAACGCCAGCAGCGACACCACCAGCGCGGACGCGACCCCGGACAGCGCCAGAACCAGCACCGCGTAACCCGCGAGCACCAGACCCGAAAGGAGCCCGTAGCTGAGGCCGCGGGCCAAGACGAGGCGGATGTCGAGCAGGCCGTGGCGCAGGATCGCCACCGTGATTGCCGCGGGCAGCAGCGGGATCGCGAACAACACCGCAATCGGCGTACCGGCGATCAGTGACCACGGCAGCACCGCCGCGAGAATGACACCAGTGGCGCCGAGCAGCCAGAGCAGCTGCCGACGCACCGCTTCGCCACCGCGCCGGTAACGCACCAGCAGCGCCACAAGCCCGAGCAGCATCGACACCAGCCATCGCAGCTCGCTGACCGACCACAGGATCGCCCACGCGCCGTGCTGCGGCAACGTCCAAAACCCGTTCGGCAAACCGTTGAGCTGTGCCTCCGAGGTTCCGATCTCGAGAATGAACAGTGGGGCGGTGCCTGCGACGGCGAACAACACCGGGCGCCAGCGCGGCGACGGCAAGCGGCCATCGGGCAACAGATACAGAGACAACGGCAGCACGAGGCCGATGTGGATCGGCCACGCCCACGCGAAGACCGTCACCGCGAGCTGTACAGCGACCCGCGGGGCACCGCCGTCGTGCAACGCCTGAGCGGCGGGGGCGCATGCGGCGGGGACGAGCTGGGAGATCACANNGCGGTGACGAGCTGGCAGATCCCGCCGATGGCAAACATCCAGCCCACCGGGTGGCGCGGCCTGTGCCACGCGATGAGCGCTCCACAGAACGCGAAGCCGAGTCCGATGACCAGGTTGCTCACAACGAACGCGTCCAAGGCCTCCTGGAAGGACCAATGCACGCGAAGCGTCAACACGACCGAGACGACAGCCAGGGCGACGGCGAACAGCGCGAATGCACCGGCAACCGCCCTGCTCCGCATGGGAATGAGTGTGGACCGGCGCTGTTCCCGATGTCACGGGATGGGTTCCCGAGCGCGCCGGGCAGCGTCCCGGCCAGGCGGGCCGTCTGCGCTGCCCGACGGGAACGTCCCCGCACCAGCCTCATGGCATCCGCTACCCGAAGGAGCACACCATGATCGCATCAGTTCGGACCGGGCTCGTCCTGCTCGGCCTGTTGTCGGTCGGTGATATCGCCGACCTCGTCCTCACCGACGGCAGCCACCCGCCCTACGCCATCGCCGCGCTCAGCGCCGCGCTGGGTGTCGCGTCGCTGTACTTCATCGCCAAGGCGTGGCAGGGCAGCCGCTCGGCACTGCGCCCGCTGCTCGTCATGCGGATCGTCTCCGCGCTCACCGCCGCACCCGCATTCGTCGTCCACGACGTGCCCGTCGGGGCCCTGGCCGCTGCCGTAGCGATCATCGTCCTGACCGCCGTAGGCGTGGTTCTGGTGGGTCGCGAGTCGACAAGCGACGTGGTGACCCGATGAGGCGCCTAGCTCTGGTGCTGCTCCCGATCGGACCGCTCTGCGTAGGCGTATTGCGCTTCCTGCTGCCGTACTACACGGCGAGCAACAGCCTTGCCACGGTCCGCGCCGTCGACGCCCACCCCAATCGTGAGAGCGCCGTTCTCTGGCTCGGGTTGATCGCTCTGGTCACGCTCGTGCCCGGAGTCATCGCTGCCGCAGGTGTTCTACCGGCGAGCCGCCTCAAGACCTGGGCGCTGGCCCTGTCGGTGCCCGGGTACCTGTGCCTCGGCGTGCTCCTCGGCCAGGACTACCTGCTCTGGAGCGGCGCTCACTCGCACGCAGACCCCCGCCAGGTCGCCAACCTCATCGACGCCGCCCATCCCACGGTGAACGTCGGCCTCGCCATCTTCGTCGTGGGCCACGTCATAGGAACAGTGCTGCTCGGCATCGCTCTATTCAGGACGCGGCGGATCCCCACCTCGGCTGCATGGGCCGTCACGGTCTCGCAACCCCTGCACTTCATCGCGGCCGTGATCATAGGCAGCCCGACGCTGGACCTGATCGCGTGGACGCTCACAGCTATCGGCCTGGCATTCGTGGCCCACGCGTTACTCGCGGACAAGAAGCTGCCCGCACGCGAACTGGTCGCCGCGTAGCGCAAACCCGTCCATACTCGGCCGACCGATCCAGGGCTCACACAAGTCCTCATCCGCCGCCGGTCAGTCTCGCTCCGCATAACCGCAGTTCAACGACGAGCGGGACTGTCCGACTAACGGCACCTCTCTGTCGCCGCCGGCTTGACACAGAGAGGTGCCGTTAGCGAGATAGACCCTTCACGTGACCCAGTCTCCCCGACTTGCCCGCAGCCGTGCACAGCGCCCGGCCCCCCTGCCTCCTCTCCTGCCTGGACGCGCACGAGGGCGATGGGGGGCGTTACGCCATTTGAAGAATCTTCGCCGAATCGCGTGGGCCACCTCCGCTCCCTGCACGATCATCCGCTCGGTCGCATCCGCGCGGACCGTAGGCCGGACGGCGAGGTCACGGGCTTCTCCATTCGTCCGCGAAGTCGGCTTTGGCGGACGAGGCAGGCACGATGGCCCGCACGGTGTCGGTACCCACATCAAGGACCGGGAGCGCCGAGCCTGGGCGAGTCGAACCGTCATGCGTGGACTTCGACAACTCCAAGACCCGCACTTGTGCACGCAGCGGCGACCCGTGGAACCCTCGGGTTCGACGTTCGAGCCTCGCCGAGTCCGCACCGGACCTCGCGGTCGAGCGCTACAACGGCTTTCAGAGTCACACCCTTCCAACGCTGGTCGGGATCGAGACCCGAAGATCAATCCGATCACTTGATGCGAACCGCGATACCCGCCCGAACGGTTCTGAACGACCGGCCAACGCAGGCCCGCTCGCGAAGCAGACGATGTTGGCTTAGCGTGACTGATCCTCATTGCGTTCGTTCCACCACCTACCGAGGCCTCTTTGTGTCAAGCAG
>QHCC01000049.1 GCA_003243915.1 Pseudonocardiales bacterium | reverse complement strand
CCTTCCCGAAGGAAGGGCCTCGCTCGACTTGCATGTGTTAAGCACGCCGCCAGCGTTCGTCCTGAGCCAGGATCAAACTCTCCGTGAATGTCTATATGACTACCCGGCGAACCGGGGTTGTCGACACAGAAAGTCACCGTCCTTGCGACGGCTTCAATCACCGGTCATACGAGCTGGACTTCACCTCTGCACGCAGAGACGTTCCTCTGCGACCGCAGAAAGTGTCGCTCTTTCTTGCTCGATGTACCAAAGGAATCTCTTCACGCCGTCGGCAAGCCGATGACGTAGACGAGAGTTAATAAATGGCACTAACTTTCGGCACGCTGTTGAGTTCTCAAGGAGCGGACGCACACCGCCCGGGCCCTTTCAGGCCGGTCCGGGGCAACCAACGATACATTACTCGGTCGGATCCGCTCGGTCAAACCTCCCCGGCCCCGCCCGCTTCCCTCTTGGTCGCCGCACACGAACCATCCGTGGCGCGTCGCGCTTGGGGGACGTTCGACCGGCCCCACCTCGTGCGCGCCGGTCTCCCGGCTGGCCGTGATGGCTCCGTGCGTCGAACAGGGAGAAGGTTAGCGACCCGCCACAACGCGCGTCAAATCCCCGATCGCAGTGCCTGTCGCGCCCTGATTTCGGGGCTCAGGAGCCCGTCGCGGGCCGGCCGATCGGCGGAGATCAGGGGACCCGTCGCGCTGGGCCGGGCTGCGCTGGACCCTGACGCGGTGGACCTGACGCGCTGGACCCGTCGCGCTGGGCGGGGCTGCGACGGCGCTGGCAGCAGTCCAGGTCAATCAGAGCCGGTCAGGCGCACCGCTCGGCGCTTGCCGGTGGCGAGGACCCTGCCGATCAGCTCGGCCAATGGCACGTCGTAGCGTCTGGCGAGCACCGCGACCCCGTCGATACGCACGGCGCCGGCGTCGATGTCGCGGCGGGCCGCGCTGCTGCTGGCCGCCAGTCCGGCGCTGACGAGCAACGCCGGTAGATGCACGGGGTCGCCGTCGGGGACGGCATGAACGGGGGCGTCCTCGGGCACCTCGTTGCGGCTGAACAGGGCGTCGAAGCGCTCCTCGGCCGCCGCCGCCGCGGAGCCGTGATACAGGGACACAACCTCGCGAGCCATCCGGCGCTTGGCCCGGTTCGCCGCCACGCCACCCGCGGCGGCGTCGGCACCGAGTCCGTCGACCTCGCGCGGGTGCAGGGACGTGCAGAGTCGGGCGTACTGCTCGACAGCCGCATCCGGGATGCTCATCAACTTGCCGAACTGCTCGGCCGCCGGCTCGCCGATTGCGACGTAATTGCCCAGGGACTTGCCCATCTTCTCGACGCCATCGGTTCCGACGAGCAGGGGGACCGTCAGCACCGCCTGCGCAGACTGGCCGCGGGAACGCTGCAATTCGCGTCCCACCAGGTTGTTGAACGTCTGATCCGTGCCGCCGATCTCGATGTCGGCGCGGATCTCGACCGAGTCGATGCCCTGCAGCAGCGGGTAGAAGAACTCCGAGAGGGTGATCGGCTGCTGCGCGGCGAAGCGGCGCGCGAAGTCGTCGCGCTCGAGCAGTTGGGCCACGGTGAGTTGCCTGGTGTAGCCGAGCAGCTCACCCAGCTGCATCGTGGCAAGCCACTCGGCATTGTTCACGACCTCGGCACGGGCGGGGTCGAGGATCTGCATGAGCTGGTCGAAGTAGCCCCGGGCGTTCGAGATCACCTCGTCGGCGCTCTGCGCGACACGGGTGGCGGTGCGCCCTGACGGGTCACCGACCTGGCCGGTGAAGCCCCCCACCACCAGGACGGCGGTGTGCCCGAAGTCCTGGAACTGGCGCAGTTTGCGAAGTACCACCGCGTGGCCGAGTGTCAGCTCGCTGCCCGACGGGTCGATGCCGAGCTTGACCCGCAGCGCCCGCTGCTCGCGCCGCGCCGCGAGCAGCCGCTCGGCCAGGCCGTCGGCGGGCAGGATCTGCGCCGCGCCCGAGGCGAGTACCTCGTAGGCGTCGCGCAAGTCGTCAGGCAGCGTCGAGGGCTCACTCACGGGGGTCAGTCTGCCGGTCCGGCGCCACCCGTTTGCGCCCGCCCGGCCGGAATGCGGAAACGGACGGCTCGTCGGGCAGCCAGAACCGCCAGGGTCGTTCGGCGGCCTTGGCCACGCCGACCCGCGGACCGGCCCGCACCCCCGCCGCCTTACGCCGAGGCATCGACTCCAGCCGGACCACCGCAGCGGGATTGCAGAGATCGACCCCGCTGTGAGCCGACCCCAGCCCCAGGCAGCTGGCCAGGCGAGCCGGACCACGCGCCAGTTCGGCCGCCGACTTGGCTGCCGGTCGCCGGGTCCACGCGAGCTCGCTGCCGTGCACCACCTCGCCGGCCCGCAGCAGCACTGCGGCGGCCCGGCCCTCGACGTCGCAGACGATATTGGCGCACCAGTGCATGCCGTAGGTGAAATAGCAGTACAGGTGACCGGGCGGCCCGAACATGACGGCCGTACGCCGGGTGACCCCCCGGAACGCGTGCGAGGCCGGGTCGTCCTGGCCCTCGTAGGCCTCGACCTCGGTCAGCCGGATCGCGACCTCGGTGCCACCGACCCCCGACACCAGCACCGCCCCCAGCAGGCGCCGTGCCAGCTGCTGAGCCGGCACTGCGACCAGCGCGCGCGCAACCGGCACTAGCTGCCTGGCTTCGCGTTCGCCCAGGCCACCTGGGCATGCACCGTATCGATCAGCTGGGCCGACTGCTCGGCCACCCGCGCCGGAGCAGTGCCGCCGACCGAGGACCGGGCTCGCAGCGCCGCCTCGACGGACAGCACCCCACGCACCTCCGGCGTCAGCTGCGGATCAACCTCGGCGAGCTGGTCGTCGGTGAGCTCGGGCAGGTCCAGCCCGCGCTGCTCGCAGTAGGACACGAACGACCCGCTGATCTCGTGGGCCTCGCGGAACGCCACGCCCCTGCACACCAACCATTCCGCGACGTCCGTGGCGAGCGCGAAACCGGCCGGCGCCGCCGCGGCCAGGCGCTCGCCGTCGATGCCGAGGGTCGCGATCATGCCGGTTACCGCGGGCAGGAGCATGATCAGCTGCTCGACGGTGTCGAAGACCGGCTCTTTGTCCTCCTGCAGGTCGCGATCGTAGGCCAGCGGCAGCCCCTTCAGGGTGGCCAGCAGCCCGGTCAGGTTGCCGATCAGCCGTCCGGACTTGCCGCGCGCGAGTTCTGCGATATCGGGATTCTTCTTCTGCGGCATGATCGAGGATCCGGTCGACCAGGCGTCGTCGAGGCGGACCCAGCCGAATTCGGGCGTGGCCCAGAGGATGACCTCCTCGCCGATGCGCGACAGGTGGACGCCCAGCAGAGCCGCGGCGAAGAGGAATTCCGCGACGAAGTCACGATCGGACACCGCGTCGATCGAGTTCGCGGCGGGACGGTCGAAGCCCAGCTCGGCCGCCACCGCGGCTGGATCGAGCGGAAGCGACGAGCCCGCGAGCGCACCGGAGCCCAGGGGCGAGACTGCGGCCCGCTTGTCCCAGTCGCGCATCCGGTCGACATCGCGGGCCAGCGCATGGACGTGGGCCAACAGGTGGTGGGCGAAGAGCACCGGCTGGGCGTGCTGCAGGTGGGTCATGCCCGGCATCGCGACGCCCCGGTTCTGCTCCGCCACGCTGATCAGGGCCGTCTCGAGATCGGCGACGGCCAGGACGAGTCGGCGAACGTGCTCGCGCAGGTAGAGCCGCAGATCGGTCGCCACCTGGTCGTTGCGGCTGCGCCCGGCGCGCAGCTTGCCGCCGAGCGTGCCCAGGCGCTCGAGCAAACCCCGTTCGAGGGCGGTGTGCACGTCCTCGTCAGCGATATTCGGGCGGAATTGCCCGCTGGTGACGGCTGCGCTCAGCTCGTCGAGGGCGATCACCATCCGGGCGGCCTCGTCGTCGGTGAGCAGACCGGCGCGGTGCAGCACCCCGGCGTGCGCCCTGGATGCCAGCAGGTCGTAGGGCGCCAGTCGCCAGTCGAAGTGCACCGACACCGACAACGTGGCCAGCGCCGCGGACGGACCACCGGCGAAGCGGCCGCCCCACAGCCGGGTGGCGTCCTCAGCCATTCGACTTCAGGTCGCGGCGTGCGGCGATCCGGCTCGGCAGTCCCCACAGCTGCACGAACCCCTTGGCCAGGCTCTGGTCGAAGGTGTCGCCGGTGTCGTAGGTGGCCAGGCCGAAGTCGTACAGCGATCCGTCGCCGCGGCGGCCGGTGGGCACCGCACTTCCCCCGGACAGCCGCAGCCGGATGTCGCCGGTGACGTGGTGCTGGGAGGAGTCCACGAACTCGTCCAGCGCGCGCCGCAGCGGGCTGAACCACAGGCCGTCGTAGACGATCTCGGTCCAGCGCTGCTCGACACCGAACTTGAACCGGCGCAGGTCGCGCTCGACGGTGAGGTCCTCGAGCTCCTGGTGGGCCGTGATGAGGGCAATGGCTCCGGGGGCCTCGTACACCTCGCGGCTCTTGATGCCGACGAGGCGGTCCTCGACCATGTCCAGTCGGCCGACCCCCTGCGCTCCGGCCCGGGTGTTCAGCTCGAGGATCGCCTCGAGCACCGAGACCGGCTTGGCGTCGATGGCGGTGGGCACGCCGCCGGTGAAGGAAATGATCACCTCGTCGGACGTGGCGCCCGGCGGTGCGGTGTAGGAGTAGACGTCCTCGATCGGCGGGTTCCATGGGTCCTCGAGGAAGCCGGTCTCCACGGCGCGCCCCCACAGGTTCTGGTCGACCGAGTAGGGCGAGCGTTTCGATTGGTCGATCGGCAGACCCTTCTCCTCGGCGAACGCGATCGCCTTGTCACGGGTCATTCCCGAGTCGCGGACCGGCGCCAGCACGTGCAGGTCCGGGGCCAGCGCGCCGATGCCGACCTCGAAGCGGACCTGGTCGTTGCCCTTGCCGGTGCAGCCGTGCGCGACCGTGTCGGCACCGAAGTATTTCGCGGCGTCGACGAGGTGTTTGGCGATGATGGGCCGTGACAGCGCCGACACGAGCGGGTAGCGCTCGAGGTAGAGCGCGTTGGCTCGCAGGGCCGGCAGGCAGTACTCGTCGGCAAACTCCTGCTTGAGGTCGAGCACGACCGACTCGACCGCGCCGCAGTCCAGGGCCCGCTGCCGGATGACCTCGAGGTCCTCGCCACCCTGGCCCACATCGCCGGCGACCGCCACGACCTCTGCCCCGGTCTCGTCGGCGATCCAGCCGATGGCCACCGAGGTGTCCAACCCGCCCGAGTACGCAAGGACGATGCGCCTGCTCATACGTAGGTCTCCGATCTGAGGGTGTGCGGAAGATTGACCAGATGCTCGGCGAGCCAGCGCCCGCCGTCGGAGCTGCGGGCTATGACCAGGATGGTGTCATCCCCCGCGATCGTGCCCAGCACCTGAGGCAGCCCGGCCCGGTCCAGCGCGCTGGCGAGGAAGTTCGCCGCGCCGGGGGGTGTGCGGAGCACGACGAGGTTCGCGCTGGCCTCAGCGGAGATGAGCAGCTCCGCGAGCAGCCGGGCCAGGCGCTGGGGTGGGTCGTCGCCGACGCCACGCGCGGTCAGCGGCGAGCCGTCCTCCGGGACGACGTACACCGGCAATCCGCCGTCGGCGGTGCGCAGTTTGACCGCGCCGAGCTCGTCGAGGTCGCGCGAGAGGGTCGCCTGGGTGACGTGGAAGCCGGCGGCCTGCAACGCCGTCGCCAGCTCGGCCTGCGAGCGGACCGCCCGCTGGCTCAGGACGGCGACGATCCGCGCCTGCCGGGCCGCCTTGGTGACGGGACCGTTCAGCTCGGGCACCGGCACGCCGGCCGGCCGCTTCGTCGCGGACATCAGCTGTGCTCCAGCAGCCATGTCAACAGGGCCTTCTGCGCGTGCAGGCGGTTCTCGGCCTGGTCCCAGACGACGCTGCGCCGGCCGTCGATGACCTCGGCGTCGATCTCCTTGCCGCGGTAGGCC